>CAZEIW010000230.1:0-6175 GCA_964512305.1 uncultured Burkholderiaceae bacterium | reverse complement strand
CCGCCGGCCAGGAAGTTGTGCATCCAGAGAATGTAGTTCCGGTTGTAGTTGGTCGCGTTCAGATTGGAGCCGAAGTACGAGGCGTCCAGGGTCACATCGTGGCTGGGCTTGAATTCGACGTCGAGCAGGCCGCCGGTGCGCTTGCGCTCCTGCTCGAAGAGGACCGAGCCGATGTAGCCCGGGTAATAGACGTTGACCAGGTCCGGATGCGCGGTCGCCACCGCGCTGCCGGGTGCGATCCGCTCGTACGTGAGCAGCTCCTGCCCATCGCGCCGCAGATGGCGCTGCTCGTAGAAGAGTTGCGCCAGCACTCCCACGTTGCCGGCGTCGTTCTTCCAGTTTCCCAGCACGCTGAACTGCGGATCGGTCTTGGAGGGCAGGTCGGCGTACACCAGGCCCGCGGTGGCTTCGAGCGTGGTGGACTTGGGAAACTGGAGCGGTTTGCGCGTGATGATGTTGACCGAGCCGGCGACCCCACCTTCGACGTACTCCGCTTTCGAGGTCTTGTCGACGTCGACCCGGCCGACGAGCTCGGAAGGCAGCAGCGTATAGCTGACGCTGCGGCCGACCAGCCCGACCTGGTTGAGCACGAACCAGTCGCCGGAGGCGACGTTGTGCCCGTTGATCAGGGTTTGCGTCAGGCTGGGGTTGGTGCCGCGCAGGCTGACGCGGTCGTTTTCGTCGAAGCCGCCCTCGTTGGCGCCCGCGGAGCTGATCGTCACGCCGCTGATGTGCGACAGCGAGTCGGCGATGTTCTTGTCCGGCATCTTGCCGATGTCTTCCGCCGTGATCACCTCGATGTGCGAATCGGCCTCGCGCTTGGCCTCGAGCGACTTCTCAACCGAGGCGCGCACGCCGGTGACGATGATGGTCTCCGTTTCCTCTGCCGCCTGCGCCGGTTTCGGGGCTCCTTGATCGGCCGCCTGGGCGACCTGTGTCGGAGCGTTGGCGGGCGGCGTGACGGGTGCCGGGGCCGTTTGCGCCCACGACGGCAACGCGCCGCCGCCAAGCGCCAGCGCGACGGCCATTGCAACTGGCGTGAGTTCGGTCTTCATGCTTCCTCCTCGCATTGATCGCTTACGGTTGGTTCTTCGTGGCACGCTCCGGCATCCCCTGCCGGACCCGCCTCGCCGCGGGCGGCGCGTCGGGCGCCCTCCGTCTGCTCGAAACGCGGAACCTCTGGTCGCGTCCGGTTACACACCAATTTACTACCAATTTGGGTAAAGTGGTAGACTAATTGGTATTGCGTCGCACATTGGCAACAGGCGGGCCGGTCGTCGCCCGGGCCCAAGCGCCCGCTTGGCAGCAAGCGGGGTGGCGGCGGTCAAATGCGGCCGACCAGGTGGTGTTTTATTGGTACCATGCGTGGCAACAACTGCCGGCTTGGCGGCAGGGATGAACCGGTGCGGGCATGACCGGCATCGGGGGATGGATGGCAACCACTTCGCTGGCGCAGGTCCTGCGCCTTGATCCGGGCGACAGCCAGCCGCTGTATCAGCAGCTCGAGCGCGCACTGCGGCGGGCGATCGAGCAGCGCGTGCTGGGTCCGGACGACGCGCTGCCGCCGGAGCGCCAGCTCGCGGCCGATCTCGATGTTTCGCGCATCACGGTGCGCAAGGCGATCGATCTGCTCGCGGCCGAGGGCTACCTCGTCAAACGCCAGGGCTCCGGCAATTTCGTCTGCGCCCGCATCGACAAGAACGACGCCAACCTCACGTCCTTCTCGGAGGACATGATCGCGCGCGGGCGGGTGCCCCGCAGCGTCTGGCTCAAGCGCGCGGTCGGGACGGTCTCCCCGGAGGAATCGCTGAAGCTGGCGCTGAGCCCGGGCACGACCGTCTATCGCTTCCACCGGGTCCGCTTCGCCGACGAAGCTCCGATGGCCGTGGAGGTCGCCACCGTGGTGGCGTCGTTCCTGCCCTCTATCGACGCGGTGCACGACTCGTTGTACGCGGCGCTCGAGCAGGCCGGCAACCGGCCCGTGCGCGCGCTTCAACGTCTGCGCGCGCTGCTGCTCACCGGCGAAAAGGCGCGCCTGCTCGAGGCCCAGGAGGGCGATGCCGGGCTGCTGATCGAGCGACTGGGCTATCTGCGCGACGGCCGCGCGGTCGAGCTCACGCAGTCGTACTACCGAGGCGACACGTTCGATTTCGTCGCCGAGCTCAACGCCCCGGGCTGAGCGCCCGGATCCCGCCACGGTCCGCAACGGCGGCCGCGGCGGTTCCCCGATTCGAGCGAGCCCTGTTGCGGCTGACGGCGCTCGCGCCTGCGTTCGAAGCGGGTAACCTAACGTAGGAAAATACCTACTGCGGGCCCCCGGGGCGCCGCGGCCGGACCTTCGCGGAGACTAAAGGGTGTATTACCAGCGGCACGTGTTCTTCTGCCTCAACCAGCGCGAGCCGGGTGCCGTCTGCTGCGCGAATCATCGCAGCGAGGAAATGCAGGCGTACGCGAAGGACCGCATCAAGCAGCTCGGCCGCAACGGCGCCGGCATGATCCGCATCAACCGCGCCGGCTGCCTCGACCGCTGCGACGAGGGGCCCTGCCTGGTGGTCTATCCGGAAGGTGTCTGGTACACGTATGTCGATCGCGCCGACATCGACGAGATCATCGAATCGCACCTGATCGGGGGCAGGATCGTCGAGAGGCTCCGCCTGCCATGAACGGCAGAAGCGAGCGCCGGGTCATCGCGGGGCCGGCCGGGCGCATCGAGCTCGCGCTGGACCGTCCGTCCGCACGAGCGGCCGGCATCGTATACATCGCGCATCCGCACCCGCTGTTCGGCGGCAGCCTCGACAACAAGGTGGTCACGACGCTCGTGCGCGCGTTCGTCGCGCTCGGCTGGCTGGCGGTGCGCCCCAACTTCCGCGGCGTCGGCGCCAGCGAGGGGGCCTACGACGAAGGGCGCGGGGAAAGCGACGATCTGCTCCACCTGGTCGACCTGGTGCCGCGCATGCCGGACGTGGCGGCTTCGCTTCCCGAGCGCGCGCCGCGGGCGCTGGCCGGATTCTCGTTCGGCAGCTTCGTCGCGGCGAAGGTCGCGCGCGAGCTGCGGCAGCGCGGGCAGCCGGTGCGGCACCTGGTGCTGGTCGGTGCGGCCGCGGGCAAGTGGCCGATGCCCGCGGTCGATGCGGATGCGATCGTGATACACGGGGAGCGCGACGAAACGATCGCGCTGTCCGACGTATTCCAATGGGCGCAGGCTTCGGACATCGCGGTGACCGTGATCCCGGGGGCGGACCACTTCTTCCACCGCCGGCTGACGCTTCTTAAGCGTCTGGTGGTAAAAAGCCTGGCGGGGAACGAGGCCGAGCACGGCCTGGCAGCCGGCACTGCGGCACAGACCGCGGCCGGCGCGGCGGCCGAAACGCAATAGTCCGAATCCACGATCTTGGGCCAAGAGACTTCAAACGGCTGCGAGCCGGCGATCGCACACGGTCGACCCCGGACGACAGGGCAGAGACGCTGAATGGCGCCGATGGACGAAAGCCTGGTTTTCGCGAAGACCGCCAAAGGCGTGATCGAGGTCGCGCGCCGGTCCGGCGGGCTGTCGATGACGGCGCGGCGGGTCCTGATCATGATCGACGGCAAGCGCACGGTCGGCGAGCTCGCGCCCCTGGCCGGCAACGGCGGCATCGACGCCGTGATCGGCCTGCTCGAATCGCAGGGCTTCGTGCACGCGGCGGCGCCGGAATCGAATTCCGCGCGCGCGCCGCGCGCGGCCGATCCCGGTCCGACGACCGCGGCCGGGCTCGACGTCCTGACTTCCGGCCCCGGGGGCGAGCGCACGCTGCTGACGGTCGACGAAGTCAAGCGGCGCGCGGTGCGGGAATTGACCGAACGGCTGGGCCCGGGCGCCGAAACGATGGCGATCCGGATCGAGCAGAGCCGCAGCTCGGAGGAGCTGCGCGAGCGGCTGCGCGAAGCCGAGCGCCTTGTCGCCGGCTTCCTCGGCGAGATCTCGGCGCAGGAGTTCATCCGCGCGCTGCGCCGGCGCTGAGCGCGAACAGCGAGTCCATCCGATGCAGATCCCTTCCACGCCCTGCTATCTCAACGGCGCGTTCGTCCCGCTCGACCAGGCGCGGATCCCGGTGCTCGACCGCGGTTTCATCTTCGGCGACGGCGTCTACGAGGTCGTCCCGGTGTATCACCGGCGCCCGTTGCGCTTCGAACAGCACCTTGACCGCCTCGAGCGCAGCCTGTCGAAGGTGCGGATCGCCAATCCCCATCCGCGCGACGGCTGGAAACGCATCGTCGCGCGGCTCATCGCCGAGGCTCCGTTCGAGGACCAGACCGTCTACATTCAGGTCACGCGCGGCGTGGCGCGGCGCGACTTCGCTTTCCCGGCCGGCGTCGAGCCGACCGTGTTCGCGATGGTGTCTCCGATGGTGCGGCCGACCGGGGCGCAGCGCAGCGGTGGCCTTCGGGCAGTGACGCTGCCCGATGCGCGCTGGCTGCACTGCGACATCAAGTCGACGTCGCTGCTGGGCGCGGTGCTGGCGCGGCAGCATGCGGCCGACAGTGGCGCCGACGAAGTCATCCAGCATCGCGACGGATACCTGACCGAGGGCTCGGCGAGCAACATCTGGGTCGTCAGCGACGGTGGCGTCCGCGGGCCGCCGCGCGACCACCTGATCCTGGAGGGCATCCGCTACGGGTTCCTGGCGGAGCTGTGCGCGTCGGCGGGCATTGCATTCGCCTCGCGCCCGATCCCGATCGACGAGCTTCGCAGCGCCGACGAGGTCATGCTGAGCGCGGCAACGCGCGAGCTGCTGGCGATCGTCGAGATCGACGGCAGGCCGGTCGGCAATGGCCGCCCGGGCCCGATCTTTGGGCGCCTGCGCGCGGGGTACGATGCCGCGATCGAGGCGCTCTGAGGGAGGTCTGGTGACGGCGCAACCGGGCGGGCGACCGGACAGCCTGCTGCAGTTTCCGGTCGACTTCCCGATCAAGATCCTGGGCCGCAACGAGCCGGGGTTCGAGCCGGCCATCGTCGCCGTGGTGCGCGCGCATGCGCCGGACTTCGACATGACGACGGTCGAGGTGCGCGAGTCCCGCGCCGGCAAGTACCTGTCGCTCACCGCGACGGTGCGGGCGACCTCGCGCGAGCAGCTCGACGCACTGTACCGGGCGCTGACCAGCCACCCGGACGTCAAGGTCGTGCTCTAGCGAAGGATGGAAGCTCCTGCCGGCGAGAACGCCGTCCTGGTCCCCGTCGTTCGCCCGCTCGGCCGCGCCGGCTACCTCGAGACATGGCAGGCGATGAAGGAGTTCACGGCGCGGCGCGACGCGTCGACGCCCGACGAACTGTGGCTGGTCGAGCATCCGCCGGTGTTCACGCTCGGACAGGCGGGGCGCCGCGAGCACCTGCTCGCCGCCGGCGGCATCGACGTCGTGCACAGCGATCGCGGCGGGCAGATCACGTATCACGGGCCGGGGCAGATCGTCGTCTACACGCTGGTCGACCTGCGGCGCCTTGGCATCTTCGTGCGCGAGCTGGTGTACCGGATCGAGGAGTCGGTGATCCAGACCCTCGACGGCTTCGGCCTCGACGGCAGGCGGGTCAGGGGCGCGCCCGGCATCTACGTGCCGGTGGAGCCGGCAGCGGCGCACGGCGACCCGCGCTTTGCCGGGTTGGCGAAGATCGCCGCCCTCGGCATCAAGGTCAGCCGCGGCTGCGCGTACCACGGCGTCGCGCTCAACGTGGCGATGGATCTCGCCCCGTTCGGGCTGATCGACCCCTGCGGCTACCCGGGGCTTGCGACCGTGGATTTGGCTACACTGGGTGTCCGCGCGAGCTGGCAGTCGGTCGCCGATCGGCTGCTCGAACGCCTTTCTTCTCACCTTTCGCAATGAGCACCCCGTCAGCACCGGGCCCGGACCGGCCAGCCCCGGACGTGGCCTACGACGCCGCCGCCAAGCAGAAGGGCGCCGGCAAGACCTCGCGCATCCCGATCAAGGTCGTCGCCGCGCACGAGCGGCTGCCCAAGCCGGACTGGATCCGCGTCCGCGCGGGCTCGAGCGCCGCGGGTTCGCGCTACTACCGGGTCAAGGAGATCCTGCGCGAACAGCGGCTTCATACCGTGTGCGAAGAGGCAAGCTGTCCGAACATCGGCGAGTGCTTCGGCCACGGCACGGCGACCTTCATGATCATGGGCGACAAGTGCACGCGGCG
>CAZEIW010000229.1:0-5939 GCA_964512305.1 uncultured Burkholderiaceae bacterium | reverse complement strand
GCCGGAGCCGAAGCGCAACGGCAGTTCGACGTGGCGGTCGTCGATGACGCCGCGCTCGTACAGCTCCATGCCGGCCGCCAGCGTCGCCCCCATAGAGATGGGGTCCATGCCCAGGTCGTTGCACAGCCAGTTGGCCTTGATGACCGCGTCGAGGTCGCCGACGCCGGTGTCGGCGCCCAGCGCCCAGGCCGCCTCGTACTCGAGGCCGCCCGATGCGCCCCAGTACTCGGGACGGGTCTTCACGGTGAAGTGCGTCTCGTCCATCTTGGAGATCCGGCCGCAGGCGATCGTGCAGCCGAAACACGCCTGGTTGGTGACCAGGTTGGGTTTGCCGTCGGTCCGGCGCGGCTCGTGCATCGCTTCGCCCGAAATATCCTTCGCGCCCTCGAACTGGACGTCGCGATGGTTGCGGGTCGGCAGCGCGCCGATCTCGTTGATCACGTTCATCAGCACCTGGGTGCCGTATTTCGGCAGCCCCTGGCTCGTCACCGGGTGGGTGGCGAGCACCTTCTTCGCGGCAAGCGTCGCGGCCATGAAGCCCTTGGGATCGCGGACGTTGCCCACGCCCTTGGTGCCGCGCACGGCGATCGCCTTCAGGTTCTTGCTGCCCGCCACCGCGCCGACGCCCGAGCGGCCGGCCGCCCGATGCAGGTCGTTGATGATCCCGGCAAACAGGCAGCCGGTCTCGCCGGCGCGCCCGATGCTGCTGACGCGGATCTGCGGGTCCTGGTGCTTCGCCTTGATCGCCGGCTCGGTCACCCACACCGACTTGCCCCAGACGAAGCCGGCGTCGAGCAGCTCGGCCTTGTCGTTCTCGATGTACAGGTAGACCGGCTTCGGCGACTTGCCCTCGAAGATGATCATGTCCCAGCCGGCCATCTTCAGCTCGGCGCCCCAGTAGCCGCCGGAGTTCGAGCAGGCGATCGCGCCCGTCAGCGGGCCCTTGGTGATCACCGAGTAGCGCCCGCCCGTCGAGGCCATCGTGCCGGTCAGCGGCCCGGTCGCCCAGATGAGTTTGTTGGCCGGCGACAGCGGGTCGACCTTGGCGTCGACCTCTTCGACGAAATACTTGGTCGCCAGGCCGCGCTGGCCGACGTAGTCATGCGCCCATTGCATGTTCAACGGTTCGGACTTGCAGGTGCCGGCCGTCAGGTTCACGCGAAGGATCTTTCCAGCCCACGACATGTTCGTCTCCCTAGGCGTGCGGTTGGTTGCCGACCTTGTCGGCCCACTGCTTCATCCGGTCGAGGCCGGTCCAGTCCGCGTCGACATACGTGATCGCGCCGGTCGGGCAGGCCTCCGCGCAGGCCGGCTGGCCGCCGCAAAGGTCGCACTTCTGCACCTTGCCCGTGTCCTGCACGTAATTGATGGTGCCGAACGGGCAGGCGACCGTGCACACCTTGCAGCCGACACAGACGTTCTCGAGCACGATCTTGGCGCCGGTCGCCGCGTCGATCTTGATCGCCTCGACCGGGCAGGCGTGCAGGCACCAGGCCTCGTCGCACTGCGTGCAGGTGTAGGGCACCTTGCGTCCCGTGTGGTGGAACTCGAACACCTTGATCCGGGACTTGGCCGGGTTGAAGACGGCGTAGTTCTCGTAGCTGCAAGCCATCTCGCACTGCAGGCAGCCCGTGCATTTGTCGGGGTTGATGTGCAGCGACCTCTGCATCTTCGTCTCCTCACCGAGCCTGTTGACGTGATTGCCGCTTACGCGGATTGTTGCGCGGATGCCAACGCGGGCTTCCGATACCATTGCCAGCATGAAAATCGAAGACCCGCCGCTCACCATCGACGTCGAACTGCGCGTCCATCTCGGCGACCAGATCGCGATCGGGCCGGGCAAGGCCCGCCTGCTCGAGTCGATCCGGCGCACCGGATCGATTTCCGGCGCGGGTCGCGAGATGGGGATGAGCTATAAACACGCTTGGCTTCTGGTCGATTCGATGAACGCCTGCTTCAAGAGCCTGCTGGTCGAGGCCGTGAAGGGCGGCAAGAAGGGGGGCGGCGCATCGTTGACGTCCCTCGGGCTGGAGGTCCTGGAGTGTTATCGTCAGATGCAGGCACTTGCGGTTGAAGCGGTTCGCCCCGAGGTAGCCAAATTCAAGCAGCGCATCCAGCAGAGCTAGTCTGCAGGCTTCGATCTCCGGCCCTTCTTCCCGTCAGCAAATACCGATATTACCTTTTCACTATATCGCTTCGCGCCGGCAGTGTCGACCCCGCCGCGCCGCAGAGACCGCCACCGGCTCGCGCCGCCCGGAATGTCGGGGCGATCACCCATTCTCGCGTAGATTCAGCCGCTTGCACGATTAACCGGCGCCTGGGGATGTCCGGGGCCCCGCCGCGCGGCCGCGGGCTGCTTCGCCGCAGTGCCGCCCCGCTCCTCGCGGTGCTCGCGTCGGCGCTCTTGTGCGGCGCTGCGGCGGGACAGGACCTGCGCCTTGCGACGACGACCAGCACCGACAACTCCGGCCTGTTGAAGGTCCTGCTCCCCCAGTACGAGGCGCGCTTCCACCAGCGGGTGCAGGTGATCGCGGTCGGAACCGGCAAGGCCCTCAAGCTGGGCGAAAACGGCGATGCCGACGTGCTGCTGGTGCATGCGCCGGCACTCGAAGAGGCGTTCGTGGCGGCCGGCCACGGGGTCGACCGGCGCGCGGTGATGCACAACGATTTCGTCCTCGCCGGCCCGGAGAGCGACCCCGCGGGCGTGCGCGGAATGACCGACGTCGTTGCGGCGTTCGCCCGCATCGCCGAGCGCCGGGCCAAGTTCATCTCGCGCGGCGACGAATCCGGCACGCACCAGATGGAGAAGAGCTACTGGGCCGCGGCGGGGTTGAAGCCCGAAGGGGCGTGGTACGTCTCGTCCGGCCAAGGGATGGGCGAAGTGCTGACGATGGCGTCCGAGCTGCAGGGCTACACGCTGTCGGACCGCGGCACGTATGCGGCATACCGGGCGCGCGGCGGGCTTCGGATCGAGGTGTCGGGCGACGCGCGCATGTTCAACCCGTACCACGTGATCGCGGTGAACCCGGCGAAATATCCGGACATCAACTATCGCGGCGCGGAACAGTTCGCGGACTGGATCACGTCGCCCGAGGGCCAGCAGGCGATCGCCGCGTTCAAGGTGGGCGGCGAGCAGCTGTTCTTTCCCGATGCGCGCGGCCCCTGATCCGGATGGACCTGCTGGCAACGACGCACCAGGCGTTGGGCCTGCTGTTCAGCGGCGACGCGGAGCTGTGGGGAATCATCGGCGTCTCGCTGAAAGTCTCGCTCGCGGCGATGGCGGTGGCGGCGCTGCCGGCCGTCGCAGCGGGGTACCTGCTCGCGACATCGTCGTTCCCCGGACGCGGGGCGCTCGTCGTGCTCACCCAGGCCCTGCTCGCGATCCCGACGGTGGTGGTCGGCCTCGTGCTGTACCTGCTGCTGTCGCGGCAGGGCATCTTCGGCGCCCTGCACCTGCTGTTCACGCCCGGCGCGATGATCGTCGGCCAAATCGTGATCGCGCTGCCAGTGCTGGTCGCGTTCACGCTGGCCGCGGTGCAGGGTGCGGATCCGCGCGTGCGCGAGACGACCGTGGGCCTCGGGGCGACGCGCCTGCGCACGGCCTGGACCACGCTGGCCGAGGTGCGCTTCGGCGTGATGGCGGCGGTCTTCAGCGCCTTCGGCCGCGTCTATTCGGAGATCGGGTGCTCGCTGATGGTCGGCGGCAATATCGCCGGGTTCACGCGCAACATCCCGACGGCGATCGCGCTGGAGACCAGCAAGGGCGAGTTCGCGCAGGGCATCGCGCTCGGTTTCGTGCTGCTCGTGCTCGCGCTCGCGGTGAACCTGGCGCTCGCCTTCCTGCAGGGCAAAGGCGGCTTGAAATGAGGCGCCAATGCGTGACCGCCGTGCCGGGGCGCCCATGACCGAGCCGTTGTTCGTGCTCGAGCGCCTGCGGAAGCGCTACGGCGCGCGCTCCGTGCTCGACATCGAGACGCTGGAGCTGCAGACCGGACGCAGCTACGCACTCACCGGCGACAACGGCGCCGGCAAGACCACCTTGCTGCGGGTGATGGCCGGGCTGGAGCCGGCCGAGCTTGCCCTCGGGCGCTACCTGGGGCGGCCGGTGGACCTCGGTGCCGCCTATCCCGACTGGTTGCGGCGCAACGTGATCTACGTCCACCAGCACCCGTACCTGTTCCGCAGCAGCGTCAAGGAAAACATCGCCTATGGGCTGCGCGCCCGCGGCGTGCCGCGGCGCGAACGCGAACAGCTCGTGCGCGAGGCGGTGGCATGGGCGGGGGTCGGCCACCTGCTGGGAACGCCCGCGCAAAGCCTGTCCGCCGGCGAGAAGCAGCGCGTGGCCCTGGCCCGGGCGCGCGTGCTCAAGCCGCGGCTGTTCCTGCTCGACGAGCCGACCGCGAACCTCGACGCCGAGGCGCGCCAGCAGACCATGGCCTTGATCCGCGACCTGTGCCAGGCCGATGGCACGGCCGTGATCGCCTGCCACGACCGCGAGGTCCTGCAGGTGGCGGGGATCCGGCGCCTTCACCTCGAATGCGGGCGCATCGAGCACGGCGCCGGCGCGGTCGAGTCGGCGCAGGCGGCACGGCGCGAAGACCTTCGAATCGCGCGCGATACGAGGCAGGCGGTCAACGATCTGCGGTGGCGGCCGGCGGCGACGGACTGACGGCCCGCGCCCTCACCCCCGCCCCTCTCCCGCAAGCGGGAGAGGGGAGGCACGGCGACCGCTTGAAGCTCCCCTCTCCCGCTTGCGGGAGAGGGGCGGGGGTGAGGCTGCGCCGCGGCTACGTCACGCGTGCAGCAACCCCAACGCAATGCACGCGACGGTATCGCCCGGCGACAGCTGCGTCATCGTCTCCGGCAACTCCGCCAACGCATTGGTCTCGGTGAGCGAGGTCAGGATCCCCGCGCCCTCCTTCGGATAGCGCCGCGCCACGCCCGCGGCATCGACGGTTACGCGCACGTACTCGCGGCGTCCGGCTTTCTTCCGATAGGCGAAGGCGCTGCTGGCAGCGAGGCGCACCGGCGGCTCGAAGGCGGCGCCGCTCAAGCGATCGAGCAGCGGGCGGCCGACGAGCGAGAAGGTGATCTGGGCGGCGACGGGGTTGCCGGGAACGCCCAGCAGCGGCGTGCCGCCGACCTGCCCGAGCGCGACCGGGCGCCCAGGCTTGATCGCGACGCGCCAGAAGGTCAGCGTGCCGATGGCCTCGATCGCCGCGCGAACGTGGTCGCCCTCGCCGGTCGAGACGCCGCCGGAGGTCAGGACCAGATCGGTGCGCGAGGCCGCGGCGCGCAGCTGAGCCTGGGTTCGCTCGGGGTCGTCGGGCAGGATGCCGCCATCGTCGACCACCGCGCCCAGGCGCGTCAGCAGCGCAGCAAGCATCGCGCGGTTGGCGTCGTAGATCTTGCCGGCGGTCAGCGGCGCCGGCGCCTCGACCAGCTCGTCGCCGGTGGAGAACAGCGCCACGCGCAGGCGCGCGCGCACCGGCAGGCGCTCCAGCCCGAGCGCCGCGATCAGGCCGATGTCGGGCGGCATCAGCCGCCGGCCGGCCGCGAGCGCGCGGCTGCCGCGGGCGACGTCTTCGCCGGCGAGACGCCGGTTGGCGCCGAGCGGGATCCCTGGCGGGATCGTCACCTCGCCGTCGCGCTCCTGGCAGTCTTCCTGCATCAGCACCGTGTCGGCACCCTCGGGAAGCATCGCGCCGGTGAAGACGCGCGCGGCAACGCCGCGCGGCAGCGCGTGGCTCGAATGACCGGCGAAGGTCTTGCCGTGCAGCGGCAGCTGCGTCGGGCCACCCGGCTGCAGGTCGGCATGCCTCACCGCGTAGCCGTCGACGGCGGAATTGACGAAGGGCGGAAGGTCGATCGGCGCGACGATGTCCCGAGCGAGGATCCGGCCGACCGTCTCGCGCAGCGCCACGATCTCGACCGCGGCG
>CAZEIW010000228.1:0-19372 GCA_964512305.1 uncultured Burkholderiaceae bacterium | reverse complement strand
TGCCGCGGCTTGCGGGCGCCTTGGCGGGCAACCCCGGATACCGCCACTTCCTCGCGCACCACCTGTCGCACCGCTTCCAGCATCGACTTCCGCTGGATGTAGGCGACCAGCGCATCGTTGATCAGGGTCTGATAGTTGCCTTCGCCGGCCTCTTCGACGGCCGAGCGGAAATGTTCGAGGACTCGATTGTCCAGGCGGATCGAGATCTTGGTCTTGCCAGGTTCCGCTTTGATCACAGCGCCGCGCCGGGCGCGTGAGAAATCGATATCCCGATAGCTTTCAGCCGCGACCTTTTTCATACAACGCCCTCTGCCGTCTGTTCGCCTTCCATGCCGAGATGATCCGAATCACGTCTGGATCGCGATAGGTATAGATCACCACCAGAAGCTTGCCCTCGCCACTTAGCCCCAGCGTCGCGAAACGCTGCTCGCCGATCGCGGCGGGATCCTCCCGCGTCAGCGCCAGTTCGTCATCGAGGACCGTCGCCGCTTCGGCAAAGGTCACGCCATGGACGCTCTCATTCGTTGCTGCCTTGGCCGGATCCCAGGTGATCTTCATCCTGAAATCGTATGGACAATTGTACTCCAGGCCGATCCCGGCAGCGGTAGTGTCCGTGGCCGAATATCCCGACCTCGAGGATGAGGACGATAGAGCGGCGCCTGGGCGGCTCGCGCGCGACCGGGATCTCCACCGGCTGGACGAAGTGGCTCATGCCGGCAGTGGGATTCGCTTTCGGGGTGGTCGCGACCGTCGGGCTGGTCCGGCTCTACCCGACCTTATTGATGCCCACGGACGGGGCTGTCTCCCAGCGTGATGCGATTCCGGCGAGTTACGTGGGCTTGTTGGCCGACGGGGACGGAGTGCCGACAGTGCTTGCCAGCTCGACGCGCTTCGGCAGAAAGATGTCGATCAAGTTCCTCAAGCCCTTCACGCCCCCGCCGGGCAAGGTCATGCAGCTATGGGCCTTGCCGCGGGATGGGGCGCCCTTCAGGCTCGGCACGATCCCTCCTGGCGAACATGGCTCGGTCCCCCTTGCGGACACGTCGGAACGCCTGCTTTCCAACGTGACGCTTCTGGCCGTCTCTCTCGAGGATGCGTCGGACAACGCCGGCCCGTCGCCCTCCGCGTTCGTTCTGGCCGGGCACTGCGTCAAGCTCTGGTAACTGGATTCTCCGCCCCACCCCAGCCGGTGACGCGGGTGTTCCGCAATCCGCGGGTGTAACCAGTTGCCGGGTTCTCTTCGTATATGCGTCCGGAAAGCGCATTTTCGAGGAGGCGATGACGATGATCGAGCGGTGGCCTCTCCTGGGCTTCATGTGGCTGGGTGAAGAAGGACGTTATGCCAGGCGTGAGAGCAGGAAGGCGCTGGCGACATACCGCGACGTCCGCACGCAGCACGCGGCGGTCACGGGAACGGCGTTGTACGAAAAGATCGTTGCGAGGCTGACGGGAGCAAGCGCCGACGCTGCCCGGGCGCTCGTCCGCTCGGCTCAACAAAGCTTTGCCGAGTGGCCGGTCGAGAGGGAATTGACCTTTCGCGACGTCGTGCACTATCTGTGCTTCGAGCGTTTCTCTCGATCCCACGGCAACCGCCACTGGACGCGCACTTCGCTGCGCAGAATCGTCGACGCCGAGATCCCAAGGAACTTATAGAACGCCGGGGCTATCGACCCGCCGCTGCGCTTCGCCTTCGCGGCCAACCTGACGGTCTCAGCCGACGATTCCGAACCGGATCAGACTCTCGGCGGTCGCCACGATGGCGTCTTCTCTTGGCCGGGTCTTCCAGCCCAGGACGCGCTCCGCCTTCGCACTCGTGGGGCGGCGTATCGTGCCGAGCAGCGGAAGAAGCTGGCGCATGCGGCCGTCGAACCGCGCGACGATTCTGACGACCCAGTTCGGGATCTGTCGCGTCGGTACCTTGCGCGCCGCGTCTCCCATCCGCGCCTTCAGTACTTTCGCGATGTCGAGCATGGACATCACGTCGCCCGAGACTGCGATGAACCGTTCGCCTTTCGCCGCGGGATCCGTCATCGCGCGCAAGTGCAGGTCGGCCACGTCGCGGACGTCAACCACGCCGAAATAGATCTGTGGGCAGCCGAATCCGCCGCGCATAAGGCGCTTCACGAGATCGAGCGACGATGAAAAGTCCGGCCCCAGTGCCGGCCCGAAAACCCCGGCCGGATTGATCACCGCAAGCTCGAGCGCGGCCCCTTCGCGGGCGATGAAATCCCATGCGGCACGCTCTGCGATGGCTTTGGACTTCACGTAGGCGCTCATCTCACCGTCGAGATTGGTCCAGCTCGTCTCGTCGAATGGCGCGCTTCGCGCCGGGTGGCCGTAATAGATGGCGCCGCAGGAGGAGGTGAGCACCACCCTCTTCACCTTTGCATCGCGCGCGACCCTGAGCACACGGAGTACGCCGTCCCGCGCGGGAACGATGACCTCGTCTTCGGTCTTTGGCGCGGACAGTGGCAACGGGGAGGCGACATGAATCACGAAGTCGCATCCGGCCACGGCGGCCGCCCAGCCCTCGTCACGTTCGAGGTCGGCGGCGAAAAATGAAAGTCGCGCGCCCGGCTCGGCGCCGGCGTTCCGCAACATTGCGCGAACATCCGTCTCCCGCTTGAGCGAGCGCACGGTCGTGCGAGTCACGTGCCCCGCATTCAGCAGTTGCAGGACGACATGCACCCCCACGAACCCGGATCCTCCGGTGACCAGGACTGTGCTCATCCTTGCGCGGCGTTCATATCGAATTCAGACGCGGTCAGCGGTCGTGGCGAACTCGCCCGGGGTAATATGATTGCATGGAAGGCAGCGACATTTGGCTGAGAGCGATCGAGGAGAGCAGCGCGGCCCTTCGGGGCGTGTTGGCCGCGGTACTGCGCGCGGAGACCCTCACTTCCCCACTGGCATCTCCGATGGAACGTCTGCACCAGATTGCAGCCGACCCCGAATGGGTCTGGCTGCGCCCCTTGTACCAGTTGATCGCGGACGTCGATCATGCGATCGCGAAGTTCGATCGTCTGCCCGAGGCGGAAGCCGCTGCGATCGGTGCGCAAATCAAGGAGCTTCTGTCCGGCGGCAGCCCGCCGGTTCACGAGGAGTTCCTCCGCGAATATCGAATGCTTCTTCAGGCCCACCCGGCCGTCGCGATCGCGCACGCGGCGGCTTTGCGGAGCATCCAGGCATTGCCCCAGGAGTCCAAAGACGAGTCCGAGCGGCTGCACGCACAGCATCAGTGGAACGAACGCCGCAGACTGATGCGCTCCGGCAGGAGTTGAAACTCGCGCGACCCACGATCGTGAGGATCTGGACCGTTCACCCAAAGTATCTCGACCGGCAGGGGCTGCTCGCACTGTGGCGGGAAGGCCTTCTCGCACAAAAGGTGCTGCGCGGTCTGACGCGCGGCTATCGTGCCCACCCCCAGCTTCGTCGCTTCCTCGATCAGAACGCTCCGGTGACGGCGATCGCCGCTTACTTGCGCGAGGTACGCGTGGAGGCGTTGCGCCGCGGGTACCGTTTCGCCGCTGGCAAGATCGCCCGTGTCCGGATGCTGCCTGGATTGGCCGAGACAAGAGGGCAGTTGATATACGAGTGGAAACACTTGCGCGGCAAGCTGCGCCGGCGCAGTCCCGAGGACTTCGCCAGGACTTCCGGCATCGAGGTGCCCGACGCCCACCCGCTGTTCGCGATCGTGGCGGGCCGGGTCCGCGAATGGGAGCGATTGCCTGCGAAGCCCGCGGCCTCCGGCACTCGAGCGGCGACGAAGCGCCACGCGCACCGACGGTGAGACTCGGATGGCTCGGAGCGCGCCCCGGGCTTCGAGATGCCGAGCCCGGGCAAAGCGCGCTCCTTGCCCTGCTCATCGAACGGTTCTTCGCGAATCCCAAGGTGGAGTGGTTGTCGGTGGCGCTGATGGCCTAGGCGACGACGTGCCAGAAGATCGCGACCACCGCCACCCAGCCCAGCGTGAAGACCAGGGTCCGGATGTAGGGAATGGCGGCGAGGTACACCACGGCATGCACGACCCGGGCCCAGAAGAACCACGCTGCCCAGAAAGCGGTCGTGGAGTCTCCCTTGCCCACGAGGTGCGCGACGAGCACGATGGCGGCGAACGGGGCGAACGCTTCCACCGCGTTCAAATGCGCGCGGTTGGCGCGCATCCCCCACAAGGGCAACGGGCGCGGGGTGGGATCGACATAGTTCTCGGGCGCGAGCAGGCCGTTGGTCTTGACCTGTGCGAGGATGTACGGAATCCAGAGCGATGCGGTCAGCAGCGCCGTGAATGCCAGGTACTCGAGGTCGCCCGTCATTGGAAGTCCCTCCCTCCGTGTTGATCGAGGCTGGCATGCTATGGGTTTCCTCGTGAAAGGCAACCCTGCGTGCTGTGCGGCATGTCAGCGGCAGGTCCAACCGATGTGTCGAGGATGAGAGCCACTGCGGATCCGCCGGCCCCTCTACCGCTGTCCCCGTTTCGCCCGCTGGGCGAGTTGCTGCGAGAGCATGCACGCGCCCGTCCGCGGCAGCCGGCACTCGTCCAAGGCGATGCGACCCTGAGCTGGCTCGAGCTCGACGCGCTGATGGACCGGATCGCCGCCGCGCTGCAAAGAGACGGCGTGCGCCCGGGCGAGGTCGTGTTGCTCGGCGGTGCCATGACGCCGCGGCTTGCCGCCGTCTTTCTCGGCGCGCTGCGCGCCGGCGTCGTAGTGGCGCCGCTGTCGCATTCGGTGACGCCCGAGACGTTCGCCCTGATGCGCCGCGACGCGGGCGCCAGGCTCCTGTTCGTCGACGCGCAGGCGGCCCCCTTGCTGGCGAGCGACGACGCCTCGCGGTGCGTCTCGCTCGACGGCGCGGCACCCGGGGAGCCATTTGAGGCCTGGCTTGCGCCGGCGGGCCGCGCGCCGGCGGCGGTCGCGATCCGCCCGGAAGATCCATTCAACATCATCTACTCGTCCGGCACCACCGGCGTGCCCAAGGGCGTCGTGCAGCCACACGGCATGCGGTGGCTGCACACGCAGCGCGGCGCGCAGTACGGCTACAGCGCCGACACGGTCACGCTGCTGTCCACCCCGCTCTACTCCAACACGACGCTCGTCGTGCTCTTCCCGACGCTGGGGTTCGGCGGGACGGTGCACCTGATGGGCAAGTTCGACGCCGGACGCTGGCTCGCGATCGCCGCACGCGAGCGCGTCACGCACACGATGCTCGTGCCGGTCCAGTACCGCCGCCTGCTGGCGCATCCCGACTTCGCCGCACACGACCTGTCCGCCTTCCGGATGAAGTTCTGCACCAGCGCGCCCTTCGACGCCGCGATCAAGCGCGAGGTGCTGCGGCGCTGGCCCGGCGGGCTGGTGGAGTTCTACGGCACGACCGAGGGCGGCGGCACCTGCATTCTGGAAGCCCACCTGCATCCGGACAAACTGCACACCGTGGGCCGGCCCGCCGACGGACACGACATCCGGCTGGTCGACGACGAAGGCATCGAGGTCGGCCGCGGCGAGGCCGGCGAGGTGGTCGGCCGCTCGGCTGCGATGATGACCGGCTATCACCGCCAGCCCGCAAAGACTCGCGAGGCCGAGTGGTTCTCGCCCGAGGGCCTGCGCTTCATCCGCACCGGCGACATCGGCCGCTTCGATGACGACGGCTTCCTGGTCCTGCTGGATCGCAAGAAGGACATGATCATTTCCGGCGGCTTCAACGTCTATCCGAGCGACCTCGAGGCCAAGTTGCAGGAGCATCCTGCCGTGGCCGAGACGGCGGTGGTGGGCGTGCCGTCGACCGAGTGGGGCGAGACACCGGTGGCCTTCGTCGTGCGCCGGGAGGGCGACGTTACGTCGGCCGACTCCCTGCGCGAATGGGTAAACGCCCGGTTGGGCAGGACGCAAAGGCTCGCCCGGCTGGAGTTCGTCAGCGAACTGCCGCGCAGCGCGATCGGCAAGGTGCTCAAGCGCGACTTGCGCGCGCGTTGTCTGCCGGAGTCGAGCTAACGCGTCGTTGCATACACGCGCATGCTGCGCCGCGTGCCATCGGGATCGCAGCGTTCGCTCTTCAGCGTGCCTTCGAAAACGAACCCCAGGCGCTCCGCGACGCGCCAGCTTCGGACGTTCTCCTCGTCGCCCATGCACCAGACGCGCCGTGCGCCAAGGCGGCTGAAGGCGAAATCGGTGAGCGCGGCCGCTGCCTCAGTGATGAAACCCTGCCCCTGGCATGATTTGCGACACCACCAACCGATTTCGAACACCCGCGTCTGCCAGTCGAACCGGTGCAACCCGCAGTTGCCGGCGTGCTCGCCGCTGCCCCGCTTGAAGATAAGCATTGGAAGATCAGCTCGGAGCAGCCAGTTCGCAGCGCCGCGTCGGCAGAACTCCTCAGAGTTCTCGACCGCCTGCACCCCAATCGCCCAGGGCAGTGAAGCGGGAAAGCGCCGCAGGTCTTCCAGGGTTTCCAGGATCGACGCGTGAACCATCGGCCCGTCGCCCGGGCGGGGCGCCCGGACGACGAGACGGTCCGTCTCGAGGTGGTCCGGAATGTCGAGAAGGACAGGATTGAATGCCGATCCGCTTTTCGTCACCGGCGCATCTTAGAACGCCCGCCACCCCATCGACGGGGTTGTCGCGGGAACCGGCCGAATCGACAATCGCCTTCCCATGGCACTCGCTCAGGGCGCCCCAGCGAATCTGGCAGCGCCGATTCCCGTGCTCGAGGCGGCGGCGAAGTGAATGCGTCCGTCAACAAGGTCAGGTGCAAGTGGGCCACGTCCCACCCGCTGCTCACCGCCTACCACGATGAGGAGTGGGGCGTCCCGGTCCATGACGACCGGCTTCTGTTCGAGATGCTGAACCTCGAGGGTGCACAGGCAGGCCTGAGCTGGCTCACGATCCTGCAGAAACGCCTGAACTACCGCAAGGCGTTCAGCAATTTCGACGCCCGGAAGATCGTCAGATACGACGCGGCGAAGAAGGCCGCGCTGCTCCAAGACGAAGGGATCGTCCGCAACCGCCTGAAGATCGAAGGGGTCGTCGCGAACGCCGCTGCGTTCCTGGAAGTGCGGCGCGAGTTCGGAACCTTCGACGCCTACCTCTGGCAGTTCGTCGGCGGGAAGCCCGCCCGGAACCGGCGCGATGCGCTGGCGGCAAGCGAGGCGATGACCAAGGCGCTCAAGAAGCGCGGCTTCAAGTTCGTCGGCGGCAGCATCTGCTACGCGTTCATGCAGGCGGTCGGCATGGTCAACGACCACGCCAAGGAATGCTTTCGGGCCAGGTCGGCCGGGCGGCGACGGAGGTGAAACTTGACTCCCCTCTCCCGCACCGCGGGAGAGGGGTGGGGGTGAGGGTGGCGAGCGGAGCTTCGGGCGGCGGCCCTCACCCCGGCCCCTCTCCCGCGTTGCGGGAGAGGGGGGTTTTGCGTCAGTTCGTTTCGGTCGCGCCGGGAGACTTCGTGGCGCCGGCATCGGCATCGTCTTGCACGAAGGTCGCGTAGACGTTCAGGATCACGTCGAGTTCCGCGCCGAGGTCGCCCTCGTCGCAGTCCGCCTCTTGCGCCTCGAGGCCTTCCGCTCTGCTGTCGCTCATGAAACTTCTCCGGTCGGCGCCGGCGAGCTTCCGTGCCGGCGAAACCGGATGGTCCGCCCGGGAGGTACTGGCCAAACAAGAGAAAAGAAAAGAAAAAGGCGAGGATTCCCGATCAGCAAGAAGGCCGCCCCAGCCTGATTTTGTTAAGGCGCCGCTCGACACCAACCCCGTTGCGTTCTGCCTGGCAGACCAGGTCACGCGGGCGCAGCCGAGCCGCCGGAAAACCCTTCCTCGAGTTGGGTCGCGGCCGCGACCGGCGCAGTTTCCTCGCTGCGCCGAACCCGGAACCACGCCGCATACAGCGCCGGCAGGAAACCGAGCGTCAGCACGGTCGCGACGACGATGCCCCCCATCATCGCGACGGCCATCGGCCCGAAGAAGTCGCTGCGCGTCAGCGGGATCAGCGCCAGCACGGCGGTGCCGGCGGTCAGCACGATCGGGCGGAACCGGCGCACGGTCGCGCCGACGATCGCATCCCAGCGCGGCGTCCCGGCGGCGATGTCCTTCTCGATCTGATCGACCAGGATCACCGAGTTGCGCATGATGATGCCGGAGAGCGCGATCGTGCCGAGCATCGCGACGAACCCGAAGGGCTTGCCGAACAGCAGCAGGCCGATGGTCACGCCGATCAGGCCCAGCGGAGCGGTCAGCACCACCATTAACGTGCGCGGGAAACTCTGCAGCTGGATCATCAGCAGCGTCAGCACGGCCAGGATCAGCAGCGGCGCGCCGGCGGCGATCGACTTCTGGCCGCGCGTCGCATCCTCGATCGCGCCGCCGGCCTCGATGTGGTACCCGAGCGGCAGTTGGGCCCGGATCGGATCGAGCCGCGGCTCGATCCGGCTCGATTCGTCGGGTCCCTGGACGTCGCCCTTGACATCGGCCCGCACCGTGACCGTCGGCAGGCGGTCGCGCCGCCAGACGACGCCCTCCTCGAGCTCGTAGCGCAGGTCGGCGATCTGCGTGATCGGGACGGCTTTGCCCTCGCGCGACGGGATCGCGATGTCGCGCAGGAACGAAAGCCGCGCGCGCTCGGCCGCCGGGCCGCGAAGCACGATGTCGATCTGCTTGTCCTGCTCGCGGAAGCTGGTCACCGAAAACCCGGACACCGAGTTGTTGAGGAATGCCGCGAGGTCCTGCGACGAGACGCCCAGCAGCCGGGCCTTGTCCTGGTCGACGACGAGGCGGACCACCTTGGTGGGCTCGTCCCAGTCGAGCTGCACGTTGGTGAGATTCGCATCGTTGCGCATGATCCCCATCACGTCGCGCGCGATCCTCTTCACCGTCCCGATGTCGTCGCCGGAGACGCGGAACTGCACCGGGAAGCCCACCGGCGGGCCGTTTTCCAGCCGCGACACCCGGCCGCGCAGCGTGGGGAAGTCCTCCTCGAACAGGCGGAGCAGCCGCTCGCGCAGCCGCTCGCGCTCCTCGTTGCTGGCGGCAACGACGACGAACTGCGCGAAGTTGGACTGCTGCAGCTGCTGATCCAGCGGCAGGTAGAAACGCGGGCTGCCGGCGCCCACGTACGCGACCGAGCTCTCGACCCCCGGCTCGTGCGCGAGCACGGCCTCGAAGCGCTTGGTTTCGGCGAGCGTCGCTTCGAACGAGCTGCCTTCGGGCAGTCGCAGGTCCACCAGAAGCTCGGGACGCGACGACGCCGGGAAGAACTGTTGCGGCACCAGCCGAAAGAGCGCCAGGGAAGCCGCGAACGCGCCCAGCGTCGCCGCAAGCACGAGGCGGCGATGGCCGAGGACCCAGTCGATCAGCCGGCGCAGCGCGCGGTAGAACGCGGTGTCGTAGGTCGCGTCCGAATGCTCGTGCGCCGGCGCGGGTGCGGCGGCCACCGGCCGCTGCCGCCGCAGCCTCGCCCACAGCCGCAGCGCGAGCGAAGGCTCGGCGCCGGAGGAGCGCTCGGGCAGCAGGCGGTAGCCGAGGTACGGAATGACGACCACGGCCACGATCCACGACACGCCGAGCGCGATCGCCGACACCTGGAACAGCGAGCGCGTGTACTCGCCGGTGGCGCTCTTCGCGGTCGCGATCGGCAGGAAGCCCGCGACGGTGACCAGCGTGCCGGTCAGCATCGGGAACGCGGTGTTCGTGTACGCGAAGCTCGCGGCGCGGAAGCGGTCGAGCCCCTGTTCGAGCTTCACGGCCATCATCTCGACCGCGATGATCGCGTCGTCGACCAGCAGCCCCAGCGACAGGATCAGCGCGCCGAGCGAGATCTTGTGCAGGCCGATGTCGAACAGGCGCATGAAGAGGAACGTCATCGCCAGCACGAGCGGGATCGAGATCGAGACCACGAGCCCGGTGCGCAGGCCCAGGCTGATCAGCGACACGGCCAGGACGATGATCACCGCCTCGGCGAGCGAGCGCACGAACACGTTGACCGAGCCTTGCACGGCCTTGGGCATGCTGGCGACCGGGGCGATCTCGACCCCCACCGGCAGCTGGGACGCGACGCGGCCGATCTGGGTGTCGAGCGCGCGCCCGAGCTCGATCACGTCGCCGCCCTTGACCATCGTCACCGCGACGCCGAGCGCGTCCTGCCCCCGGTAGCGCATCTTCTGCGCCGGCGGGTCGACGTAGCCGCGCGTCACCGTGGCGATGTCGCCCAGCCGCAGCACGCGGTTGTTGGCGCGGATCGTCAGGTCGCGGATCGCGTCCAGCGAATCGAAAGCGCCGGTCGGCCGCAGGTAGATCCGGTCGGTCCCGGTCTCGAAGACGCCGCCGGCGGCGACCGCATTCTGGTCGGCGAGCGTCTGGTAGATCTGCTGCGGCCCGATCCCGAGCGTCGCCAGCTTGTCGTTGGACGCCTCGACGAAGATCCTTTCGTCCTGCTCGCCGATGAAGTCGACCTTCGCGACGCCGTTGACCCGCAGCAGCTCCTCGCGCACCCGGTCGCCGAACTTCTTCAGGTCCCGGTAGCCGAAGCCGTCGGCCGTGATCGCGTAGATGTTCGTATACGTGTCGCCGAACTCGTCGTTGAAAAACGGCCCCCGGACCCCGCTCGGCAGCGTGCCCTTGATGTCGCCGATCTTCTTGCGCACCTGGTACCAGTCGTCCGGCACGTTCGCGGCGGGCGTCGAATCCTTCAGCTCGACGAACACCATCGACTCGCCCGGCTTGCTGTAGCTGCGGACCGACTGCAGCGGCAGCTCCTGGAGCTTGCGCTCGATCTTGTCGGTCAGCTGCTGCTCGACCTCGAGCGCGGTGGCGCCCGGCCACTCGGCGCGCACCACCATCACCTTGAAGGTGAACGGCGGGTCCTCGGACTGGCCGAGCGCCGAGTACGACAGGACCCCGAGGATCGCGAAGACGACGATCAGGTACAGCACCATCGAGCGGTGCCGCAGCGCCCATTCCGAAAGGTTGAAGCGGGACAGGTCGAAGCGCAGCAGTCCCGGGCGCGCCTGCGGCGCGGGAGCGTTCATGGCCGAATCCTTCCGTCAGCGTCAGGAGCGGGCGCCGGCGGCCGGCGCCCCGGGCGCCGCGAGGCGGGTGGTGTCGTAGGGACGGACGACCTGCCCGGGAGCGAGCTTGTTGACGCCGGCGGCGACGATCCAGTCGCCCGGCGCGACGCCGTCGACGATCAGCGCGCCGTCTTCCCGGAACGGCCCGAGATGGACCGGCCGCAGGGCCACGCTGTGCGATTCGGGGGCGTAGACCCAGAGCGCGGGCGCGCCGTCGTTCGCGTGGTAGATCGCCGACAGCGGAACGAGCATCGCGCCCGTGGAAGCGCCGTCGAGGACGCCGACTTGGGCGGTCATGCCGAGCCGCAGGTTGGAATCGGCCTCGAGCACGCTGAGGCGCACCGCGAAGGTCCGCGTCGCCGGGTCGACCGCGGGGGCGATCTCGCGGATGCGCGCCGGATAGACCTTGCCGGGATCGGCCCACAGCGTCACGACCAGCGACTTTGCGCCCTGGACCTCGCGCAGGCGGTTCTCGGGCACGCTGATCGCGACTTCGCGCTCGCTTTCGCGCGCCAGCCTGAACACGGGCTGGCCGACGCTGACGACCTGCCCGACCTCGGCCGCGACCGCCGTGATCACGCCGTCCTCCGGCGCGGTCAGCGTCGCGTAGTCGGCCTGGTTCTGCGTCTGCGCCAGTTGCGCGCGCGCCTGTTCGAGGCGCGCGTGCGCGGCGTCGAAGGCGCTGCGCTTGGTGTCCAGCGCGCTCGTGCTGATGAACTTCTGCGCGAACAGGTCCTGGTAGCGCTGCCATTCGGCGTTTGCGAGCGCGTCGTCCGCGGCGGCGGCCCGGAGGGCGGCCTGGGCCCCCTGGACCTGCAGGCCGACGTCGGCCGGGTCGAGCTTGGCGAGCGTTTCGCCGCGGCGCACCCGCATGCCGATGTCGACCCGCCGCTCCAGCACCTTTCCCGCGACGCGGAAGCCGAGGTCGGTCTCGAAGCGCGGCCTGACTTCGCCCGCCAGGACCGCCGGCGTCGACGACGCATCGGCCCGGACCTGGACGAGTTGGACCGGGCGCACCGGCTCCGGCACGGGTTGACCGGAGGAACATGCCGCCAGCGACAACACCATCGCGGCGGTCAGTGCGCCCATGGCGGGCGCGGCAAAGGCACGCAGTCGGCTCATGATTGGCTCCGTGGGGCTGTGTGATTGGAGGAGCAGAGGGAGGTGTTCGAGGTGTCGGCGCCGAGGGTTCCCTGCCACAGCGCGCGCAAGGCGGCGCTGACGCTGTCGGCGTAGTTCCAGGCGGCGCCGGCGAGGTGCTGGTGCATCGCCGGCGCGGGGCACCGCTCGGGCGACAGCTGCCACAGGCCGAGGATCAGCGCGTAGCTGACGTGCAGCAGCAGGATGCCGCCGCCGGGCGGGAGCTGCGGAAAATGGCGCTCGATGCCCTCGCCGGCGCGGGCCAGGCGCCCGGCGAGGCGCTGCTTGAAAGCCATTTCCCAGTCGGCCGAGACGACCTGCCCCATGCTGGCGAGGCATTGCGCCGCCAGCGGCAGGAAAAGCGGCCGGTCGAACATGTGCTCGCGCGTGAGCGCAAGCATGTCATCGATGCCGATCGGCTGCGGCTGATCGAGGCGCGCGATCAACGCCGAGAAGAACGCTTCGACGTTGCGCTCGTGCAGCGCGAGCAGCAGCTCTTCCTTGCTCGGGAAGTAGAGGTACACCGTGCCCTTCGCGAGGCCGGCCACCTCGGCCACCTCCGCGACGTTCGCGGACTGGTCGGGCGAGTGCAGCATCACCTGCTCGGCCGCCCGCAGGATCGCGTTGTAGCGCTCCTGCTTGTCCTCGACCTGGATCGCTCGCTGGCGGATGATCATTGCCTTTCCCACAACTGACCACGGGTCATTTGTGTGACACAGTAAATGACCCGTGGTCAGTTGTCAACCCTAAAGCCCTTCGGCCCATCCCCTTTTTCTGTTCCAATGCGCCTTGAGTCTTTCCAGCCCCGACGGACGGGTCCGTCCGCCCCGGGCCAAGCAAGCGACCCCGTCGACTCGATGCCAGATCGCGCGCAGCCCGCACGCAGCCTCAGCGGCGGCGGTTCGATCGCGCGCAGCTTCGTGATTTCGACGCTGGCGATCACTTCGATTGCATTGCTCGCGCTCGGCACGGCGGCGCAGGTCTACGTGTACGAGCCGGCCCGCCGGGCGCTCGAGTCCAAGGAACTGGGCGCGGCCTTCGACGCGGTCGACGCCCAGTTGCGCCAGGTCATCGTGCGTGTGGAAGCCATCGCGCGCGTGCGCCGCGATTGGGGTGCCTCGGGACTGATCGACGTCAGCAGTCCGCAGAGCCTGGTCGAACTGGTCGGCCCTCTGCTCGAACGGGGTCCGACGATATCGTCGATCGCGATTGCCAGCGAAAGCGGCCGGGAGGTGCTGCTGCGGGTGACGCCCGGCGGCGAGCGGGTGACGAGATTCACCGACCCCGACCGCCTGAAAGGCAAATCGATCGTGCAGACCTGGACTCCTCACGGCGTGCAGGTCGCCTCCGAAGTCCGCGGCAGCGACTACGACGCGCGGCGCCGGCCGTGGTTCGTCAACGCCCAGCTTGTCGCCGATCCGCAGGCAATCTACTGGACCGAGCCCTACACGTTCGTCTCGACGAGGCTGCCGGGCATTTCGGCGGTCGTGCGCTGGACCGGACCCGACGGGACCCGCTACACGAGCACGAGCGACATCGAGCTGACGGATCTCTCGCGCTTCACCGGCAAGCTGGCGGTCGGCAAGCTCGGCTTCGTGACGGTGTTCGCACAGGACGGCCGCGTCGTCGGGCTGCCCAGGGACGCGCGCTTCGCCTCCGACGACGCGCTGATGGCCGCACTGCTGCAACCCGTCGCCGATCTCGGCGTGCCCGCCCTGTCGAAGAGCTACCGGCTTTGGCAGGAGGGCGGCGGCACCGCCGTGCAGGCGCTGCGTTTCGACGAGTCCGGGGTGCCGTGGCTCGCGTCGTTTCGCCGCATCGAGCTGGGCAACCAGCATCTCTGGGTGGCGGCGCTCGCCCCGGAGGCCGACTTCTCACCGCTCAGCGCCGGGTCTCTCGGCGTGTTCGCGCTGCTGGTGTTGCTGGCTTTGATCCTGGCAGCCGTCGCCGCGATGCGAATGGCCGCCCAGTACTCGCGGCCGCTCGCGCAGCTGGCTTCCGAAAGCGAGCGCATCGGGCGCCTCGAGCTCGACCTGCCGGTGGCGGTCTCCTCCCCCTGGTCCGAGCTCGGGACCCTGGCGCACGCGCAGGAAGCGATGCGCACCCGGTTGCTCGCGGCGACGCGCGACCTGGAGGCGACCGTCGAGCAGCGCACGGCCGATCTGGTGCGCGCGCGCGACGCCGCCGACCAGGCGGTGCGCGCGAAGGCGGCTTTCCTCGCCAACATGAGCCACGAGATCCGCACGCCGATGAACGGCATCATCGGCATGACCGAGCTTGCGCTGCGGGCGAAGCCGGTGCCGCAGCAGCGCGAGTACCTCGGACGGATCCGGGACTCGGCGGACTCGCTGCTTCGCATCATCAACGACATCCTCGACTTCTCGAAGGTCGACGCCGGCAAGCTGACTCTCGAAAGCACCGAGTTCGCGTTGGACGACGTGTTGCGAAAGGTCGCCCAGATCGTCGCGCCGATGGCGGAGATGAAGGGCCTGGAGCTGATCGTCGACCGGCTCGCCGAGGTGCCCAACCTCCTGATCGGCGATGCGGTCCGGCTCGAACAGGTCCTGGTGAACCTGGCGTCCAATGCGGTCAAGTTCACGCCCGCCGGCCAGGTGACGATTCGGGTCGACATGGAGGAACCGGGGCTGGAGTCCCTGCGGATCCGTTTCGCGGTCCGCGACACCGGGATCGGGATCGTCGAGGACAGGATGCGCGACCTGTTCCAGCCGTTCAATCAGGGCGATGGCTCGATGGCGCGCCGCTTCGGGGGCACGGGGCTCGGCCTGGCCATCAGCCGCAGGCTGGTCGAGTTGATGGGCGGCCGGATCGGCGTCGAGAGCGCGCCCGAGCAGGGGAGCACCTTCACGTTCACGGCGCGCTTCGGGCGCGCGGCGGCGCCGAAAGGCGCGGCCGGGCGCGCGCATGCACTGGCCGGTCTGCGGGCGCTGGCCGTCGACGACAACCCGACCGCCCTGGCGTCGCTGGTCCAGATGCTGCGCTCTTTCGGTCTCGACGTGTCCGGATACGAAGCCGGCGCGCCGGCCGTGGAGGCGTTCGCGCGCGCCGTCGACGAGGGGCGCCCCTACGAGGTGGCGCTGATCGACCGGCATATGCCGGACATGGACGGGCTCGCGGTCGCCAGCGCGCTGCGCGGGCGCCGCCGCGGCGACGAGCGGATCTTCATCATGTGCACCGCGGCCGACCGCTCGCGGGTCGAACCGCAGGAGGCCGGGCTGCGCTTGGCCGGCTATGTCACCAAGCCTGCCACACCCTCTTCGCTGCTCGAGGACCTGCTGCTCGGGATGGGCAGGCCGCCCCATGCAAAGGATGCGCAGGATGTGGCCGGACGCGGCGAAGTGCCGCAGCGCCTGACTGCGGGAGCGCGCGTTCTGGTGGTCGAGGACAACGACATCAACCGGATCGTCGCCTCGGAGCTGCTGCGGGCGCACGGCGTCGACGTCGCGACGGCCGGCAGCGGGGGTGAAGCGCTCGCGCGCCTCGGCGCGGGCGAGCGGTTCGACCTCGTCTTCATGGACGTGCAGATGCCGGGCATGGACGGCTTCGAGGCCACGCGCTCGGTGCGCGCGCTGCCTGGCGGCGCAAGCATGACGATCGTCGCGATGACCGCGCACGCGATGGCGGGCGACCGCGAGCGGTGCCTCGCCGCCGGCATGGACGATTACATCGCCAAGCCCGTGTCGCCGGCCGCGCTGGCGCAATGCCTGCAGCGCTGGCTGGGCAAGGCCGCACGGGAACCCGGCGACGCCTAGGGCGCGGACGGGGCAGAATGGCGGGTTGCCACATCGATACCGAGGACACACATGCCTTGCATCACCGCGAAACGCTTCGGCCGGGGACCAATTGCCGCAGCCAGGCGCCGGGCAGCCTTGTTCGCTGCACTGCTGGCCGTATCGACGATCGCCGCGGCCCAGGAGTCGAACCACGCCGTTCCGCCGGTGACCGGCAGCCCGAAGGCGCCGACTCCGTCCTGGGGCAAACCGCTTCCCTACCCGGTCGTGATCGCGGACCGCCGCAACAACCGGCTGATCGAGGTGACCCCCGACAAGCGGATCGTCTGGCAGTTCGGTTCGCCGGACCTGAAGATCTACCACGACAACGACGACGTGTACTTCTCTCCCGACGGCCGCCTGCTGGCGATCAGCGAGGAGGACAACCAGGACATCCACCTGATCGACTACGAGCGGCGCGAGCTGATCTGGAGCTACGGCATTCCGGACGTTCCCGGCAGCGGCCCCGGGTACCTGAATTTCCCCGACGACACGCACGTGATGGCCGATGGAACCATCCTGGTGTCCGACATCCGCAACTGCCGGATCCTCTTCCTCGACCGCCAAACGTCGAAGATCAAGGCGCAGTGGGGCGGACCCAGCCGCAAGGACGGCAACTGGCACAAGGATCCGAACTGCCGCCACGAACCGCCCCGCTTCCTCGGGCTGCCCAACGGCGCCGTCGAGCTCGAAGGCGGAGACATCCTGCTCACCGAGATCACGGGAGCGTGGATCTCGCGCCTGACGCGCGAAGGCAAGGTCGTGTGGGCCATGCAGGCGTTCGGCCTGCGCTACCCGTCCGATGCGATGCCGGCCCGCGACGGCCAGGTGATCGTCGCCGACTACAGCAAGCCCGGGCGGGTGATCGTGTTCGATCCGGTCAAGCGCAAGGTCACCTGGGATTACTTCTTCAAGGACGGCGAAGCGATGCTCGACCATCCGTCGCTGGCGCAGGAACTGCCCAACGGCGACGTGATTCTCAACGACGACTACCGACACCGGGTGATCGTGATCGATCGCCAGACCCGGCAGATCATCTGGCAATACGGGGTGACCGACCACCCGGGCAAGGGCCCGGGCGAGTTGAACAACCCGGACGGCATCGACATCGACGTCTTCCACGACTGGCGTGCCGCCGCCGTGCCAGCGAAACCCTCTCAATGAACCGTAGCTCCGAAGGGCGGCGGAACAGGTCGCTTGACGCCGGCAGCTTCGGAACCGAAAAGCGGGAGGATCGGCCTCGAGGGGTGGCTGCGCCCCCCCCTCGAGCACCCCCCGCGGCATTCACGAGCGTCATTCTTGCTGGCACGCGGTTCATGGTTCGTGTGCCGCCGCCGCAGCGCCAGGAGGCGCGGACTCCGAGACCTGGACTAGGCCAGTTCCGCCAGCGCGTCGTCCTCCGCATCCAGGCCCAGGAACCCACCGCTCTGGCGTGCCCACAGACGCGCATACAGTCCGCGGCGGGCCAGCAGGCTGCGGTGGTCGCCCATCTCGACGATCTTCCCCTGATCGAGCACGACCAGCCGGTCGAGCGCCGCGATCGTCGACAGCCGGTGCGCGATCGCCACGACGGTCTTGCCCTCCATCAGGCGATACAGGCTCTCCTGGATCGCGGCCTCGACCTCGGAGTCGAGTGCGCTCGTCGCCTCGTCGAGCAGCAGGATCGGCGCGTCCTTGAGCATCACGCGCGCGATCGCGACCCGCTGGCGCTGGCCCCCCGACAGCTTGACGCCGCGCTCGCCGACCTGCGCGTCGTAGCCCCGGCGGCCCTTGGCGTCGGCGAGCGCGGCGATGAATTCGTGCGCCTCGGCGCGGCGCGCCGCCGCGATCATGTCGGCGTCGCCCGCGTCCGGCCGTCCGTAGAGGATGTTGTCGCGCACCGATCGATGCAGCAGCGAGGTGTCCTGGGTCACCATGCCGATCTGGGCCCGCAGGCTGTTTTGCGTGACCCCGGCGATGTCCTGCCCGTCGATCAGCACGCGGCCCGACTCGATGTCGTAGAAGCGCAGCAGCAGATTGACCAGGGTCGACTTCCCCGCGCCGGAGCGGCCCACGAGGCCGACCTTCTCGCCCGGGTGGATCACCAGCGAGAAATCGTCGATCACGGGGCGCGACGAGCCGTAGCCGAATCGGACGCGCTCGAAGCGGATCTCGCCGCGGGTGACCCGCAGCGGCTGCGCATCGGCCCGGTCGGTGACCGCGTGCGCGCGCGTCAGCGTGTTGATGCCGTCCTGCACGGTGCCGATCTGCTCGAACAGCGAAGCCATCTCCCACATCACCCAGTGCGAGATGCCGCTCAGCCGCAGCGTCATCGCGGTCGACGCGGCGACGGCGCCGACGCCGACCTGCCCCTGCGACCACAGCCATAGCGCGGTCCCGGCCGTGCTGCCGAGCAGCAGCATGTTGAGGAGGTGGTTGACCGTCTCGAAACCGGTCACGAGCCGCATCTGCCCGTGCACCGTGAGCATGAAGTCCTGCATCGCGCCGCGCGCATAGCTCGCCTCGCGGCGCCCGTGCGAGAACAGCTTGACGGTGGCGATGTTCGTATAGGCGTCGGTGATCCGCCCGGTCATCAGCGAACGCGCGTCGGCCTGCGCGCTGGCGGCGCGTCCCAGGCGCGGCACGAAGTACGCCAGCGCCGCCACGTACAGGGCCAGCCAGCCGAGGAACGGCGACAGCAGCCAGCGATCGAAGCCGCCCGCCACCACCGCGACCGTGACGAAGTAGATCACGACGAACACCAGCATGTCGGTGACGATCATCACGGCGTCGCGCACCGCCAGCGAGGTCTGCATCACCTTGGCCGAGATGCGGCCGGCGAACTCGTCCTGGTAGAAGCCGATGCTCTGGGCGAGCATCAGCCGGTGGAAGTTCCAGCGCATCCGCATCGGGAAGTTGCCGGCCAGCGACTGCTGCTTGATCATCGCCTGCAGCGCGACCACGCCGACGCTGGCCAGCAGCAGCGCCGCCAGCAGCAGCAGGCTGCGGCGCTCGTCGTGCCACAGCCGCGCCGGCTCGACGCGGCCCAGCCAGTCGACGATGCGGCCCAGAAAGCCGAACAGGGCGGCTTCGAAGGCGCCGATGATCGCCGTGAGCGCGGTCATCACCGCGATGTGCAGCCGAAGGCCCCGGGTGCATTCCCACAGGAACGCGACCAAGCCGCCCGGAGGCACCGGCGGCACCGGTTCCGGATACGGATCGACGAGTCGTTCGAAGAAATCCAGCAAGCGCAAGCTCCGAGGCACGCCAGCCGCTTGAAGCTCCCCTCTCCCGCTTGCGGGAGAGGGGCCGGGGGTGAGGGGATGCCCGTCGGGCGTTACCGGCCAGACGACCGCGCGTGATGATAGGCGATGGCCTCGCCGTGCGTCCGCCCTGGCCGCTCCTGCGGTCAGTCCGG
>CAZEIW010000227.1:0-18051 GCA_964512305.1 uncultured Burkholderiaceae bacterium | reverse complement strand
GCCGCAAATTCGTTCATGTCGCGAAACCGTTGCGCGGGATCGATTGCGATCGCTCGCCCGAGTGCAGCTTGGAGCCACGCAGGCAGATCCGGGCGCAGCACCGTGAGCGCCTGTGGCCGATCCCGGCTCGGTGGGCTCTCGGCATCGGAATTGCCATAAGGGAACTCGCCGGTGAAAGCGTGAAACATGGTGACGCCCAGCGCATAGATGTCGGTGGCTTCATTCCCGGCTTCACCGGCGAACATCTCGGGCGCGACGTAGGCACGAGTTCCGGGAATCTGCTCGGGTGGAGAGTCCTCCAGACCGCGTGCGCGCACCACGCCGAGATCAATGAGCTTTAGCGAACCGTCGCCTTCGAGAATCACGTTGTCGGGCTTGATGTCGCGGTGAATGATGCCGTCGCGGTGCAGCGTCGCCACCGCGCGGGCCAGCTTGATCGCGACGTTACGACCCTCCTCGAGACCCACGGACGGCTGGCGCGTCAGCCGCGTCTCCAGAAGCTCGCCTTGATAGAGCGGCATGACCGTGTACAGACACGTCTGCCGCCCGTGCGGCAGTTCAATGATTCGGCCGAGCCCAGGGCTGTGCACGCGCGCGCCCACCCATGCCTCGCGCACGAATGCCGCACGAAGCGCACCCGCGTCGGCCACCTTCGGCTTGGGGAACTTCAATGCCAACTCGCCCCCCTCGATCTCGTCCGTCGCAGCGAACAGGCGGCTGTAGCGCCCGTCTGAAATGAGCGCTTTGAGCACAAAGCCGTCGATCGTCTCGCCGCCGAGCGGCACCGGGACGAGCGGCAGCATGGCGGCGCCGATGCTTGCCGATTCCGCCGTCGGCAGCTCGATCACGTCCAGCACCAAGGCCGTGCAGTTGTCGCTGCTGCCGGATTCGAGCGCGGTTGCGACCAACGCCCGGGCCGTGTCTGCGGGCGCGGAGCGATCGCGCAGGGTATCGGCAATGGTCTCGTCCGTGAGCGACCCGTACAGGCCGTCGCTGCACAGGAGAAATCGGTCATGAGGCGCCATCGGCTGGGCGGTGTACTCCAGCCGCAGCTCTGCCTCCACACCGAGCGCGCGGTACAGGGTCTTCGACCGGCCTGCGCCACCCTCCCGCAAATGATCGGTGGTCAGGCGAGAGAGGCGGCTGCCGCTCAAGCGATACGCGCGCGTGTCGCCGATGTGCACGATGTGCGCGATTCGGCCGCGCAGCATCAACGCGGTGAAAGTGCATCCCATGCCCGCCAGGTCGGGGTCCCGGTGGCCGTGGGAGTGCATCCACGCGTTGAGCGCGTTCAGCACGCGGGCGGCCGAGCGTTGGACTTCCGCGGTCTCGGGAAGCTCGCTCATCCCGTCCAGAAAACCGCGCACCGCGGTTTCTGCAGCAATACGACCGCCCTTAGCGCTCCCGATCCCATCGGCGATCGCCGCAACGACATCCCCGCGTGGCTCGGCCAGCTCGGGGCCGAAGACGGCGCCGGCGAAGTCCTCATTGTCGGGACGCGGTCCGGTCGACGAGTAAAACCCGACGCTCGCTCTAATGGCCGGCATGCGTGCAACCATCGCGGCCGCTCCCATTGGGTTGCACAGCGGGTCGGGGGTTGGTTGGGCGGCGCTGCTGCGATGCTAGGCGGTTGTCTTCAATTCTGCGGGCTGCAGCGATCATGGAGCAAATAGCCGCCGGTGCTGGAGGCGAAGATCACCGTGAGACTTCCCGACTTGCGGTCGAGCGTGTAGTTGCCGCCATCGGTTCGGTCGTGCCACGAGATCTGGGTGCTGGTGATCCGGGCGGGGTTGGAATCCACGGTGCTCTGTTCGAAGTTGATTCTGATCTGCCAACTGAAGCCGCTCACCGGATTGGTGCACGTGAGCATCGTAGCTGGCTCGGCTGCACCGGAAATGGGCAGCATGAGCACGCATGCAGCCAACGCCGCGAACCCGGCCGCAAAGGTCCGCCTTGGATACATGTCTGCTACCGCGCGCGCGGGAGGCACGGCGGGTCGAACTGTCCTCAATTTCACCTCACCCGGCAGCCTGTCGAAGGCGCCGAATATTTGTTCGTTTACGAGCACTTATCCGAGGTTGATCCGCACTGGGTGGCATGGACGGAGACAATAACAAAGTTGCGGCCGGCGCTCCGACGACTTGACTTGTCTCCCGGGCGGGCGACCTTTGAGCACGCTTTTTGCACCGTCATCGTCGCCCGACTTGCAACGACAAACCTCAAAAGGGGGGGAAAGTCATGCTCGTTCCGTCACCAAAATGGCTCGACTCGGGGAACAACGCGTGGCAGCTGGCCGCTGCGACGTTCGTCGGCCTTCAAAGCATTCCTGGGCTGATGGTTCTTTATGGCGGCCTCGTCAAGAAGAAGTGGGCGATCAATTCCGCCTTCATGGCGCTCTACGCCTTTGCCTCGGTCCTGGTTGTCTGGGTCCTATTCGACTACAACATGTCGTTCGGACCCAAGTGGTTCCCGTTCCTTGGCAAGCCGATGCTCGCCACATCGGCCATGTTTACGACCGGCCAAGCGACCATTCCGGAAGCAGCCTCGGGCATGCCGGCCCTGACCTTCCCAATGGCGACGTTGGTCTTCTTCCAGTTCGTATTCGCTGCGATCACAGTCATCATTCTGGGCGGTTCGGTGCTCGGTCGCATGAGCTTCAAGGCGTGGATGATCTTCTGCCCTGTGTGGGTGACCTTGGTTTACAGCGTGGGAGCGTTCAGTCTGTGGGGTGGCGGGTGGCTGGCCGCCCTGGGTGTGGCCGATTTCTCGGGCGGCTACGTGATCCATCTCGCCGCGGGCGTCTCCGGTTTCGTCGCCGCGGCGATGGTTGGGCCGCGCCTGCAGCAGGACCGCGAGCATTTTCCGCCGAACAGCCTGCTCGTCACGCTGGTCGGCGCCGGCATACTGTGGCTGGGTTGGAATGGCTTCAACGGCGGAGATCCCTACTTCGCGAATGCCAACGCGGGCGCAGCCGTGCTCAACACCAACACGGCCACGGCCGTGGGCCTCCTGGTCTGGACGCTGATGGACAAGATGGTGTACGGCAAGCCATCGGTGATCGGCGCAGTCAACGGGATGATCGCCGGCCTGGTGGCCATCACGCCCGCGGCGGGTTACGTCGATGGCTGGGGCGCAATCATCATCGGCGTGTGCGCGGGGATCATTCCCTGGCTCGCAATGAACAAGCTCCAGAAGACGAAGCTGATGATGAAGGTCGATGATACGTTGAGCGTATTCTCGACGCATGGTTGCGCGGGGCTCATGGGCGGCTTGCTGACCGGCATCCTCGCGAATCCCGAGATGCTTGAATACATCGGCACCGACAAGGACGCGCCCGGAGTGAGCGTCACCGGCTGGATCTACGGGAATTTCGGTCAGGTCCTCCTTCAGGCCGAGGGAGCAGCCTTTATCATCGTGTACAACGTCATAGCCACCTACATCATCCTCAAGGTCATCTCGTTGATCACGCCGCTGCGCATGGATGACGCGACCCTGAAGGTGGGGGACGACGCGGTTCACGGTGAGACCGCTTACGCGATCGGCACGGAAGGCGAGTAGCCGGACACCCTGCGTCCAGGCTGAAGGAAAACGAAACGGGCGCAAGCAGCGCCCGTTTTCAATCCGTCGGGAATTGGACCCAAGCCGGAAGTCCAATCACCGCAAAAATACTGGTCGGGGCGGCGGGATTCGAACTCGCGACCCCTTGCACCCCATGCAAGTGCGCTACCAGGCTGCGCTACGCCCCGAAGAGCGCGGATTGTACACGGGCGGTGCGGCTATGCCTTCGGCGCAAGGAGCTGGCGGATCGACTCGAGCTCGGCTCGCAGGGCCGCAAGCGCAGCACGCCCCTCGTCGCCGGGCGGATCGGCGGTCGCGCGGGCGGCGTTGCGCCTCGCGACCATGCGCGCGCCGTCCGGCGCCTCGAGACGGTTGCGTGCGCCGCTGATCGTGAAGCCCTGCTCGTACAGCAGCTCGCGGATCCGGCGCACCAGCAGCACCTCGTGGTGCTGGTAGTAGCGGCGGTTGCCGCGCCGCTTGATCGGCTTCAGTTGCGTGAATTCCTGTTCCCAGTAGCGCAGCACGTGCGGCTTGACGCCGCACAGCTCGCTCACCTCGCCGATCGTGAAGTAACGCTTGGCCGGGATCGGCGGCAGAGAGCCGTCGGCGCCCCCGGCGCCCGCTGCGGCGCCATCGACTCGCTGTTGCATCGGAGCAACCGTCTCGACCGCGCGGGCGCGTCCTCTCAGCGCCCGGAGGTGCGCGCGACCGCCGCCTTGAGCTTCTGGCTGGCGTGGAAGGTGACGACCCGGCGCGCGGTGATCGCGATTTCCTCGCCGGTCTTCGGATTGCGCCCCGGGCGCTTCGGCTTGTCGCGCAGCTGGAAGTTGCCGAAGCCCGAGAGCTTGACCGATTCGCCGCGCGCGAGGGCGAGGCAGATTTCCTCGAAGAAGCAGTCGACCATGTCCTTGGCTTCCCGCTTGTTCAGGCCCAGCCGCTCGAACAGCGCGTCGGCCAGTTCGGCCTTGGTCATCGTGCGCCCGCCGCGCTCTGTGTCAGCGCGCGTTCGCGCAACCGCCGGGGGAAGCTCGGGGAACTTGAACGCCGTCATCGTCTGGTCGTTATCCATCGCGGGTCATTGACGCGCACGGGCTCCCAGTTGCGTCGTCAGGTGATCGACGATCGCAGCTCGGGCCGCATCGGCGTCGGCGTCGGCAAGCGAGCGTTGAGTATCTTGCAGAACCACCCGGAAGGCAAGACTTTTCTCCTTATTTAACAACACGTTAGCGCTTGCTCCCGCGAACTTTCTTGAATTTGCGCCGTCTGGCCGTGAATTCTCGCCGTCCGGCCGAAATACGTCGAACAGCCTGACCTCGCGCAGCGCGGAAAGGCGGGGGTCCCGTTGCGCCAGCGCGTCGATCTCATCGAGCACGCGCTGGGCCGGCAGCGCGGCGTCGACCCACAGCGCAATGTCGCGCACCACCGCGGGGAAGCGCGGCACCGGCCGGGGCTGCGGCAGATCGATTTTCAGCAACGACCCGAGGTCGAGCTCGAACACGGTCGGCGCGGTTGGCAGCTCGTAGCGGGCGAGCGCTCGCGGATGCAGCTCGCCAAGCCACCCGATCGCTCGGCCGTCGAGGTCGATCCGGGCGCTGCGGCCGGGATGCAACGCCGGATGCTCGGCAGGCACGAAGCGCGCGCGCTGCGGAGGCAGAAGGCGTTCGATGTCCGCCTTGAGATCGAAGAAATCGACCGGGCGCGACGCGATGCCCCACTGCTCGTCGTCGGCCGCGCCGTAGGCCAGCGCCGCGAGCCGGACCGGCTGCGCGATGCCCCCGACCGCAAGCGCGCCGTCGGCAACCCCTGGCTCCCGCCAGTACACGCGCCCGAGCTCGAACATGCGCACCCGCGCGGCCTGCCGGTTCAGGTTGTAGCGCAGCGCTGCAACCAGGCCACCCAGAAGCGTGGTACGCATCACCGCGTACTGGTTCGCGATCGGATTGACCACCCGAATCAGCCGGGCGTCTTCAGGCCCCGCACCGAAGTCCGCCTCCCACTCGGGGTCGACAAAACTGAAGTTGACCAGCTCCTGGAAGCCGGCCTCGGCCATGATGCGGCGCAGATCGTGCGGGTCGCGCTCGCCCTCCGGTCGCTCGAGCATCGTCGCGGGCACCCGTGGCGGCTCGGCCGGCAGGTTCTGGTAGCCGTCGATGCGCGCCACCTCCTCGATCAGGTCCTCCTCGATCTGCAGGTCGAAGCGAAAGCTGGGCGGCGTCACGACGAACGCCTCGGGCTCGCGGCTGAGCGCCAGGCCGAGGCGCTGCAGGCACTGCGCGATGCGATCGTCGCCGATGGGCCCGCCGAGCACGCGGCGCAGCCGCGCGGGGCGCAACCTCACGGGCGCGCGTGCCGGGAGTCCCGTCACGTTGTCGTCGACCGGGCCGACACGGGTCGCCGCCGTGCCGCAAATGTCGACGATCAGCCGGGTGATCCGCTCGATGTGGTCGACCGTCGTGGCGAAGTCGACACCGCGCTCGAAACGGTACCCGGCGTCGGTCGCGAAATTGAAGCGGCGCGAACGCCCCTGGATCGCCTCCGGCCACCAGAACGCAGCTTCCACGTAGACATTGCGCGTGTCGAGGGAAACCGCGGTCGACTCGCCGCCCATGATGCCGGCCAGCGATTCGACCCCACGCCCGTCGGCGATCACGCCGACCGCGGGATCGAGCTCGACCGTCTGGCCATTGAGCAGCTCCAGCCGTTCGCCCGGGCGCCCCCATCGGACCGTCAGCGGCGCATGCACCTTGTCGAGGTCGAAGACGTGGGTCGGCCGGCCGAGCTCGAGCATCACGTAGTTGGAGATGTCGACCAGCGCGGAGATCGGGCGCTGTCCGCTGCGCTCCAGGCGCCGCTTCATCCAGTCCGGGGTCGCGGCGCGCGCATCGACGCCGCGGATCACGCGGCCCGAAAAGCGCCCGCACAGATCCGGCGCTTCGATCCGCACCGGCAACCGCTCGTCGCTGTCGCACCGCATCGGCGCGAACGTGGGGGACTTCAGCGGCGCGCCGGTCAGCGCGGCCACCTCGCGCGCAACCCCCAGCACGCTGAGGCAGTCGCCGCGATTGGGCGTGAGCTTGATCTCGAAGCAGACATCGTCGAGCCCCAGGGCCTCGCGCAGGTCCGCCCCGACCGGCGTTGCCGGGTCGAGGATGAGCAGGCCGGATGCATCATCCGACAGCCCCAGCTCGCGCGCCGAGCACAGCATGCCCTCCGAGGCCACGCCACGCATGCGGGTCGCCTTGATCGTCAGGTCGCCCGGCAGAACCGCGCCGGGCAATGCGCACGGCACCGTGATGCCGGCCGCAGCGTTCGGCGCGCCGCAGACGATGTTCAGCAGGCTCCCGGTGCCGGCATCGACCTTGCAGACCGTCAGCCGGTCCGCGTTCGGGTGCCGCTCGACCGATACGAGCCGGGCGACGCGGACGTTCGAGAACGGCGGCGCGACAGGCACGCTGTCCTCGACCTCGAGCCCGCCCATCGTCAGGCCGTCGGCGAGCGCGTCGGGATCGAGCGCCGTTTCGACGAATTCGCGCAACCACTCGAGGGGAAGTCTCATACGCCTGGCACCAACGCCTTGTTCCGTGGTTCGCCGTTCATCGGACGTTGAACGCCTGCAGAAAGCGCAGGTCGCCTTCGAAGAACAGCCGCAGGTCGTCGATGCCGTAGCGGAGCATGGTCAGCCGCTCCAGGCCCGACCCGAAAGCGAAGCCGATGTGCCGCTCCGGGTCGAGGCCGAAGTTGCGCACGACGCCCGGATGCACCTGACCCGCCCCCGAGATCTCGAGCCACCGCCCCTTGCGCGGCCCGCTCGTGAACATCATGTCGATCTCCGCCGAGGGTTCCGTGAACGGGAAATACGACGGGCGGAACCGGACCCGCAGGTCGTCGCTCTCGAAGAAGCGGCGCAGGAAGTCGGTGTAGACGCCCTTGAGCGCGGCGAAGCTGATGTCCTCGCCGATCCACAGTCCCTCGACCTGATGGAACATGGGCGAGTGCGTCGCGTCGTCGTCGACGCGGTAGGTGCGGCCCGGCGCGATCACCTTGATCGGCGGGCGGTGCTGCCGCGCATAGCGAACCTGCATGTTCGACGTGTGCGGGCGCAACACCAGCAGGCGGCCTTCGGCGTCGCGCGCGTCGACGTAGAAGGTGTCCTGCATCGAGCGCGCCGGATGGTTCTCCGGACTGTTCAGCGCGGTGAAGTTGTACCAGTCGGTCTCGATCTCGGGGCCGTCGGCGACGTCGAAGCCGATCGAGCGGAAGATCTCCTCGACCCGGATCCAGGTGCGCATCAGCGGGTGGATGCCGCCGGGACTGCGGCCCCGGCCGGGCAGCGTGACGTCGATCGCCTCGGCCGCCAGCCGGGCGTCGAGCTCGGCCTGCGCCAGCTCGCCGCGCCGCTGCGCCAGCAGCAGCTCGATGCTCTCCTTGGCCGCGTTGATCCGCGCGCCCTGCACCCGGCGCTGGTCGGGATCGAGCTTGCCCAGCTGCTTGAGCAGCTCGGTGACGCTGCCCCCCTTGCCGAGGAAGCGCGCCTTCTCGTTCTCCAGCGCGGCCGGCTGGGATGCCGCCGCGAACGCCGCGCGGGCCTCGGCGATCAGGGTGTCGAGTGCGTCCATGGTCGAGGAAGGAAGCCGTTCCATTTTGTGGCTGCGCACACAAAAAGGGCCGCCCCGTCAAGGCCGGCCCTGGCTTGCATCGGTTCCGCGCGCCGAACGGCGCGCGGCGTCAACCTGCGAGGCTGGTCTTGACCCGTTCGACGATCGCCGCAAACGCCGGCTTGTCGAGCACCGCCATGTCGGCCAGGACCTTGCGGTCGAGATCGATCGCGGCCTTGCGCAGGCCGTTGACGAAGGCGCTGTACGACAGGTCGTGCTCGCGCACCGCGGCGTTGATGCGGGCGATCCACAGCGATCGGAACACGCGCTTGCGCTGGCGCCGGTCGCGGTAGGCGTACTGCCCGGCCTTCATCACCGCTTCTTTGGCGACGCGGTAGACGCTGCTGCGGCGCTGCGTGTACCCCTTGGCCGCCGCCAGGACCTTCTTGTGGCGCGCGCGCGCCGTGACTCCACGTTTGACGCGGGGCATGGTTCAGTCCTCCCTCGTCAGGCGTACGGAAGCATGCGCCGCACCGAGGCCTCGTCGGCCGCGTGGATCGCAACCGGGCCGCGCAGGTGGCGCTTGCTCTTGGTGGTCTTCTTGGTCAGGATGTGACGCTTGAACGCCTGACCGCGCTTGATCGAGCCGCCGGCGCGAATCTTGAAACGCTTCGCGGCGCTCTTCTTGGTCTTCATCTTCGGCATGTTCTGCCTCTCACGCTTTGTCGATGCCGCCGGGCGTCCGACATGGGTCGGAACTTCGGGAGCCTGCGGCACTTGTTGCCGAACCCGGCGTCGCCTGCTGGGCGGCGCCGCTTTCGATTCTGCTGCGGTCGGGCCGGAACCCGACGGCTTTACGGCTTCTTCTTCTTGGGCGAGAGCACCATCACCATCTGCCGGCCTTCGAGCCTCGGCATCGCCTCGACCTGGCTGACCGTTTCCAGGTCGGCCTTCACGCGCTCCAGCACCCGCAGGCCCAGTTCCTGGTGCGCCATCTCGCGCCCGCGGAACCGCATCGTCACCTTGGCCTTGTCGCCTTCCTCGAGAAACTCGGTCAGCTTGCGGACCTTGGTCAGGTAGTCGTTCTCGTCGGTGGCCGGACGGAACTTGATCTCCTTGACCTGGATCTGCCGCTGCTTGAGCTTCGCTTCGTGCGCCTTCTTCTGCTCCTGATAGCGGAACTTCCCGTAATCCATCAGGCGGCAGACCGGCGGTACCGCGGTCGGGGCTATCTCGACCAGATCGAGCTCGGCTTCTTCGGCCATCCGTAGTGCCTCGGATGTCTTCACCACGCCGATCGGCTCGCCCTCTGCGCCGACGAGGCGCACTTCGGGCGCGGTGATCTCTCCGTTGAGGCGATGCGCGCGTTCCTGTGCGATGGTTGCCTTCTCCCAAACGTTAAGAAAAACCGGCCGCACGCGGTCGGCATGCCGCCGGAGTCAAGGCGCCGCCGTGCGATCGTCCGTCGACGATCGCAATCAGCGGCGCTGTTCGATCTCCTGCTGCAGCCGCTCGCGAAACGCGTCGACGGACATCACGCCCAGATCGACGCCGCCGCGAGCCCGGACGGCCACCGTTCCGCCCTGCTTCTCCTTATCCCCGACCACAAGGATGTAGGGAACCTTTTGCAGGGCAAGACCGCGAATCTTATAGGCGATTTTCTCGTTGCGCAAGTCGGCATCAACTCTAAGGCCTTGTTTTTTCAGGCTTTGCACAACATCCAGCGCGTACGCGGCCTGCGCCTCGGTAATGCTGGCCACGGCGGCCTGCTGCGGTGCGAGCCACACCGGCAGCGCGCCCGCGTGGTGCTCGATCAGAATGCCGATGAAGCGCTCCAGCGACCCCAGGATCGCGCGATGCAGCATCACGGGCACGCGGCGCGAGTTGTCCTCGGCAACGTACTCCGCGCCCAGCCGGCCCGGCATCGAGAAGTCCACCTGCATCGTGCCGCACTGCCAGGAGCGCCCGATCGAGTCCTTCAGGTGGTACTCGATCTTGGGGCCGTAGAAGGCTCCCTCCCCTGGCGATACCTGGAAGCTGCAACCCGAGCGCCGCAGCGACTCCATCAGCGCGTGCTCGGCCCGATCCCACGACTCGTCGCTGCCGATGCGGGGCTCGGGACGCGTCGCGACCTTGTACGCGATGTCGCTGAAGCCGAAATCGCGGTAAACGCGCTGCAACAGCGCGGTATAGGCGACACACTCGTCGAGGATCTGATCCTCGGTGCAGAAGATGTGGCCGTCGTCCTGGACGAATCCGCGCACGCGCATGATGCCGTGCAGGGCACCCGATGCCTCATTGCGGTGGCACTGGCCGAACTCGCCGTAGCGCAGCGGCAGGTCGCGGTACGACCGCAGGTCCGACTTGTAGATCTGGATGTGGCCGGGGCAGTTCATCGGCTTCAGCGCGTAGTACCGGTTCTCCGACTCGGTCGTGAACATGTTCTCGCGGAAGTTGTCCCAGTGCCCCGTCTTCTCCCACAGGCTGCGGTCGAGCAGCAGCGGGCCGCGCACCTCCTGGTAGCCGTTGTCCTGGTAGACGCGGCGCATGTACTGCTCGACCTGCTGCCAGATGGTCCAGCCGCGCGGGTGCCAGAAGATCAGGCCGGGGGCCTCGTCCTGCATGTGGAACAGGTCGAGCTCGCGCCCGAGCTTGCGATGGTCGCGTTTCTCCGCCTCTTCCAGCATGTGCAGGTAGGCGTCCTGCTCCTCCTTCTTCGCCCAGGCCGTGCCGTAGATCCGCTGCAGCATCTCGTTGCGGCTGTCGCCGCGCCAGTAGGCGCCGGCGACCTTCATCAGCTTGAAGACCTTCAGCCGCCCGGTAGACGGCACGTGCGGCCCCACGCACAGGTCGACGAAGCCGCCCTCGCGGTATAGCGAGATCGCCTCGCCATCGGGGATCGCGGCGATGATCTCGGCCTTGTAGCGCTCGCCGATCGATTCGAAGAAGCGGATCGCCTCGTCCCGCTGCCACACTTCGCGCTGCACCGGCTCGTTGCGCGCCGCAAGTTCCGACATCTTCTTCTCGAGCGCCTGCAGGTCTTCCGGCGTGAAAGGACGCCGGTAGGCGATATCGTAGTAGAAGCCGTTTTCGATCACCGGCCCGATCGTGATCTGGGCGTCGGGGAAAAGTTCCTTCACCGCGTAGGCGAGCAGGTGCGCCGTCGAGTGGCGGATGATCTCCAGGCCCTCGGGGTCCCGATCGACGACGATCGACAGCGCCGCGTCGCGATCGATCACGTGCGAGGTGTCGACCAGTTTTCCATCGACCTTGCCCGCCAGCGCGGCTTTCGCCAGCCCGGGGCCGATCGCCGTGGCGACCTCCGCCACGCTGACCGGGCGGTCGAAGGAACGGTGTGAGCCGTCGGGCAGGGATATCGAGATCATCGCAATCTCCGGGCGAAAAGCGGCGGGGCGAAAAAAAAGTGCGGTCGAGCCGCACTTTCCTGGGCGAAAGGCCGCTCGACCCTAGCCGATTGTTCCTGTCCCGCTCGAAGTTCGAATCGCCCGCTTCAATGCCGCCTCCGGTCGGAATCTCCGCCACGCCTTTGGTAGGCGCGATTGGACTCGAACCAACGACCCCCACCATGTCAAGGTGGTGCTCTAACCAGCTGAGCTACGCGCCTGCAAAGGCGGAATGATACACGAACCCCCCTCGCTCCAAGCCGTCAGCGGCGCCCGGCGTCATCGCAACGTCACCGGGAATTCACATGTTCGAAAGAGTCAGCCGATAGATTCCGCGGCGTCTTCCATTGAACCCCGTACCACGATGCACGACAACAATGCAGCGGAACGGCTCGAGTCCCGGCCTGACGAGGCGGTCCCGGCGCCCCGATTGTCGGTCGGCCTGGCGCGCGGGCCCGTTGGCATCGAGGACGCCCAGCGCCTGCGCTACGAGGTGTTCGCGCAGGAAATGGGCGCGCAGGTCGGCGACGCGGGCGACGCGATCGATCGCGACGAGTTCGACCCCTATTGCGACCATCTGCTGGTGCGCGACGAGGACACCGGCCGGGTGGTCGGGACCTACCGGATCCTGCCGCCGCATCGGGCACGCGAGCTCGGGCGGCTGTACTCGGAATCGGAATTCGACCTGTCGCGCCTGACGCATCTGCGCCCTTCGTTGATCGAGGTCGGGCGCTCCTGCGTGCACCCCGACTATCGCACCGGCAGTGCGATCCTGCTGCTGTGGGCGGGCCTGGCGCAGTACATGAAGCAGGGCGGCTACCGGCACCTGATCGGCTGCGCCAGCGCGTCGCTCGCCGACGGCGGCCAGCAGGCCGCCAGGCTGCGCGACGAATTGCAGCGCTACCTGACCGATCCGGAGTACCGCGTGTTCCCGCGCCTGGCCTTCCCGCACGAGCGGATGCCGCGTGCGGGCACGAGCGAGATCCCGCCGCTCATCAAGGGCTACATCCGTCTCGGTGCCAAGGTATGCGGCGAGCCGGCGTGGGATCCGGATTTCAACACGGCCGACTTTCTGATCTGGCTTTCGCTCGACAACGTCAATCCGCGGTACGCGCGGCACTTCGACCTGCTGGCGGCGCAAGGTGCGGCGGCATTCGCCTGACCCGGCGCGCGTGCACGCGCTGCTGGCGCCGCTGGCGCTGCTGCGGCGCCTGTTCCAGCCTGGCCGGCCGCGGCGTTCGCCGCTGGCGGTGCTCGATATCGACGTGTTCCTGGCGCCGTATTAGGCGGCCGCCCCGAATTCCGCGACAGCGCGTCAACGCCTGCGTGCCACCAGCACGCCCTTGATCTCGGCCAGTTGCGCCAGCGTGCGGCGCAACGATGCCGCATCGGGTACCTCGACCGTGAACTGCATCCGCGCCTGGTCGCGCTGCGAGACGGTATTGACGCCGATCACGTTGAGTTTTTCGCGCGAGAACACTTCCGAGACGTCGCGCAGGAGCCCCTGACGGTCCATCGCCAGGACCAGCACTTCGACCGGATACGCCTGGCCCCCGCTGCCCCAGGCAACCTCGATCACGCGCTCGCTCTGGCGCGCGGCCAGCTGGGCGGCATTGACGCAATTGGCCCGATGCACCGAGACCCCGCGGCCGCGCGTGACGAAGCCGATGATGTCGTCGGGCGGAATCGGCCGGCAGCAGCGCGCGAGGCTGGTGAGCAGGGAGTCGACGCCGACCACCAGCACCTTGCCGCGGCCGGCGGGCGCCGCCTTGGGGCGATCGGCCAGGGGCGCCGGCTCCGGCGCGGGCACCGGCTCCGAAGCCAATGCCTGCTCCAGGCTGCGCAGGCTGAACTCGTCCTTCGTTGCGGCCGCGCATAAGGCCTCGACGCTGTCGAACCCGAGGCGCCGCGCCAGGTCCTCCAGCCTCACGGCCGTGCGCCCAAGGCGCTGCAGCTCGCGGTCGACGATTTCGCGTCCGGCCGCGACCGACTGCTCGAACTCGACCGCGTTGAACCACTGGCGCACCTTGGCCTTCGAGCGCGGGCCGGCCAGGAACCCCAGCTCCGGGTTGAGCCAGTCGCGGCTCGGGCCGCCGGTGCGGGCGGTAATAACCTCCACGGTCTGGCCGGTCCGCAGCGGCGTGTTCAACGCCACCAGCGCGCCGTCGATGCGGGCGCCGCGGCAGCGGTGCCCGAGCTCGGTGTGGATGTGGTACGCGAAGTCGATCGCCGTCGCCCCCGCCGGCAGCTCGACCACCCTCCCCTGCGGCGTCAGCGCGTAAACGCGGTCTTCCTGCGCGCTGCGGCGCGCAGGCTCGACGTCGTGCCGCCAGTCGAGCAGCCGCCGCAGCCAGGCGATGCGCTCCGTGTCGCGATCGTCCTGCCGGCCGCCGTCGCGCCCGCGCTCCTTGTAGCGCCAGTGCGCGGCCACGCCGAGCTCGGCCGATTCGTGCATGCGCCGGGTCCGGATCTGGATCTCGAGCGGCCACCCGTCGTCGACGTCGACCACGGTGTGCAGCGACTGGTAGCCGTTGGGCTTCGGCTTGACGATGTAGTCGTCGAATTCGCTGTCGATCGGCCGCCACCGCTGGTGCACCAGCGCCAGCACCTCGTAGCACTGCTCGACCCGCTCGACGATCACGCGCAGCGCACGCATGTCGTACACCTGCTCGAACTCGACCCCCTTGGCCCGCATCTTCTGCTCGATGCTGGCGATGTGCTTGGGCCTGCCGCTGACCTCGGCCGCGATGCCGGCGCCGCGCAGCAGCCGCTGCATGCCCTCGACCGCCGCCTCGACCTCGCGCTCGCGCTCGCCACGCTCGCGCTCGAGCAGCCCGGCGATGCGCTGGTACTTTTCCGGCTGCAGGAAGCGCAGCGACAGGTCTTCCAGCTCCCATTTGATCTGCCAGATCCCCAGCCGGTTGGCAAGCGGGGTGTACAGCGCCGCGGTCTCGAGCGCGTAGGCTTCGACGCCCTCGCCGCGTCCGGCGGAGAAGTAGCGCAGCGTCTGCTGCCGCGAGGCCAGCCGCAGCACGACCACGCGCAGGTCGTTGACCATCGCCAGCAGCATCCGGCGCAGCGCCGCGTCCTGTGAGCCTGCCGCCTCATCACGGCCCGGCGCGCGGCCCTGCTCGCGCGACTGCGCCTCGGCCGCGGAGCGCATGCGCGCCCGCACGGAATCCGACAGCAGCATCAGCTGGCGCAGGTCGGCGACAAGCTGCGCCACGGACGCGCCGAAGTGCGTCCGGATCCAGTCGTCGGCGTCCCGCAGTACGTCGTGAGCCCCGAAAAGGTACGACGCCGCCAGCAGGTCCGGATCGGCGCGTACCGCCCCCACGATCTCGACCATGCCGTCGGCGTGCGCGGTGAAGGTCTCGCCGGTGCGCAGCCCGCGCTCGCCATAGAGCGGGAAGATCAGCGCGCGCGCCCGCGCAGGATCCGGCGCGGGCGTCGCGCGTGCCGGCGCGCTCGTGGGGGACTGGGTCTCAGCCATGGGGGGCGGTGCGGCCGGGGCGCGGATCGAACGCGCCCATCAGGTGCCGCTCAACTGCCATTATCGTGCACCTTGCCCGCGCGCTCCCATGCGGCAAAATCGGAACATGCTCGGAAAATTGCGCGACAAGCTGGCCGGAACGCCGGTCGAGATCCCGGATCCGCTGTGGGAGGCCGAGCTGCGCTCGCTGCCGTTCCTGGAGCGCCTGGATGCGGCCGAGCGCATTCGCCTGCGCGCGCTGTGCGCCCGGCTGCTGGCCGGCAAGTCGATGACCGGCGCGGCGGGACTCGAGCTGACCGGGGCGATCCAACTCAACATCGCGCTGCAGGCTTGCCTGCCGATCCTGCACCTGGGCATCGACTGGTATCGCGGCTGGAGCGGCATCGTCGTCTATCCGGCCGAGTTCCTGGTCGAGCGTCGGATCCAGGCCGACGACGGCGTCGTGCACGAGTACACCGAGCCGCTGAGCGGCGAATCCTGGCAGGGCGGCCCGCTCGTGCTGTCCTGGGCCGACGCCGGGCCGAAGCCGGCCGGTGACGCCGCGCCGCGCGGCTTCGCGTACAACGTCGTGATCCACGAGTTCGCGCACAAGCTCGACCTGCTCAACGGGGAAGCGGACGGCCTGCCGCCCTTCGACCGCCGCCTGCACCCGGGGCTCGATCCCCGAAAGTGGCGCGCTGTGCTCGAAGACGCCTTCGACCGCTTCAACGCCGAGCTCGACCTGATCGAGTCGGAACTGCCGCCCGGCATCGACCCCGAATCGGACGATGCCGACCGCTTCTACTCGCACCTGCCGCTCGATCCCTATGCGGGATTCGACGAAGGCGAGTTCTTCGCGGTATCGAGCGAGGCCCTGTTCGTGAGTCCAGCGCGGCTGCGCGACGCGTTCCCGGCCTGGTACGAGCTGCTGGCGGCGTTCTACCGCCAGGACCCGGGCAGGACGTCCCCCGGGGAGCTTCGCAGCTAATCGAGCAGGAAGTCCCGTACGTAGGCGATTTGCGGCGGATCGAACAGCATCGGCGCGTGCCCGACCCCCGGCACCTCGATCAGGCGCGCGCGCGGGCCGCGCGCGGTCATCTCGACGGCGGTCTGCTTCGAGAGCAGGTCGGACGACTCGCCACGCAGCAGCAGGGTCGGGCAGGCGATCGCGTCATACAGCCGCCACAGTGCCGCCTCCCCGGCGGCGATCGCCTCCGGGGTCGCGGACCGGAACGGAACCGCCAGCGCCGGGTCATAGTGGAGCACGTAGTGATCGCCCTCGGCGCGCAGCGCCGAGATCGTGATCTCGCGCCACTGCTCGCGGGTCCGCAGGCCGAAGCTGGCGGAGATGGACGTGATGTAATCGGTCGCCTGCTCGAGATCCGTGAACCGGATCGGCCGACCGACGTATTCCCCGATCCGCGCGACCGCCGCCGGATCGAGCCGCGGGCCGACGTCGTTGAGCACCAGCCTGGTGATCGGCGACTGCGGCTGCCCGGCCAGTGTCATGCCGATCAGTCCGCCCATCGAGGTACCGACCCAGTGAACCGTCTCGACATCCAGCCGCGCGATCAGCGCCACCATGTCGGACGCGTATTGCGGGATCTGATACAGCATCGGGTTGCGCAACCAGTCGCTGGCGCCGCGGCCCGCGACATCCGGGCAGACCACCCGGTAGCGGTCGGCAAGCGCGCGCGCCAGGCGGTCGAAGTCGCGCCCGACGCGGGTCAGCCCGTGCACGCAGATCAGCACGTTCGGATTGCGCGGGTCCCCCCACTCGGTGTAGTGCATCGCGTGGAATCCCGCCGGACTCAGGCAGCGAACGGCCCCGAATGAAGGTTCGATCATCGTTGTTTTTCCCTGGGGTATAACCGGCCCGGCAGCGGGCGTCCCGAACTGGCCACTTGGGAATCCGACCAACCGTGTTCGACCATTGTAAGGAGCAGAACCATGTCATTGAAGGGCAAGACCGCGCTGGTTACCGGATCGACCAGCGGCATCGGCCTGGGGATCGCACGCAAGCTGGCGCGCGACGGCGCCAACATCGTGTTAAATGGCTTCGGCGACGCGCGCCTGATCGCCGACCTCGAGCGGGAGATCGGCGGGCTCGGCGTGCGGACGATGTACCACGGCGCCGACCTGAGCAAGCCGGCCGAGATCCAGGACCTGATAGGCAAGAGCGAAGAGAAATTCGGGCGCGTCGACGTCCTGGTCAACAATGCCGGAATCCAGTACGTCGCGAGCATCGAGGACTTCCCGGCCGAAAAGTGGGACGCGATCATCGCGATCAACCTGTCGGCCGCGTTCCATGCCATCCGGCTCGCGCTGCCGAAGATGAAGCAGTCCGGCTGGGGGCGCATCATCAACATCGCGTCGACGCACGGGCTGGTGGCGTCGACGCAGAAGGTGGCCTACGTGGCCGCCAAGCACGGCATCGTCGGGATGACCAAGGTCGTCGCCCTCGAGACCGCGCGAACCGGCATCACCTGCAACGCGATCTGCCCCGGCTGGGTGCTGACGCCGCTGGTGCAAAAGCAGATCGACGATCGCGCCGCGCGCGAGAAGCTGTCGGCCGACGCGGCCAAAGTGGAGCTGCTGGCGGAGAAGCAGCCCTCGCTGGAGTTCGTGACCCCGGAGCAGCTGGGCGACCTGGCGCTCTTCCTCTGCTCGGACGCCGCCGCGCAGGTGCGCGGCGCGGCGTGGAACGTCGACGGCGGCTGGGTCGCGCAGTAGGAAGGTTCCCGGAGCAGGCAAGTAGCATCGTCAGGGTTGGGCCTGTTCCGGGGGTCGGTGCAAGACGAAGCGCTTCAAGCACACGTCGACGTGGATCCCCGGGACTTCGCCCGGGGATGACGTCAATTCAGGGCAACGCCAACAGCATCGTCATGGCCGGGCTTGTCCCGGCCATCCACGTCGGTGCGAACTGGAAGCGCTTCGTTTTGCACCGACGTGGATCCCCGGGACGAGCCCGGGGATGACGCCGATTCAGGGCAACGCCAGTAGCATTGTCATGGCCGGGCTT
>CAZEIW010000226.1:0-9668 GCA_964512305.1 uncultured Burkholderiaceae bacterium | reverse complement strand
CCCCGCGGGGGGGGGGTGGGGGGGGGGGGGGGGGGCCGGCCGCTCGAGCTCCGCTTTCCACCCTCACCCCCACCCCTCTCCCGCTCGCGCGGGAGAGGGGAGTGATCTCGCCCCGGCGTGCCGCTCCCCGCGGGAGCGGGGAGTCTTGACGGCTACGCCGCGGCTTGCGGCCGGGCGTGCGGCCCGGCCGTCTGCGCAGGCAGCAGCGCCTGCGGCCCTTCCCCGAGGGCGACGATGCGGTCCACGTTGCGCACCGTCTCGGGCCGGTGGCTCACGATCACGATGCCGACCCCGAGCCTCTTCACGCGCTCGGTGATCTCGCGCTCGCGCGCGAGGTCGAGCTGGTCGAACGCCTCGTCGAGGAAGATCACGTGCGGCTTGCGGTACAGGGCGCGCGCCAGCAGCACGCGCTGCTTCTGTCCGCCCGACAGCGCGATGCCCAGGCTGCCGACGATCGTGTTGTACTGCATCGGCATCGCCATGATCTCGGCGTCGATCCCGGCCATCGCCGCGGCGGCGCGCACCAGCTGGGGCTTGTGCTGCGGATCGAAGAAGCTGATGTTGTCCTCGATCGTGCCGACGAACAGGTGGTCGTCCTGCATCACCACGCCCAGCCGGGCGCGGTAGGCGCCGGGATCCCAGTCGCGCAGGTCGCGCCCGTTGGCCTCGAGGCGCCCCTCGCTGCGGTCGAGCAGCCCCACCAGCACCTTGACCAGCGTCGTCTTGCCCGCGCCCGAGGGCCCGACGATCGCGACCGTCTCCCCCGGCCGCACGCTGAAATCCACGTTGCGGAACGCGAAGCCCTCGACGCCGTACGCGAAGCCCAGCCCCTGCGCCACGATCGCCAGCGGCGCGTCGGTGGCCTGCGCGCCCGAGCCGCGCTGCGCCTCGGTCGGCGCGAGCGCGATGTCGGCGATGCGCTCGGCGTGCAGGTCCAGCATCCGGAACTCGATCGTCTTGTCGACGAGGTTGATGACGCGCGTCAGGAACAGCAGCTTGAACGCCAGGAACCCGAACAGCATCCCGACCGAGAAGCGGCCGTCCATCACCTGCAGCGCGGCGAGCCAGACCACCGCCACGTTCTCGATCCCGAAGATGAGGCCGTTGGCGGCGCGGTGCATGATGCCCAGCGTCTGCACGGCGACCCCGGCGTTGGTCTGGTCGACGACGAGATTGCTGTACGCGGCGCGCCGCTCGGGCTCGCGCAGGTTGAGCTTGATCGCCATCATCCCGCGCAGCGTCTCGATGAAGTGCGTCGAGGCCTTGCCCTCGTGCACCAGCTGCTCGTCGAGCGCGCGCCGCTGCGGGCCGTAGAAGAGCCAGCGCGCGCCGCCGTAGACGGCGCCGGCGCAGACCACGATCGTCGCCAGCAGCGCGCTGTACCAGAACATCACGGCCAGCGTCAGCAGCACCATCACGCCGTCGACCAGCGTCTCGAGGAAGGTCAGCGTCAGCGTGCGCTGGATCGCGTCGACGCTGCGGAAGCGCGACACGATGTCGCCGATGTGCCGCTTCTCGAACCACGCCAGCGGCAGCCGCAGCAGGCGGGCGAACAGCGCGTCGAGCAGGCGGATGTTGAGCGTCGTCGACAGGTAGACCCCGAGCCACCCGCGCACCGAGGTCACGGTGACCGTCATCAGCACCAGCAGCGCGAAGCCCAGCCCGAGCACGGTGAGCAGGTCCTCGTCGCGCCCGACCACGACCCGGTCGACCACGATCTGGACGAAGAACGGCGACGCGATCGCGAACACCTCGAGCACCAGCGACAGCAGGATCACCTGCGCGATCGCGCTCTGCAGGCCCTGCGCGCTGCCGAGCAGCTGCCACACCGACACCTTCTCGCGCTCGTCGCGGCGGGAGAAGCCGGTGGTCGGCGCCAGCTCGGCCGCGACCCCGGTGTAGTGGCGGGACACCTCGTCGAGCGGCATCACGCGCTGGCCGCGCGCGGGGTCGAGCACCGTGATCCGGTTGCCGTCGACCCGCGACAGCACGACGAAATGGTTCATGTCCCAGTGCAGGATCGCGGGCAGGCGCAGGCGCCCGAGCGCCTGCAGCGGCGCCTGCACGCCGCGGAACGACATCTTCATCGTTTCCGCGATCGCCGCGATGTGCTGCAGCGTCACGCCCTTCATCGACGGCGACAGCCGCAGCCGCATCGCCGACAGGTCGGTGCGCAGCCCGTGGTAGCTCGCGATCATCGCGACGCAGGCGATGCCGCACTCCGGCGCCTCGCTCTGCAGGATCATCGGCACGCGGCGCGCGAACGGGTTCACCCGCATGTTCAGCGCAGCCTTTCGCGCAGCGCCAGCACCGGCTCGAACACTGATTCGAACACGGTGCGCTTCTCGAGCAGGATGTCGGCGCTGACCAGCATCCCGGGCCGCAGCGGGAACTCCTGGCCGCCGGTGGTCACCGACTGTCGCTCGAGCTGCACGTCGATCCGGTACGCGGGATCCTTCACGGTGAGCGGCCCGACGTGCTCTCCCGGGGTCCACACGGTGCGGCTGATGCTGGCGACCGTGCCCTGGTACTGGCCGAAGCGCTGGAACGGGAACGCGTCGTAGCGCAGCACGACCCGGTTGCCGGGCTCGATGAAGCCGATCGCCCGCGTCGGCACCAGCAGCTGCGCGTGCATACGGCTGCCCTTCGGCATCACAGTCGCAAGCGGCGCCTCGGCGGCGACGGAATCGCCGCGCGCCGGCCCGATGTTGGTGACCACGCCGGCGATCGGCGCCCGGATCACGGTCTCGCGGTGCGCCTCCTCCTGTACCAGGCTCTGCTGCAGCTCGCTCTTCTGCACCTCGAGCTGCTGCTCCCGGGTGCGCGTGCGGATCTTGATCAGCGGCTCCTCGGCCTGGGCGGCGCGCAGGTCGCGCTCGCTGCCCGCGCGGCTGCGCTTGAGGCTTTCGAGCTTGGTGGTCTGGTCGAGCACGTCGTTGCGGCGGTCGCGCACCATCGCCTCCGAGGCGAAGCCTTCGCGCGACAGCTGCGCGAAGCGCTGCGATTCCTGCTGCGCCGAGGCGACCCGCTGCTCCTGCGCCTTCACCTCGGCATCGGCCTGCTCGAGCTCCTTGCGCAGGTCGTCGATGCGCTTGCGCAGCTGTGCGCCCTGCTGCTCGCCCAGCAGCTTGGTCTGCGCCGCCTCCGACTCGATCGACCCGAGGCGCCCGGTGAGCTCCTGCTTGACCAGCTCCGACGTGCTCGCGCCGGTGGCCGTCGTGCGCTCGAGCGACAGCCGCGCGATCGGCGCGCCGGCGGCGACCTCGTCGCCCTCGCTCACCATCAGCTCGGCGACGATCCCCCCTTCCGGCGCGGTGATCCGCGCGGCGCCGACATCGAGCGCGAGGAAGCCGTCGACGCGCTCGCGCCGCGTGTACTCGCCGAGAAAGGCGAAGGCGGTCAGCGCCACCGCGAACACGACGGCCAGCAGCGTGAACACCCACAGCGGCACCGGCCGCGCGATCGAAACCTCGCCCAGCAGCTTTTCGCGTTGGGCGTCGATCGCCTCCTGGCGGAACAGCGAACGCATCGGCGCCGGGCTCACGCGCGCAGCGGTGCGATCGCCGCGCCTGCGCGCGACGACGCCGGATCGCATCCCGCCGCGCGATCCGCCCCGTTATGAATTGCCCTGTCCATGTCGGCCCGAGTCGTGCGCCCGATTATCCACGAGCCGCGCCGACGCCGGCCCGCGCGCCACGCGATCACGACTCGCTCAAACCGGCGACGATCGTGCTGAAACCGGAATCGACGTGCATGATCTCGCCGGTCACGCCGGCCGCGAGGTCCGACAGCAGGAATGCGGCGACGTTTCCGACGTCGTCGATCGAGACGTTGCGGCGCAGCGGCGCCTGCTGCGCGACGAAATCGAGGATCCTGCCGAAATCCTGGATGCCGGCCGCCGCCAGCGTGCGGATCGGCCCGGCCGAGATGCCGTTGACGCGGATGCCCTTGTGTCCGAGCGACGCCGCGAGGTAGCGCACCGACGCCTCGAGCGAGGCCTTGGCGAGCCCCATCGTGTTGTAGTGGGGAACGACGCGCTCGGCGCCGAGATAGGTCAGCGTCAGCAGCGAACCCTTGGCGGCGCTCAGCAAGGGCTCGGCCGCCTTGGCGAGAGCGGGGAAGCTGTAGGCGGAGATGTCGTGCGCGATCCGGAAGCCCTCGCGCGACAGCCCGTCCAGGAAGTCGCCGGCGATCGCCTCGCGCGGCGCGAACCCGATGGCGTGCAACAGGCCGTCGAGCCGGTCCCAGTGGCCGCCGAGGTCCGCGACCAGCGCGGCGATCTGCGCGTCGTCGCCGACGTCGCAAGGGAACACCAGCGGCGAGCCGAACTCACGCGCGATCTCGGTGATCCGCTCCTTGAAGCGGTCGCCGACGTACGTGAACGCGAGCTCGGCGCCTTCGCGCCGGCAGGCGCGGGCGATGCCGTAGGCGATCGAGCGGTTGGACAGCACGCCCGTGATCAGGATGCGCTTGCCGGACAGGAATGGCATGGCGGGTTGCGGTGGAGAGGGAAAGGACGATGGGAGGCCGGGAGCCGGATGGGCGCCTTGGCGCGGACGCGGCGCCCGCTTACCAGCGTACGGGCGCCGACGCGCGCGCGACGGTCGTGTTGCCGGCCGCGGCGGGCGCGGGGGCGGTCTTCTTCGCCGCCTTGTGCACCGCCGGGCCGCGCGGCACCGTCAGCGACAGCCGCTGTCCGGCGAAGAGCGCCGGCGACCGCAGCTGATTCCACGCGACGATGTCGTCCGGCTGCACGTGCCAGCGGCGCGCCACCGACGACAGCGAGTCGCCGCGGCGAACGCGGTAGGTGATCTGGTGCAGATTGCTGCTCTCGAGCACCAGCGCGACCGAGGCCGACGCCATGTCGGGGGCGATGTCGTCTTCCATGGTCTCGTCGCGAGGGATCAGGATCGCCGAGCCCGAGGTGGGCCGGTAGCGCGGCGGCACGTGGTTGGCCTCGCGCAGGCTGGCCTCGCTGACGCCGACGCGCTCGGCCAGCTTCGCCAGCGTTTCGCCGGGCTGCAGCGTGTAGGCGGCCCAGCTCGAAAGCGGCTGCCCGGTTGCCTGCCAGGCGGCCAGGTTGGCGCGGAACGTGTCGGCGCGGTCGGCCGGCAGCAGGATCGTCGGCGAGGAGGCGGCGACGATCACGGGCCGGTTGAAGGCGGGGTTCAGGGCGCGGAAATCGTCGATGGGCATGTCGGCCAGGCGCGCCGCGGTCGCGACGTCCATGTCGCGCGACTTGCCGACGGTGACGAAGTACGGCTCGTTGCGGATGCCCGGCAGGTCGATGCCGTACTTCTGCGGGTCGGCGACGATGTTCTTGATCGCCTGCAGCTTCGGCACGTAGTACTGCGTCTCGCGCGGCAGCCGCAGGCTGCTGTAGTCGAGCGGCTTGTGCGCGGCGCGGTTGCGCGCGAGCGCCTTCTCGACCGCCGACTCGCCGCAGTTGTACGCCGCGAGCGCGAGCTGCCAGTCGCCGAACTCGTCGAACAGCTTCTGCAGGTAGTCGAGCGCGGCGCGCGTCGATTCGATCACGCCCAGGCGCTCGTCCTTCCACACGTTGAGCTCGAGCGAATACAGCTTCGCGGTCGACGGGATGAACTGCCACAGGCCGGCGGCCTTCGCGACCGACACCGCCTCGGGCTGCATCGCGCTCTCGACGAACGGCAGCAGCGCGATCTCCGTCGGCATCCGGCGCTTCTCGATCTCGTCGACGATGTGGTAGAGGTACATGCTGGCGCGGCTCGACATGCGCCCGATGTAGTCGGGCTGTGCCGCGTACCAGCGCGTGCTCGCCTGGGCGCGCTTGTTCGTCAGATCCGGCATCTTGAATCCGCGCCGGATCCGCTCCCACAGGTCGCGCGGCACATCGGCCGGCGCGGCTTCGGCGGCTTGCGGGGCGGAGGTATCGGCCGGCACGAGCGATGCGGGCGCGCCCGGCGCTTCCGAGGCCGAGGCCGGTGACCCGGTGCCGGTGGACTCAGGCGCGGCAACCGCCGGCGGCGTCGCATCCGGTGCGGCGGCGTCGCCCGGAGACGGCGTTGTCGGGGTGGTCGTGCCCGGCGCAGCCGGCTCGCCAGTGCGCGGCGTGGCTGCAGGCGGAGACGCGGGGCCGATGCTCGGCGTGGCGGCAACGGGAGCTGCGGGCGCGGGTGCAACCGGCGCTGCCTCGGCAGGCAGCGCCCCAGGTGCCGCGGCGGGCAGTGCAGGAGCAGGGCTCGCAACCATCGACGGGGAGGCTGCGGGCGGCGCGGAAGTGTCCTGGGCCCAGCACACGCGCGCCATCAGCGTGGTTGCCAGGCACAGGCAAACCCACGCAGCCATGGCCGGCAACCCCGGCCGCCGTGAATGACGAATCGATCGCATCAAGGTCTGCGCAGTGTAGGTGTCCGCTTACTGCAGCGCAAGCGCGGCCGGCCCTTAACGACCCGCTAAAACCAACGGATTGATCCCGAATTCCGCGCGAATTTCGCCTTGTTGCGCCGCTTCCCGCAGGGCCGCGTCGCACCGCTAGACCAAAAGGCCTACAAGCCCGCTCCAGCCCCCACACTCCCTCTCCCGCTCCGCGGGAGAGGGCGGGGGTGAGGGCGCGCACCGCAGCCGCGCCCTTCACCCCTGGAAAACATCCTTCCACCCTCGAATCGCCGCCAGCACCGTCACCTCCGACGCGCCCGCCCCCGCCTGCCGCCGCTCCGCCGCGGCCCTGACCTCGGGCTGATCGCAGCGCAGGAACGGATTGGTCGCCCGCTCCAGCGCGATCGTCGACGGCACCGTCGGCTCGTTGCGGGCGCGCGTGGCCTCGGCCGCCTTGCGGCGTGCCTCGAGCGCCGCGTTGCCGGGCTCGACCGCCTGCGCGAACCGGATGTTGGACAGCGTGTACTCGTGCGCGCAGTAGACCCGCGTCGGCCCCGGCAGCGCGGCCAGTTTCCCGAGCGAGTCGGCCAGCTGCGCCGGCGTTCCCTCGAACAGCCGACCGCAGCCGCACGCGAACAGGGTATCGCCGCAGAGGAGCGTTTCCACGCCCGCGCTCCAGAAGGCGATATGCCCCCGCGTATGCCCCGGAACGCCGATGACTGCCCAGGCCTCGCCAAGCACCTCGACCCGCCCGCCCGGCTGCAGCGGTACGGTCAGCGCCGGGATCTTCTCCGCGGCCGGGCCCAGCACCCGGCAGCCGTGCGCCTCGGCGAGCTCCGCCACGCCGCCGACGTGGTCTGGATGGTGATGCGTGACTAGAATGTCGGTCAGCGTCAACCCGCGCGCGCGCAGCGCCTGCTCCACCGGCGCCGCATCGCCCGGATCGACCACGACCGCCGCGGATCCGCGTTCGATCAGCCAGATGTAGTTGTCCCGGAACGCGGGCACCGGGCTGATCTGCAGCGGGGCAACGGCGGGCGGGGATGGCGAAACCGGCATGGGCAGGGGTTGATCAGAGGTTAGTGCTTGCATCGCAGTCCCGTTTGGGGCCACGAATGGGCGATTCGCAGTCTATGAGCTTTTCCGATTTCCTGGCGTCGCCGCCGGGGCGCTACGTGCTCGACTGCGAGCAGCGCCTGCTCGACGGCGCGGTGCCGGACATCTTCGGCTACCACGCGCTGCAGCTCGGGATGCCGCAGATCGACACGCTGCGCGAAAACCGGATGCCGCTGCGCGTTTTCGCGTTCGACCGGATGCCGCACGGCCCGCTCTGGACCGAGCAGGCGGGCGCCGCGCGGCGGCGCGAGGTGACGGTCGTCACGCGCTTCGACGAGCTGCCGTTCGCCTCGCAGTCGATCGACCTGGTCGTGATGCCGCACGTGCTGGAGTTCGCCGAAGAGCCGCACCAGGTGCTGCGCGAGGCCGACCGGATCCTCGTCCCCGAGGGGCAGCTCATCATCACCGGCTTCAACCCCGCGAGCCTGTGGGGGCTGCGCCACTCGATTTCGCGCCTCGGCGTGCGGCCCTACCTGCCGCGCGACGGCATGCTGATCGCGCTGCCGCGCATCAAGGACTGGCTGAAGCTGCTGTCTTTCGAGGTCAGCCGCGGCCGCTTCGGCTGCTACGCGCCCTGGGTCCGCAGCGAGGGGTGGCTGTCGCGCTGGTCGTTCCTGGAGAAGGCCGGCGACCGCTGGTGGCCGGTCCTGGGCAGCGTTTACGCGCTGACGGCCGTCAAGCGGGTGCGCGGCATGCGGCTCATCGGGCCGGCCTGGAAGAAGCGCGACGAGCGGCGCGGGACGCTCGCTCCCGCGGTGACGACCCAGCGCTCGCATCGAACCGAGGAAGCCTTCACGGTCCGTGTCGCCACGCCGGACGAGGCCGCCAACGACACCGCCGCGCGGGCCGCGCACGGATGAGACACCCGCGCTCGCTACGGCTGGTCGATCCCGCGCAGGCAAAGGACACCGAGGACACGACCGAGTCCGGCGCCGCCGGGCCGCTGGTCGAGATCTGGACCGACGGCGCGTGCAGGCGCAATCCCGGTCCGGGCGGCTGGGGCGTTCTGCTGCGCACGGGAGAGCACGAGAAGGAGCTGCACGGCGGCGAGCGCAGCACCACCAACAACCGGATGGAAATGACCGCGGTGATCCACGCGCTGGCGGCGCTGAAGGGCCGCTGCCGCGTGCGCGTGCACACCGACTCGCAGTACGTGAAGCTGGGCATCACCGAGTGGATGGCCCAGTGGAAGCGGCGCGGCTGGCTGACGGCCGACCGCAAGCCGGTCAAGAACGAGGACCTCTGGCGCCAGCTCGACGAGCAGGCGGCGCGGCACGTGATCGAATGGCGCTGGGTGCGCGGACACGCCGGCGACCCCGGCAACGAGCGCGCCGATGCGCTCGCCAACCGCGGCGTCGACGAAGTGCTCGGCGGCTGAGACCCGTGGCCGCGCGCCAGATCGTGCTCGACACCGAGACCACCGGCCTGGAGGTCCAGGACGGCCACCGGATCATCGAGATCGGCGCGGTGGAGGTCGTCGGCCGCAGCGTCACCGAACGCCACTTCCACCGCTACGTCAATCCCGAGCGCGATGTCGACGCCGGCGCGCTCGCGGTGCACGGCCTCGAGCGCGACTTCCTGGCCGACAAGCCTCGCTTCGCCGAGATCGCCGACGAGCTGCTCGAGTTCGTCCGCGACGCCGAGGTCATCATCCACAACGCGCCGTTCGACCTTTCGTTCCTCGACATGGAGCTCGCCAGGATCCGGCGGCCGCCGTTCGGCGAACACTGCAGCGCGGTCACCGACTCGCTGCGCCTGGCGCGCGATCTGCATCCCGGCAAGCGCAACTCGCTGGACGCGCTGTGCGAGCGCTACGGCGTCTCGAACCGCCACCGCACGCTGCACGGCGCGCTGCTCGACGCCGGCCTGCTGGCCGAGGTCTACCTGGCGATGACCCGCGGCCAGGACAGCCTGGCGATGGAGCTGGGACACGTCGCCGCGGCCGACGACGCGGCGGCGATCGATGTCTCGAAGCTGATCGTCGTGGCGGCGAGCGAGGCGGAGATCGCGGCGCACGAGGCGGTGCTCGACGCCATCGCGAAGGAATGCAAGTCGGCGCCGGTGTGGCGCGCGGCGGTGGCGCAGCGGGTCGCTCCGGTAGAATCATCGGTTCCGGCAGGTCCGGGCGGTTAGCTCAGCGGTAGAGCACTGCCTTCACACGGCAGGGGTCACTGGTTCGAACCCAGTACCGCCCACCA
>CAZEIW010000225.1:0-3716 GCA_964512305.1 uncultured Burkholderiaceae bacterium | reverse complement strand
GATCACCGCCCGCATGCCCGACTTGTCGGACTCGTCGCGGATGTCGGAGATGCCCTCGAGCTTCTTCTCGTTGACGAGCTCCGCGATGCGCTCGAGCAGCGCCCGCTTGTTGACCTGGTACGGCAGCTCGTCGACGATGATGGCGCTGCGCGCCCCCTTGTCGAGCTCCTCGAAATGGGTCTTCGCCCGCAGCACCACGCGCCCGCGGCCCGTGCGGTAGCCCTCGCGCACGCCGTCCAGCCCGTAGATGATGCCGGCGGTGGGAAAGTCGGGCGCGGGGATCAGCTCGATCAGGTCCTCGACCCGCGCGTCCGGGTTGCGCAGCAGCGCCAGGCAGCCGTCGACGACCTCGCTCAGGTTGTGCGGCGGGATGTTGGTCGCCATGCCGACGGCGATTCCGCCCGAGCCGTTGATCAGCAGGTTGGGCAGGCGCGCCGGCAGCACCGTCGGCTCGCGCTCCTTGCCGTCGTAGTTGGGGACGAAGTCGACCGTTTCCTTGTCGATGTCGACCAGCAGCTCGGAGGCGAGCTTGTGCAGCCGGCACTCGGTGTACCGGTACGCCGCCGGGTTGTCGCCGTCGACCGAGCCGAAGTTGCCCTGGCCGTCGATCAGCGGATAGCGCAGCGAGAACTCCTGCGCCATCCTGACGAGCGCGTCGTAGGTCGCGGTGTCGCCGTGCGGGTGGTACTTCCCGAGCACCTCGCCGACCACGCGCGCGCACTTCACGTACGCGCGGTTCCAGACGTTGCCCGCCTCGTGCATCGCGAACAGCACCCGGCGGTGGACCGGCTTCAGCCCGTCGCGCACGTCGGGAAGGGCGCGGCCGACGATCACGCTCATCGCGTAATCGAGATACGAGCGCCGCATCTCCTCTTCGAGCGAGATCGGCAGGGTTTCCTTGGCGAATTGGTCCATCGGAAGTGCGGTCGCTGGCGTCTGCGGGCGGCGGTCGAGGCGTCCGGGGCGGCGCCGGCCGGGGCTGCGGCGCCGATTCAGGACCGCTCCCAAAGCCGAAGCGGAAACGCGAATTTTACCAGTGCGAGCGTCCGCGGCCGGGTGTTTTGGGCCCCGATTTGCACACCCCGGCGAGGTTCTTGGTATAAGGCTTGGCGGCCATAAGGTTCGTCGTCCCCAGGCTCGTGCCGGGGATCCACGCATGCACCCCATCGACACCCTGATCGAAGCCCGCTGGATCCTGCCGATCCGACCCCGAGGCGCCGTCCTCGAGCACCATGCGGTCGCGATCGACGGCGGCCGCATCGAGGCGGTTCTGCCCGCCGCCGACGCGCGCGCCGCCTACGCCCCAGCCCGCCGGATCGTGCTCGACCGCCATGCGCTCATGCCCGGCCTGGTCAACGCGCACACCCACGCCGCGATGGCCCTTTTGCGCGGCGTCGGCGACGACATGCCGCTCAACCGCTGGCTCGCCGAACGGATCTGGCCGCTCGAGCAGGCGCTCGTCTCGCCGGGGTTCGTCTACGACGGCACCCGGCTGGCGGCGTTCGAGATGCTGCGCGCCGGGGTCACCTGCTGCAACGACATGTACTTCTTCCCCAGCGAGGCCGCGCTGGCGCTGCGCGCGGTCGGGATGCGGGCGGTGGTGGGCATCATCGCGATCGATTTCCCGAGCCCGTACGCGGCCGACGCCGACGACTACCTGCGCAAGGGGCTGGCGACCCGCGATGCTCTGAGCGGCGATCCGCTGCTGGGCTTCGCGCTCGCGCCGCACGCCCCGTACACGGTCGGTGACGCGACGCTGGCGCGCATCGCCACGCTGGCCGAGGAAGTCGACCTCCCCATCCACATCCACGTGCACGAGACGGAGCACGAAATCGAGGAATCGCTGGCCGGGCACGGGCTGCGCCCGCTCGCGCGGCTCGATCGCCACGGGCTGGTGAGCGAGCGCTTGATCGCCGTGCATTCGGTCCACCTGGACACCTCCGAGATCGCGCTGCTCGCGCAGCGCGGCGCCACCGCGGTCCACTGCCCGTCGTCGAACCTCAAGCTCGCCAGCGGCATCGCGCCGGTGCGCGACCTGCTCGCCGCCGGCGCCAACCTGGCGTTCGGCACCGACGGCGCCGCCAGCAACAACCGGCTCGACCTGCTCGAGGAGACCCGGCTGGCGGCGCTGCTGGCCAAGGGGGCGGTGCACGACCCGACCGCCCTGCCCGCCTGGCAGGCGCTGGAATGCGCGACGCTCGGAGGAGCGGTCGCGCTCGGGCTGGCCGACCGCATCGGCTCCATCGAGCCCGGCAAGGAAGCCGATCTTGCCGCCGTCGAGCTCTCGGCAGCCGAAACCCAACCCTGCTATGACGTCGTGTCGCAACTCGTTTACTGCGCCGGGCGGGAGAACGTGACCGACGTCTGGGTCGCGGGCCGGCACGCGGTTCAGACCCGTCAGTTGCTCGACGCCGCCGGCCATGACCCCGGCGCTGAAATCCTGGCCGCGACCGCGCCGTGGCAGAATCAGATCCGCCAGCGCCTGGAGCGCACTCTCAAGTAGCAAGTAGCGCAAAGGCGCAAGCTGAACGCTTGATCCCGCCCATGCGGTGCTGAAGGCGTCCGCGTATCGTCGCGGTCGAGTTTCTCCCCAAGAAAGGACGAAGAATGAAGCGCAACCTGAGGCTCGCCTGCTTGGTCGCGTCGGCGCTTTGCGCCGCCGGTCCGATGGTCGCAGTGGCCAAGGACATCATGGGCAACCCGAACAACACCGGGTACGAGCTCAACCCGGGCGGGTACGTGGTCCAGAACAATTACGGCATCTGCTGGCGCATGGGGTACTGGACACCGGCCCTGGCGCTGCCTGACTGCGATCCGTCGGCGATGCCGCCGCCTCCGCCGCCGCCGCCTCCTCCTCCGCCCCCGCCGCCGCCACCTCCGCCGCCGCCACCCCCGCCACCACCGGCAGCCCCGCCGCCGCCTCCGCCGCCGCCACCCCCGCCGGTGCGTCAGACCGTGCAGGAAAAGGTGACGCTGACCGCCGACGAAACCTTCGATTTCGATAGCGCGGTGCTCAAGCCGGGCGGCAAGGAAGCGCTCGACGGGCTGGTCGCGAAGCTCGCCAACACCGAGGTCGACTCGATCCAGGTCACCGGGCATACCGATTCGGTCGGTGGCGACGCCTACAACGACAAGCTGTCGCTGAAGCGGGCCGAGGCCGTCAAGGCCTACCTGGTGAGCAAGGGCATAGCCGCCGACAAGCTGCACACGGCCGGCGCGGGCAAGCGCCAGCCGGTGGCGGACAACAAAACCGCGGAGGGCCGGGCCAAGAACCGGCGCGTGGAGGTCGAGCTGGCCGGGAGCCGCACCGTCCAGCGTTGATCGGGCCGGAGCCCTGGGAATGCCCCGCTTCGGCGGGGCGTTTTCTTGGCGCGTTCCGAAGCGCGCCGGCTCGCTGGCTGAGCGGCCGGGCGCCGGTGCAGTCGGCCTGCGCGGTACGATAGCCGTGCGGGCTCGGCGCTGCCGCCCGGACCCTTGCCGACCGGACTTCTTGCACCCGTGATGAACGTCGACCCTGCCGAACTGAAGAAATTCAGCGACCTCGCCCACCGGTGGTGGGACCCGGCCGGCTCCTTCAGGCCGCTGCACGAGATCAACCCGCTGCGGCTGGGCTGGATCGAGCGCCACGTCGGACTGGCCGGCAAGCGCGTGCTCGACGTCGGCTGCGGCGGCGGCATCCTGGCCGAGGCGATGGCCGCCAAAGGCGCGCAGGTGCT
>CAZEIW010000224.1:0-20578 GCA_964512305.1 uncultured Burkholderiaceae bacterium | reverse complement strand
CGGTGCGACTGGATGTCGAGGTATGCACCGATGTCGGCGAACTCGTCGGCGAGCGCGATCCGGTCGGCGCGCGCGCGTTGCAGCGAGCGGCGCAGCAGCCGGGTCAGGTCCGTGAGCATCGTCTTGGCCGTCGCCGGCTCGTCGTCGATCAGGTTCAGCACGTTGGAGAGCGTGTTGAACAGGAAATGCGGCTCGATCTGCGCCTGCAGCATCTTCAACTGCGCTTCGCTCAGCTGCTGGCGGCCAAGCGCGCGCGCGAGCTCCGCCTCCTTGAGCTGGGCCTCGCGCTCGATGAGCAGGCTGCGGGCGTAGAAGTAGTACGAGGCGGCGGCACCGATCGCGAGCGCGAGCGCGACCGAGGTGAGCAGCATCCGCGACGATTCCTGCCCGGAGACGAACGTTTCGGTGTTTGTCACCCAGCGCGCCAGCAGCACCCCGGTGATCGCGCCGACCGGGACGGCGATCAGCATCGCCTTGCCGCTGGGACGCTTGTATCCGGACCAGCAGCTCAGCACGAAGGCGATCGTGAAGATCGACAGCCCGATCGCGTGCGAGTAGATCTGGTTCAGCGCGATCGAGCCCCCGAGCGCGAGATGCAGGAAGAGCCCGATCAGCGTGTTGACGACCAGCACGCGGACCAGCGAGGGGCCGGCCGCCGCGATCGCGCCGCGCAGGTTCGCGGGCGCCGTCCCCGGAACCTCGTGCGCCCCGGCGTGCGCCCCATGCAAAGCGGGGTCCGGCATCGGCTCGCTAACGCAGGAAGAACGAGCCCGCGATGTAGAACACGCGGCTCTCGGGGGCGCGCCGATAGGCCGAGTCGGCCCGGCCGCCGAGCACGCGCAGGCCGGCGTCGACCCGGCTGCGATCGCCCTCGTAGCCGCACGACGCCGTCGCCACCAGGCCGCCGTCGCGCGGCGTGGCGAGCACGTCCAGGGATGGCGTGAACTTCTCGATCTTGACCGACACGCGCGCGAGCAGGTTTTCCCGCAGCAGATTGGAATACTGATAGTAGCGGGTACTGTAGGCGAGATTGCCGTCGATCGCCAGTTCCGGCACCCCGGGGCGGCCGCGCAGCGCCAGCTGGCGCGCGGTCAGCGCCCGCAGCGCGTCCCAGTCGGACTTGCGATACGCGGTGCCGTCGTACCAGCCTTCGGCGATGAACGACCATCCGGCTTCGTTGGTCCACGTGCCGCCGGCGAGCGCCAGCACGGCGTTGAAGTCCTCGCGCACGACGGTCGGATCCGATGCGGACAGCGGCGGCGCGCCCGGCGTGAGCGCGAGGGAGTTGAAGTTCTTCTCGGAGCGGCGCTGGTAGAGCAGGGAACCGTGCCACTCGAGACTCTCGTTGGCGACCCAGGAGAACGAGCTGCCCGCCTGGGCGCGATCGCGGCGGCTCAGGCGCGACACCGCGTACCAGTCGAGGCTGCCGATGCGCCGGTAGTAGCGCGCCGCGACCGAGCCGTCGTCGCGCGCCGCCCGGGCCTCGCCGCTTCCCGGGTTCGCCACCAGCACGGTCCAGGCGGAGTCGGCGTCGAGGACCTCGGCCGCGATCACCGCAATGCCATCGAGCGCGAACGTGTACAGGGCGCGGCGGTCCTCCTGCTGCACGACATCGAGCGGGCGGAACGCGAGACCGACGTCCCAGCTCATCGCCTTCTTGCCGATCGACCAGTGCGCGCCGCGCCATTCCGAGTCGTGATAGGCCTCGTTCAAAGTCCCGCTATAGGCAGGCGCCGCGTTCTGCTGCGCCACGGCGCTGCCGGTCCATACCAGGCTGAAGCCGCCGCCGTGGGCGCGAAGTTCGATCTGGTCGACCAGGCGGTCGTATCCCTGGCCCGTGATCGCATCGGCGGGCGCATACGGGCTGGCAGGGTAGGCGTGATGGACCTCGGGGATGGCGCGCACGGCGACGGAAAGGTCAGGCGAGGCGGTGTCAACGGGGGTCGGCTCATCCGCGGCGAAGGCGGCGAAGCTGGCGGTTAGGAGACTCGCAGCGATGGTGTAGCGCAGTGCCGTGCGCCGACGTGGATGGCCGGGACAAGCCCGGCCATGACGTGTACTAGCGGCACGGAAATGGTGGGCGTCATCCCCGGGCGAAGTCCCGGGGATCCACGTCGGCGCAAGGCACAGCTGCGCAGATAACCGGGTCAAGACAGGAGCGTTCATCTCGGAGCCGCACCAGCGTCACTTCAACTCGTTATGCGTCAGATACATCGGGTTGAAGTACTCCTCCGGCACGGTCCGCGGCCGCTGCGCCAGGTAGCGGATCTCAGTCACGCGGCCGCCCTGGATCTTGTCCGTCAGGCTCATCGACACGACGCGGCGCTGCCCTTCGAGCTGGCCCATCTCGAACGTCGCCTCCTTGGCCATCTTGTCCGACGCGACGTAGAGCTCGGCGAACACCGGCTCGGCGGCCGGCTTGGACAGGAACAGCACGATCCGCCGATAGGTCGTGCCCTTGTGCTGCGAGACGAGATCCAGCTTCAGGCAGGGCTTGCCCGCGATCTGGGCATCGCCCGCGACGGTTCCGTCGTAGTCCTCGCTCCACGTCATGCTGGCGATATCGCCCGCCGATGCGTCGCCGAGCAACTTCTGCATCGGCGTGATCCGGATCGGGCGCTGGCTCGAGGGCAGGACGATCCAGAAGTCGTCGGCCAGCATCAGGACCTTCTGGCCCTTTTCCGCCGGCGACTGCGACACGACCAGCGACCTGCGGTCGGGCTTGACCAGCACGCGATACAGGCGCTCCTTGTCGAGCGTGCCCGACTTGAAGAACTTGATCTGCGTGTCGACCTGGACCTGGTCCGAGGCGAGCCGGTATTCATCGGCGGTCTTGAGCAGCGCCTTGACGTCGGCGGCGCGCGCGCCGCCCGTCAGCGTTGCGGCAAGCACGAGCGGCAGGAGCGCAAGCGCCGTCAGGCGCGCCGCCTTGCGGGAACGATCAGACATGGGTCAGTGCCTCCACGATCGGACGATTGGCGGCCCGGCGGCTGGCGAACCAGGCCGCCGCGATCGACAGCGCGACCACGAGCAGCAGCGTCAGCGCGAGCAGCGCGGGATCCAGGTTGATGTGCAGCGGGTAGCCCTCGGAGCGCCCGGGCGGCGGCGGCATCTGCGCGCCGAGGAGATCGAACGACATCGAGGCAACGCCGCACAGCAGCGCGCCGATCACGGCGCCGGCGGCGCCGATCACGAGCCCCTCGAGCGCGAACTCGCCGACGATCTGCGACGGCAGCGCGCCGAGCGCGCGCTGCGTGCCGATCTCGCGCGTGCGCTCGACCACCGCCATCGCGATCGTGTTGAAGACCGAGAAGGCGACGATCATCACGATAATGGCGCCCAGCAGCCCGAAGATGCGGTTGTAGAGCGCGCGCACGGCCTGGTAGAAGAAGGCCTGGTCGAGCCAGGTCTGCACCGAGTGACGGGCCGATCCCTGGCCGTCGCCGGACAGCGGCCCGTGCGCCACGTCGGCGGCCACCGCATCGGTCTGGGCGGTGTCGACCAAGTGGACCGAGACCGAGCTCACCTTGTCGGTCAGCAGCAGCGACTGCGCGGTCGCGAGGGTCACCAGCACGAGGCGCTTGTCGATGTCCGGCACGCCCACCGACACGACGCCCTTGACCTGGACGTCGATCGCGTTGAGCGCGCCCTCGGTGGTCGTCGAAAGCAGCGTCAGCCCGCTGCCCGGGTGGGCGTTCATCGAGCGCGCAAGGTCCCGGCCGAGCAGGATTTCGGGCGGCGCGCCGGCCTCGGGGTGCGCGCTCAGCACCTCGCCCTCGGCCACCTTCAGGAACGGCCCCTTGACGTGGAACTCGTCGGCCGGGTCGAGCCCGCGGCCGATCACGACCGCCGACTTGTCGCCGTTGCTGAGCAGCCCGGACAGCGCGACGTGCGGCAGCACGGCGCGCACGCGCGGGTCGCGCAGCAGGCGGGCGCGCAGCTCCGCGTAATCGGACATGCCGTATTGCATCGGCTTGTCCTCGTCGTGATCGAAGTAGCCCTCGGCCGCGACGATCACGTGGCCGGTGTCGCGCGCGGACGCGTCGCGCAGCGCCTCGTACGTGTAGAGGGCGAATCCGCCGCCGATCAGCACCGCCGCGGTGCCGACCGCCCCGATCGCGAGCGTGATCAGCGAGCGGCGCCGATTGCGCTGGACGTTCTTCACCGCGAACACGAGCGAGTTCATTGCAGGGCTCCGTCGTGCAGTTCGAGCACGCGCGTGCAGCGCGCGGCCATCGCCGGGTCGTGCGTGGCCACCAGGAAGCTCGCGCGGTCCTCGGCGACCGCGGCGTGCATCAGGTCGATGATCTGGGTCGCGGTCGTGCTGTCCAGATTGGCGGTCGGTTCGTCGGCGATCACCAGGTGCGGCCGCTTGACCAGCGCACGCGCGATCGCGACGCGCTGGCGCTGGCCGCCCGACAGCTCGTCGGGCCGCCGCTTGCCAAGCCCGGCGAGGCCGAGCTTGCCCAGGATGCCTTCGACCCGCTCGCGCCGCTCGGAGGTGCCGACGCCCGCGAGCAGCAGCGGATATTCGACGTTCTCGAAGGCGGTCATCACCGGCACCAGGTTGAAGCTCTGGAACACGAAGCCGATCTTTTCGCGCCGCAGCAGGGTCTGGGCCCGCATCGACAGGCCGGTCGCATCGGTGCCGTCGAAGTGCACGCGGCCCGCGTCGGGGCCGGTCAGAAGCCCGCAGATGTTGAGCAGCGTGCTCTTGCCGCTGCCCGAGGGTCCCTTCAGCGCCAGCAGCTCGCCGGGCGCGACCGCGAGGTCGATGCCGCGCAGCGCCCGCACCTGTGCCGCGCCGCTGCCGTAGGACTTGTGCACGCCCTCGAGCGCGAGCACGGCCGCCTGCGGCACGCGCGCCGGATAGCGTTGGACCGCGGCCGAGCTCATTGCCCGAGCTCCTTCAGCCGGGTCGCGGCCCGCTGCGCCACCGGCGTGCCCGGCGCAAGCGCGACGACCTGCTTGAGCTGCGCAAGCTCCGCGTCGCGCCGGTCTTCCTTTTGCGCCACCAATGCGGACTGCATCATCAACTGCGCACGCAGTGCGGGCGCCGCGGAGGGGAACGCAGGGGCGGCCAGCGCCTGCCGCAGCACGTCCTTTCCGGTCTCGAAGCGGTGGAACATGTCGGGCACGGACAGGAAGGTGGTGACGGCGAGCATCCGCGTGCCAAGGCCGACCGGCAGGCCGCCGACGACCCTGCGGTCATCGTCGGGCTGCAGCAGCGCGAGCGCCTTGTCGAGCGAGCCGAGGCCGCCCTCGGCGTACTTCATCTTGTTCCACGGCGCCCAGGCGTTCTTCGCCTGCAGCGTCGTCGCGGCACCGAAGTACGCGAGCAGCAGCGGGTTCGCGGGATCCTTCATCGACAGATCCTTGAAAGCGTCGGCCGCGCGATCGAGCGCGGCGGTGTCGCCGCCGCGGCCGCGGTCGAAGTCGGCCTGTGCGTGCGCGATCGCGTCGGCCGGGGTATCCGCCCGGCACGGCTGCATCAGGGCCAGGCCGGTTGCGGCGAATCCGGCCAACAGCGTCAAGGTCGCAATCCGCCTCGAAATAGGCGGTGAGATCCCGGTCGAGACTCGCATCTGGCGCTCCTTTGATCGGCTTGGGACGGCGCCACTATCGCGAGCGACACGGCGCGCGTCAGCCTAGAGCGACGGATCGCTGCCGGTGACGACGAATCGCAAGGGATGGCGACGGGCGCCGCGGCCCGGTGCATGCGACCGGGTTATCCACAGGCGCCGCGGCTCGTAAGAGGCGTGCAATGCCGAGTAAAGCACTCAGCGAAACGCGTCCTGCTCGCGGTACGATTCGAACGGGAAACGAAGAGGAGCTTCGATGAAAAGCGCGCTGATCGCGATCGCCTCGTTCGTGGTGGTGGTCGTCGTTGCGGCACTTGCGTACGCGTACTCGGGTGCTTACGACGTCTCGGCGACGATTCCTGACAATGCCGTTGTCGCCTGGCTGCTCGAGACCGCGCGCGATCGATCGGTCGAGGCGCACGCGGCGGGCCTCGCCGAGCCGGGCGACCTGGCGAACCCGCAGAACGTCCGCCGCGGCGCGGGCCATTATCGCGACGACTGCCAGACCTGCCACGGCGCGCCCGGAAACTATCCGGGGCCGACCGGCAAGGGCCTGAATCCCCAACCACCCAAGCTGTTCGGCGAGGACCCCGACCGGCCCTCGGCAGGCGAGTACTACTGGGTCGTCATGCACGGCATCAAGATGACGGGAATGCCGTCGTGGGAGAACAAGTACAAGCCGGCCGACGCCTGGGCCATCGTGGCCTTCCTGCAGGAACTGCCCCACCTGACGCCGCAGCAGTATCAGGAGATGACGGCGGCCGAATCCGGCAAGTAGCCGGTTTCCGCGGGTCTCACCGCTTAGTCCTGCACCGACCCTCGGGGCAGGCCCCTGAGGGCAGGCGTGGATCCCCGGGACGAGCCCGGGGATGACATTTGCTTTGGGTTTGCGAGTTGAGCTGTCATGGCCGGGCTTGTCCCGGCCATCCACGTCGGCGCGGGCTGGAAGCGCTTCGTCCTTCGCCGACCCTCGGGGCAGGCCCCTGAGGGCAGGCGTGGATCCCCGGGACTTCGCCCGGGGATGACGTTGGCTACTGGCGTGCCACGTGCCCTACGGCGTCGCCTGCCGCTCGTCCTTGACGGGCTTCACCAGGTCGCTGCGCTTGACGCCGAGGTACTTCGCGATCGCCGCCGCGACGAACACCGACGAGTAGACGCCGAACATGATGCCGAGCGTGAGGGCAAGCGCGAAGTAGTGCAGCGCCGGGCCCCCGAACAGCAGCATCGTGATCGTCATCGTCAGCGTCGCGCCGTGCGTGATGATCGTGCGCGAAATCGTCGCCGTGATCGCCGAATCGATGACCTCGACCACGCTCGCCTTGCGCATCGTGCGGAAGTGTTCGCGCACCCGGTCGAAGATGATCACGGACTCGTTGACCGAGTAGCCCAGCACCGCCAGCACCGCGGCAAGAACCGGCAGCGAGAACTCCCAGCGGAAGATCGAGAACATCCCGATCACCAGCACGACGTCGTGCAGGTTGGCGATGATCGCCGCGACCGAGAATTTCTTTTCGAACCGGAACGCCAGGTAGATCATGATGCCGACGCAGACCATGAGCAGCGCAATCGCGCCGTCCTGCGCCAGCTCGGAGCCGACCTGAGGACCAACGAACTCGACCCGGCGCATCTCCGTGCACTGGCCGGCGAGCTTCTTCTGCAGGTCCTGCACGGGCGCGGAGGCCTCCGGCGTGCGGTCCTTCTGCGGCAGCTGCACGAACTTCGCGTAGGCCGCGTGCAGGTCGGCGCAGGCCGGCGCCTCGCCCGCCGCCGGCTCCGCGGTCAGCGCCGAGAACGCGATCTCCGCCTGCTGGCCGGAGGAAAACCCGGGGCGCGCGGGCAGCCTGATCAGCACGTCTTCGGCCGAACCGAAGCTCTGCACCTGGAAGTCGCCCCAGTCGTTGCGGGCGATCGCGGCGCGCACCTTCTCGAGGTCGGCCGGCGCCTTGAAGGAGACCTCCATCACGGTGCCGCCGGTGAACTCGATCGACAGGTTCAGTCCGCGGAAGATCAGGAAGCCGACCGCGATCAGGAACGTCACCAGCGAGATGATGTTGAAGATCAGCGCATACCGCATGAACGGAATGGTTCGGCTGATCCGGAAAAATTCCATGGTGGTGGCTCTTGGATAAGTGACAGTCAGGCTTGCAGGCCGGCCTCAGCGCGTGCCGCCATTCGACGCGGCCGAGGCCTCGACCGGCGCGTCATCCGCCGGCACCGGCCGGCCGCCAGATCTGGCCGATCGCGATCGACTGCAGCCGGCGGCGCGAGCCGTACAGCAGGTTGACGACGCCGCGCGAGATGAACACCGCCGAGAAGATCGAGGTCATGATGCCCAGGCAGTGCACGACCGCGAAGCCGCGCACCGGCCCCGAGCCGAGCATGAACAGGAAGATGCCGGCGATCAGGGTCGTGACGTTGGAGTCGAGGATGGTCGCGAAGGCGCGCTCGTATCCGTGCGCGATCGCCTGCTGCGGCTGCGCGCCCTTGCGCAGCTCCTCGCGGATGCGCTCGTTGATCAGCACGTTGGCGTCGATCGCCATGCCGAGCGTGAACGCGATGGCCGCGATGCCTGGCAGCGTCAAAGTGGCCTGCAGCATCGAGAGCAGCGCCACCAGCAGCATCAGGTTGATCGCCAGCGACAGCACCGACACGATGCCGAACACCACGTAGTACACCGCCATGAACGCCGATATCGCGCAGAAGCCGTAGACGGTCGACTTGAAGCCGGCCGCGATGTTCTCGGCGCCCAGGCTGGGTCCGATCAGGCGTTCCTCGATGATCTGCATCGGCGCCGCGAGCGCGCCCGCGCGCAGCAGCAGCGCCAGGTCGTTGGCGATCTGCGTCGTGCCGAGCCCCGTGATCTGGAAGCGCGAGCCGAACTCCGACTGGATCGTCGCCACCGTCAGGACCTCGCCGCGGCCCTTCTCGAACAGCACCACGGCCATCGGCTTCTTGAGGTTCGCGCGGGTGACCTGCCGCATGATCCGCCCGGCCGACTCGTTGAGCTCGATCGCCACCGCGGGCAGCTGGCGTTCGTCGAAGGTCGCCTGCGCGCCCTGCAGCTGCTGGCCCGAGAAGATCACCTCCTTCTTCAGCACGACCGGCGCGCCGCGCCCGACCGTGAACAGCTCCGAGCCGAACGGCACCGGACCCCCGCGCACCGCGGCCAGCGCTTCGGGCGAGGTGTCGACCAGGCGCGACTCGAGCGTCGCCGTGCGGCCGATGATGTCCTTGGCCCGCGCGGTGTCCTGGACGCCCGGCAGTTCGACCACGACGCGGTCGGTGCCCTGCTGCTGGATCACCGGCTCGGCGACGCCGAGCTCGTTGATGCGGTTGTGCAGCGTCGTGATGTTCTGCTTCAGCGCGTTGTCCTGCACCGCCTTGAGCGCCGCCGGCGTCATGGTCGCCACCAGAAGGGGCTCGCCGCCGGTGTTGTCCTCGCGCACCGCGAGGTCGCGCAGGCCGTCGGCGATCGCGCTCTCGGCCTGGGTGCGGGTCTCGGCATCGCGGAAGCGGACCTCGAGCTGCTCGCCGGCGAGCGTGATGCCGCCGTAGCGGATGTCCTTGTCGCGCAGCAGGCTGCGCAGGTCGCCTTCGAAGCCCTGGAGCCGCTTGTGCACCGCCTCCTCGAGGTCGACCTGCATCAGGAAGTGCACGCCGCCGCGCAGATCGAGCCCGAGGTACATCGGCAGCGCGTGCAGCTGCTGCAGCCACCCGGGCGTGCGCGACACGAGGTTCGGGGCCACGATGTACGTGGGGTCGTTGGCCGCTCCCGTGTTGAGCTCCTTGTCGAGCAGCTCGCGCGCGCGGTTCTGCGTGTCGGTGTCCTTGAAGCGCACCCGCACCGTCGGGTTGAGGCCGATCGTGTCCAGCGTGAGCCCCTGCTGCTCGACGCCGGCGTCGTGCAGGATCTGCTCGACGCGGGTCATCAGCGTGGTGTCGGCATGCACGGTCGCCTTGATCGAGGCGATTTGCACGGCCGGCGACTCGCCGAAGAAGTTGGGCACCGTGTAGACCGCGCCCAGCACCAGCGCGGCGATGATGATCAGGTACTTCCAGAGCGGGTAGCGGTTCATCGGCGGTCCACGGGATTTCGGCCTGCAGCGTCCCTACAGCGACTTCATCGTCCCTTTCGGGAGAAGCGTCTGCACGGCCGAGCGCTGCACCGACACCGAGACCGGCTGGCCGCCGACGCTCGCCACCTGCAGCGTGATGTACTGGTCCGACATCTCGGTCACGCGCCCGACCAGGCCGCCGCCGGTGACGACCTCGTCGCCCTTGCTCAGCGCCTCGACCATCGCCTTGTGCTCCTTCTGCCGCTTCGCCTGCGGGCGGATCAGCATGAAGTAGAACACGACGAACATCAGCGCGATGAACACGAGCGGCATATAGCCCGGCTCGCTCGCGCCTGCACCCTGCGCGTAGGCGTCGGAAATGAAGAACATGTGGGGCTCCGGGAACGGCTTGGGTTGGGTCTTGTTGCTAGCTGGCTCGGACAAACCGTGCATTATAGCGAGGCGCCTTCGGCCTGCGCCGACGTGGATCCCCGGGACAAGCCCGGGGATGACGCCGGTTCAGGGTTTGCCGTCAATTAGTGTCATGGCCGGGCTTGTCCCGGCCATCCACGTCCCCCGGGACAAGCTCGGGGATGACGCCGGTTCAGGGTTTGCCGTTAATTAGTGTCATGGCCGGGCTTGTCCCGGCCATCCACGTCCCCCGGGACAAGCCCGGGGATGACGCCGGTTCAGGGCTTGCCGTTAATTAGTGTCATGGCCGGGCTTGTCCCGGCCATCCACGCCTGCCCTCCGGGGCTTGCCCCGAGGGTCGGCGCATGGGTACAGCGCCACCGATCGGATCAGACCGGTTCCCCCGAGCGGCGCGCCTCGACCTCCGCCCGCGCGAACGCTTCGAACTCGCCCCGCTCGATCGCCGCGCGCGCGCGCCGCATCAGGTCCAGGTAGTAGTGGAGGTTGTGGATCGTGTTCAGGCGCGCGCCGAGGATCTCGTTGACCCGTTGCAGATGGTGCAGGTAGGCGCGCGTGAAGTTGCGGCAGGCGTAGCAGGCGCAATCCGGGTCGAGCGGCTCGGCCGCCTCGCGGTGCCGCGCATTGCGGATCTTGATGTCGCCGCGGCGCGTGAAGAGCCAGCCGTTGCGCGCGTTGCGCGTCGGCAGCACGCAGTCGAACATGTCGATGCCGGCCCCGATCGCCGCCAGCAGGTCCTCCGGCGTGCCCACTCCCATCAGGTAGCGCGGGCTTCCCGCGGGCAGCCGCGCGGCGGTGTGTTCCATGATCCGCAGCATCTCGGGCTTGGGCTCGCCCACGGACAGGCCGCCGATCGCATAGCCGTCGAACCCGACCGCGGCGAGCGCGGCTGCCGATTCGTCGCGCAGCCCGGCGAACATGCCGCCCTGCACGATGCCGAACAGCGCGTTGCGGTTGCCGAGGCGGTCGAATTCGTCGCGGCAGCGGCGCGCCCAGCGCGCCGACAGCAGCATCGACTCGGACGCCTCGCGCTCGGTCGCCGGCCGGCCGCCGTCGCGCGGGCCGACCCAGTAAGGCGTGCATTCGTCGAAGACCATCGCCACATCCGCATCGAGCACGGTCTGGACCCGGATCGATTCCTCGGGCGTGAGCAGCAGCGCGGCACCGTCGACCGGCGAGCGGAAGCGCACGCCTTCCTCGCCCACCTTGCGCAGCGCGCCCAGCGAGAACACCTGGAAGCCGCCCGAATCGGTCAGGATCGGGCCGTGCCAGCCCATGAAGCGGTGCAGCCCCGCGTGCGCCCGCACGACCTCGGTCCCGGGGCGCAGCCACAGATGGAACGTATTCCCCAGCACGATCTGCGCGCCCAGCGCCTCGAGCTCCTGCGGCGCCATCGCCTTGACCGAGCCGTAGGTGCCGACCGGCATGAACGCCGGCGTATCGATCACGCCGTGCGGCAGGCGCAGCCGGCCGCGGCGCGCGCGCCCGTCCAGCGCCGCCAGTTCGAAGCCGACCGCGTGGACGCCCACCGTGGCCGTGGCAAGGCGGCCGGGCCCGGGCCCCTCGTTCACGGCGCGCGCTCCAGCAGCATCGCGTCGCCGTAACTGAAGAACCGGTAGCGCTCGCGCACCGCATGCGCATAGGCGGCGCGGATGCGCTCGATGCCGGCGAAGGCCGACACCAGCATCAGCAGCGTCGAGCGCGGCAGGTGGAAATTGGTGACCAGCCGGTCGACGACCTGGAAGCGGTAGCCCGGCGTGATGAACAGGCGCGTTTCGCCGCTGCCCGCCTTCACCTGGCCGTCGCCGCCGTCGCGCGCGCCCGACTCGAGCGCGCGCAAGCTGGTCGTGCCCACGGCCGCCACGCGCCGGCCCGCGGCCCGGGCGGCGTTCACCGCCGCCGCGGTGGCCTCCGGGATCGCGTAGCGTTCGGCGTGCATCCGGTGCTTGGCGATGCGCTCGACGCGCACCGGCTGGAAGGTGCCGGCGCCGACGTGCAGCGTGAGCGGTGCAACGGCGATGCCGCGCGCGCGCATGCGCGCCAGCAGCGCCTCGGTCAGATGCAATCCGGCCGTGGGCGCCGCGACCGCGCCATTTTCGCGCGCGAACACGGTCTGGTAGCGCGCCTCGTCGTCGTGGTCGGGCGGGCGCGCGACGTAGGGGGGCAGCGGAACCTGCCCGAGGCGCTCGAGCAGCGGCGCCACGTCGGAGTCGAACACGAGCTCGAAGAGGTCGTCCTCGCGCCGGAGCACTTCGGCCTCGGCATGCACGGCCTCGGCCGACGCCCTCACCCCCGGCCCCTCTGCCGCTGGCTGGCAAGCCGCCCGAAGGGCGTGGCGGGAGAGGGGAGGGGCGCTGAATCGCAGCCGCGTGCCCGGGCGCGGCGGATGGCTCGCGCGCAGCAGCGCGAGCGCGCGCCGCGGCGGCAGCATGCGCTCGATCAGCGCCTCGACGCGGCCGCCGCTTGCCTTGCTGCCCATGAGGCGCGCCTTGATCACGCGCGTGTCGTTGATCACCAGCACGTCGCCCGCGTCGAGCAGCCCTGCCAGGTCGATGAAGCGGCGGTCATCCAGGCCGTCGGGACGCACGTGCAACAGCCGGCTCGCGGCGCGCTCGGCAAGCGGCCGCTGCGCGATCAGCTCCGGCGGCAGCTCGAAATCGAAGTCCGAGACGGTGAGATCGCGTTGCATGGCTTGACCGGCCATGGCTGCGCATGTATGCGCCAGAATGCGGTCTGTGGGAAGGGTTCGAATAGTCTATACGACACCAAGCGGGCGCAGACCGTGGCAATCGCATCAGGGTCCTCGAGGAAGACAGCCGCGCAAGCCGTGCTCGGAAGCGGCTGGGTGCTCGCCGCCGCCTACATCCTCACCGGCAAGCTTTCGCTGGCGCTCGCGCTGCCGCCCGGCTATGCGTCGGCGATCTTTCCTCCCGCCGGCATCGCGGTCGCGGCGGCGTTCATCAGCGGCAGGCGCGCGTGGCCGTGGATCTTCCTGGGTTCGGCGCTGCTCAACCTGTGGGTCGGATACTCGCCGGCGCATCCGGTTGCGGTCGCCGGCGTGGCCGCGGCCGTCACGATTGCGCTCGCGTCCGTGCTGCAGGCGGCCCTGGGCGGCTGGTGCCTGAGGCGCTTCGTCGGCTACCCCACTTCTTTCGACCACGCGGGGGAGGTGCTCAAGTTCCTGCTCCTGGCGCCTGCCATCTGCCTGGTCAGCGCGACGCTGTCGGTCGGCGGCCTCACGGCGCTGGGCGCGCTGGATGCCGCGAGCGTCGCGGTGAACTGGCTCACATGGTGGATCGGCGACACCCTGGGCGTCATCGTGCTGCTGCCGATGATCCTGGTGATCGCCGGGGAGCCGCGGGCACTGTGGCGGAGCAAGACGCTCACCGTCGCCGTTCCGATGCTCGTGACGCTTGCGCTGGTCGTCTTCGCCTTCGTCAACACCAGCAAATGGGAGTACCAGGAGTCGCTCGTCGAGTTCGAGTCGGACTCGCAGCTGTTCTCCGATCTGATCCAGAGCCGTTTCGAGGAGCAGGAGCTGCTGCTCAAGCAGATCGTCGGGTTTCTCTCGAACGATCCCGCGCGGCCCGTCTCGCGCGAACGGTTCCGCCGCTTCGTCGACGCGTTCAAGGATCGCATGCCGATGGTGCGGGCGATCGAGTGGGCGCCGTGGGTCTCCGGCGCGCAGCGCGCGCGCTTCGAGTCTGGTCTGCGGGCAGAATTTCCGGACTTTCGCATCCGCGAGCTCGACGCTACCGGGCGGCTGACGGCGGCGGGCGACCGTCCCGACTACTATCCCGTCGTCTACGTCGAGCCGTTCGAGGTCAATCGGCCGATCGTCGGGTTCGATCTGGCATCGACCGCCGATCGCAGGTCGACGCTGTCCAAAACCGCGGAGACCGGCCTTCCGATCGCCTCGCCGCCCCTGAAACTGGCGCAGGAGAAGGAGCGGCAGTCCGGCATTCTCCTGACGCTGCGCGTGAATGAGGGTGGAAACGCCCCGGGCGTGGCACTCACCGTCCTGAGGGTGGGCGACTTCGTCGAACAGCTGCTGCCCGCGGGCCGCTCGGCGATGCAAGTCGTCCTGATCGACGTCGCCTCGCAACAGAGGATCTTCGGCGTGGAGGAAGACGTGCATTCCGCGGAGGAGGGCGCGCGTTCGGGTCCCGGCTTCGAACGGACCCTCACGTACGGCACCCGCGCCTACCGGCTTTTAACGCAGCCCTCGGCGACCTACATGGCCAGCCACCGCGGATGGAAGAGCTGGACGTTCCTCGTGGTCGGATTGTTCGCCTCGGGCGTGCTCGGAGCCTTGCTGCTGCTGGGCACGGGGTCCATACACCGGCGCGAGGCCGAGGAGCGTCTCGCCCTGTCGCTGGTGGGTTCGGACCTGGCCCTGACCGACTGGGATGCCCGCACCGACCGGCTGGTCCTCGGCGGCGGGTGGACGAACCTGCTCGGCTACGAGCCCGACGAGATCGCTTTCGATTCGTCAGCGCTGGCAGCGCTGATCCATCCCGACGACGTCGGCGCGGCCCGCAGCGCGCTGATACGCCATCTGAAGGGCGAGACGCCACAGCTGGAGTCCGAGGTGCGGATGCGGCACAAGGACGGCCGCTGGGTCTGGGTCCTGGCCCGCGGCATGGCGGTCGAGCGGACCGCCGACGGCCGCGCCCTGCGGGTGACCGGAACCGGCAAGGATGTCTCCGAGCGCAAGGCCACCGAAATCGAGCTGGTGCGCCTGGCGACGACGGACGCGCTCACGGGGGTGGCGAACCGGCGCTGCTTCCTGGAGCAGTTGGAGACGGAGGCGGCGCGCGTTCGGCGCTTCTCCGAGGCCGCGTCGCTGATGATGATCGACATCGACCGCTTCAAGTCGATCAACGACACGCGTGGGCATGCGGTCGGCGACGCGGTGCTGAGGCACTTCGCCGACGTCTGCCGCGGGTGCCTGCGGCGCGTCGATCTGTTCGGCCGCCTGGGCGGCGAGGAATTCGGGATCGTGCTGATCGGCACGGACGGGGCCGGCGCCCGCCAGTTCGCGGAGCGCCTTCGACGCCTGCTCGCCGAAACGCCCGCGCGGGCAGCGGAGGAATCCGTCGCCTTCACCGTCAGCATCGGGGTGACGCAGATCGACGCCGCGGACGCCACCCCCGACAGCATCCTGGGCCGCGCCGACGTGGCCATGTATCGGGCGAAGGAGGCCGGCCGGAACCGGGTGGAGTCCGCCTAGCGAGCAGCTAAAGATCGTCCGGCACCAGCGACGCCACGACGCGCCCCATGTTCTGATGGGTCCATGCCGCGATCCCGTCGTTGGACGCGAGGTAGTCCGATACCGCCATGTAGTGGACGACATCGCGAAACGTCAGCGGGCGCTCGACGGGCCACATGGCGTAGCTCTCGGCGGTGCGCTCGAGAATTTCGTCGGCATCGGCCAGCGTGCCGCCCTGCCGGGCCATCACGACCTGCCGGTACAGTTCGTGCCGCTTCAATCCGGGGTGGGCTGCGGCGACGTGCGCATGGAGCTGCAGGAGCTCGCGTGCGATCCTGGCGACATGGCGCTTCTCACGCCATCCGACGAAGAAGAGCCCGAGGAATCTGCGCAGCCAGAGCGGCGAGCGCCGATTGCGCGACGGCCTCGCGGCCCCGACGTCTGCGCCGCCGCCGGTCTCGAGGTTCGCAACCTGCTGGCTCTGTTCTGCCCAGTAGTCGTCCTCGAGGACGGCCTCGGGAATCGCTTTCGGCAAGGCCGGCGATTTCGGGCGCACTGCCCACTTGAGCAAGGCCTGCGGCAGGTCGAATGCCGGCAGGAGCGGCAGCGTTGGAACCCTCGAGCGGGCGGGTAACGTCGGGGCGATCGGCCGCTCGCAAGTCGCCGCCGGCAGCGTCGGTGGGCGGGTTTTCCGCAATGTCGGCGGACCCGCGGTTCGCAGCGTCGGCGGGCGCGGCCTCCTGAGCGTCGCCGGCCGGGCCTGTGGCGGCGTCGGCAGCCTCGCCGGCATCGGCCGGTTAGGCGCCGCCGGCGCCGCGCCGGGGCTCGTGTCGGATCGAGGAAGGGTGAAACCGGAGTTGCGGTCCAGGTCCCTGGTCCACTCGTCGATCCGGTTGAATTCGGTGGCGAGTTCCTCCAGCGTCTTCTCGCCGCGCAGGGCTTCCGACGCCAGCTTGGCCTTGAGCTTCGCAGCCAGATCGCGGTCCGTTTCCCGTGTCATCGGGCTCTCCGCCGCGCGCTTTCCGTGCAAAGCGCATACGGCCCCGCGCGACGTTAAAGATTCCGGTCGCGCGGGACGACCATCCGTATCGGTTGGTTGCGTCCCAAATCCAGGAGACCGCGCGTCCAGGCGATTTCCCTGGACTCCCGGTCCTCGCGCGGAGGCCCTCTCCCTGCTTGGCCCCCGCAGCCGATCTGCGAGGGGCCGTTCGTCAACCGACGACGACGTCGCTGATCTGGATCACCGGCGACAGATCCGTGTATTTGGGAACATCTTCCAGGATTGCCTTCGCGTGCGGAGCGAAGGCGGCTTGGAACTCGGGGACCGAGTCGAAGAAGAAGTGACACATTGCCACGTACGTCGCCGGCAGGTTCGGCGCCCCGCCGGCGATTCCCTTGTCGACCGTGTACCGCTTGCAGGCGCTGCCGAACAACTCCTGGCACATCGGCATGTGCTTGTCCCGGTAGTACCCGTGATCAAATCGCGCACCCGGCGTGTTCGGATACATGACGCTTACCTTGATCATGACCGTCTCCTTGGTGGCAGTGCGTGCGGGAAGAGTCGAGCAGGGCCGGATTGGACGAGGTGGTCGGCGAACCACGAGGCAGCCCATCCGAAATATACGATGAGCGGCACCCGTCCTGACATCCGTGCCACGGCGCGGTGATGGAGTTGGCAGGTGTACCCGGCCTTTTTCGCGCCATACGGTCCAGTCGCGCATGCCAAGCTTTGCAGCCGGGGCGACGAATCCGGCGGCGCCTTCTTGCAGTCCTCTGCCGCAGTGCTCTTCCGTGACTTCGACCAGCCAACAAGCAGCCAGCAGTGCCGGCGCCCGGCCGGTTTACATCGCCAATGCCGCCAGGCAGCCTTTGGCTGACCACTGCGCGCTCGTGGGGCTGGTGGCGCGAAAGCACGTCGAGGCTCACCATCCCCGGCACGCGGACTGGGGCCTCGGAGCGCTTGTCGCGGGATTCCTGCACGACATCGGAAAGATGGACCCGGCGTTTCAGGCGCAGCTCGCCGCCGGCGGGCCGCCTGATTCCCCCTTCGGCGCGGGACCGCGCATCCACGAAATGAGCTGGGCACTGACGCACCTGGCCTTCGACCCGGCCAAGATGCGCCGTCACCTGCCCTCGAGCCTGCCCTGGCCTGTGGTCCAGTATGTCGTCTACTGGCGCCAGGACACGCCGATCAATCTATGGGAGACCAAGCGCTTCGCGTCGCTGTCGCAGGTTTGCAGGAAGGCGGGCGATTGGATCGGCTCCTGTCAGGAGCCGCTTGCGCAGGTCCTGGCGGAGGTCGAGGCGCAGGCGCAGGTGAAGCTGTTCGAAGCGGAGACCGATGCGCGCCTGACGGGCGAGGTCCAGACGCCTGCCTACGACCGCGACGCGGACCTTGCGCATCTGGGCGCGATGATGACCGAGGCGCAGCGCGCGCTGGACAAGTCCATGTGCTCGGCGCTGCGCTCCGGACTGCTCTTTGCCGACCGGATGATTTCGCGCATGGGGCCCGGGGAAGTGCGCGACTGGCTGCATGCCTGGCGCGCCAAGAAGATGCTGCCCGACCTCGTGCACACGGTCCAGGAAGTCGACGACTACACGACGATTCCGGGCGACCATTTCTTCGACCAGGGCGGGTTGAGGATCTAGGGTCTGCGCGGTAGGACGCTGCCGAACCGAAGTGTTACCCGGATGAAGTTCCCCCTCTCCCGCTTGCGGGAGAGGGCCGGGGTGAGGGTCAGCGCACCGTGACTAGACAATCGGCGCCGCCAGGCCAAGCTCAACCGCGGTCGAAACGTATTAAAATCTAATACACCCTTTCGAGGTTCTGACCATGGCGAGAAACACTAGCGTCACTCTGGGCGAGCACTTTGAGCGCTTCATCGCCAGGCAGATCAAGGCCGGGCGCTTCGAATCCAAGAGCGAGGTCGTCCGCGCCGCGATGAGGCTTCTGGAAGAGCACGAAAAGAAGGTCGCCACGCTGCGCCAGGCGCTCATTGACGGTGAAGGCAGCGGCGAGCCCGTGCCGTTCGTCATGGCGAACGTGCTCAGGGAAGCGCGCAAGGAGGCCGGGGTGAACCCTGTCGATGCCTGAAATCTTCATCAGGCCCCGCGCCCAAAGCGACCTGAAGGCGATTTGGCGGTATTCGTTCGAACAGTGGGGCGAGCGTCAGGCGGACCTGTACCTGGAGCAACTCGATGACGGCATTCAGAGCCTGCGCGAGTTCCCCGACCTGGGCGAGGCCTGCAACCACATCCGCACCGGCTATCGGAAGCTACAGGTCAACCGACACCTGATCTTCTACCGCCGGGGGGACCAGCAGATCGAGGTCGTTCGGGTGCTCCACCAAGCCATGGATGTCGGCAGGCACCTCTGAGCGGGCTTTCTTTGCGGAAAGATGTTAGCTGGTGCCGGGAGAGGGAATCGAACCCACACTCTGTTGCCAGAACCGGATTTTGAGTCCGGCGCGTCTACCAGTTCCGCCATCCCGGCTGGGAGCGGGATTATCACCGAAAACGGCCCGCGGCCCTCACCCCCGGCCCCTCTCCCGCTTCGCGGGAGAGGGGAGGTTCCATGGGGCGTGCCCTCACCCGGGCTCCTCTCCCGCGCGCTTCGTGGGAGAGGGGAGGTTTCGGCGCTCAGATCTCGACGTTGTCGATCAGCCGCGTGGCCCCGAGCTTGGCGGCGGCCAGCACGACCAGCGCCTCTCCCGCCTCGACCTGACCGGGCGTGGGCGCCTTGAGGTCCGACTGGCGGCGCACGGAGATGTAGTCGGGTTCCCAGCCGTTGCCTGCCAGCTCGCGGCGCGCCTCCGCCTCGAGGCGCGCGAGGTCGTGCGCGCCGGCGCGGACCTGCTCGCGGATCCCCGTCAGGGTCCGGTACATGCGCGGCGCCTCGCGCCGCTGCGCCTCGCTAAGAAAGCGGTTGCGCGACGACAGCGCCAGGCCGTCGTCGTCGCGAACGGTCTCGTGCGGGACGATCTCGGTCGGCAGCGCGAACTGCCGGCTCATGGCGCGCACGATCATCCACTGCTGATAGTCCTTCTTGCCGAACACCGCGACCCGGGGCCGCACGCACGAGAAAAGCTTCATCACGACGGTGGTCACGCCGACGAAGAAGCCGGGCCGGAATTCGCCCTCGAGGATGTCGCCGAGCTCGGACGGCGGGCTGATCCGGTAGCTCTGCGGCTCGGGGTACATCTCGCGCTCGTCGGGCGCGAACAGCACGTAGACCTGGTTCTGCCGCTGCAGCTTCTCGATGTCGTCGAGCAGCGTGCGCGGGTAGCGGTCGAAGTCCTCGTTCGGCCCGAACTGCAGCCGGTTGACGAAGATCGAGGCCACCACGGGGTCGCCGTGGCGGCGGGCAAGTTCCATCAGCGACAGGTGCGCCGCATGCAGATTGCCCATCGTCGGCACGAAGGCGATCCGGTTCTGCCCGTGCAGCTGGTCGCGCAGCTCTTCGATGGTTCGGACGACTTTCATGCGGGTCCCGTCGGGGGCAGGCGATTATAGAGACAATGCGCCCTGGACACGCCCGCGCGCGCTCAGGCGCCGACGCTGAAGACCTCGCGCCGGCCGCGCATGCGTTCGATGCGCTCCAGCAGCAGCTCCAAGTCGTCGTCGCGCTCGGCGAGGTTCAGGTGCTCGCTGTTGACGATCAGCACCGGCGCGGCCTCGAAGTGGTGGAAGAACAGCGCATAGGCTTCGGACAGCGCGCGCAGGTACGCCTCCGAGATTCCGTCCTCGATCGGATTGGCGCGCTGCGCGACGCGCCCAAGCAGCGTCTCGGGACGCGCCTGCAGGTAGATCACGAGGTCGGGCGGCGGCGCCTGGGGCGCGAGCCGGTCGTGGATCGCCTGGTACAGGCGGAACTCGTCGTCGGCCAGCGTCAGGCGCGCGAACAACGGATCCTTTTCCAGCAGGAAGTCGCCGACCACGAGGCTGTGGAACAGATCGAGCTGCTTCAGGCCGTCCAGCAACTGCACGCGCTGGAACAGGAAGAACAGTTGAGTCGGCAGCGCATAGCGCCGGCTGTCGCGATAGAAGCGCTCCAAAAACGGATTGGCGCCCGGCTGTTCGAGCAGCACATGCGCGCCAGTGGCGGCCGCGAGCTTGCGCGCGAGCGAGGTCTTGCCTGCGCCGATCGGGCCCTCGATGACGATGTGGCGAAAGCGCGGAGGCAGCGTGATCATGAACCGCTCATGCCCGCACGCGAGGCCGCGGCGCGTGCCGGACGAACGTCATTGCGACCTGGCCGGAGGCATTTCGGCCGGCTCGACGCGCTGGTCCGTGATGCGCGC
>CAZEIW010000223.1:0-65221 GCA_964512305.1 uncultured Burkholderiaceae bacterium | reverse complement strand
TCGAATTGCGAGCCGATCGTCGCCGAGGCCTGCAGCCCGAACGGCTTGCGGCCGTCCAGGGTGCCGTCCAGCGTCGCGGGGTTGCCGTACAGCGACAGCCTGCCGTCGCGAACCCGGATCGACGCCGGCGAAACCTCGGCTGCCGCCGTGATCGAGCGCAGCTCGAGCGTCGGTGCCCGCTGCGGATCGTCGTCGCGGCGCAGTTCGAAGGTGCCGACCGCCAGACGCGCGGCCGCAAGGGTGACGGGCGGCGTAATGGACTGTGGCACCTGCGCCGGGCCGCTGGACGGGAGGACCCGCACCATCACGCGCACGGCGCTCAGGGTGTCGAAGTCGACCCGCCACGGGGACACCTGCCAGGCGCGGGGTTCGGCCTGCAGTTGTTCGATCTCGACGCGCGTGCTGCCGACCTCGACCGCAAGGTGGTCGATAGAAAAGCCGCGGCGAAGCGAGCCTGCGAGCCCGGAAGCCTCGATCCGTGCCGGGGACAGGAGGGCGGCGAGACGCACGACTGCGACCAGGCCGGGTGTGGTCGCGATGAGCCCGAACGCAAGCAGACCGATGCACGCGAACAGCGCCGCAAGCGCTCCGGCAAGCCTCGCAATCAGGCGAAGAAATCGTCCATGCACAGCACCGCCAAGCGTAGCAGTCCCCTCTCCCGCCGTGCGGGAGAGGGGAGTGTTGCGGGAGAGGCGAGTGGTTAGAACGCGATCGCGACCGCGAAGTGCACGCGCCAGCGCCCGCCCAACCCTTCGGGCATGCGTTCGCCATAGGCGAGATCGAGCGCGAGCGGTCCGGCCAGCGTCCGCCAGCGCGCGCCGGCGCCGAATCCGCGCGCCAGCCCGGTCAGGTGCATGTGGTTGCCGGCGTCGCCGGCGTCGTAGAACAGCGCCGCGCCCCACTGCGGCGTCAGCCAGTGGATGAATTCGTTCGACAGCGTGAGCAGCCCGCGGCTGCCGAGGGTGGCGCTGCCCTGCTGTTCGCCCAGCACCAGGTAGGGGAACCCGCGCACGCTGCCGACGCCGCCGGCGCGGAACAGGAATTCGCTCGGCACGTCGTCGAGCGTGTCGGCGATGATGTAGCCGAACTCGCCGCGGACGATCCATTGATCGTCGCGGGTCAGCGGAACGTAGCGCAGGTAGCGCGCATAGCCGCGCACGAAACTCGCGTTGACCAGGTTGATGACCGGCGCGCGGCGCACGCCGTAAGTCCCGCTCAGGGTGAGGATGTCGCCGCGTGTCGGATCGGCGATGTGATCGACGGTGCGGCGGGTCCACGCGAGCGTGGTCGACACCACGTCGATCGTCGATGCCGGGGGCGAGCCGGCGCCGTTGTAGCGGCGGTTCTCGTGCTGCAGATTGATGTCGAAGTGCGTGTCGTAGGTCGGCGCGGCCGCGGCCAGGGAGGCAGCCGGTGCCGTTCCGCCGGAGGCGCCATCCGACGGCACGGCGTCCGGCGGGGAGCCCGTGCGCGTGAGCGTACGCGCGACGCCGACGGCCCAGCGCCGCGTCAGCACGTTGTTGATGTCGGTGTGCTCGGTGAGCGCGCCGATGCTGTCGAGTGCGCCGTTCGGCTTCGGCGGCAGGTACAGGTCGGAATAGGCGACCGAGCGCGTCTTGTCGTAGCCCACGCCCGACTGCAGCGTGTCCGGCGAACCGAAGATGAGCGCCTGGCGGTAGGTGGCCTCGGCGCGCGGGCCGACGTTGGTCGAGTAGCCCGGGCCGAGCGACACGCGCCGGGTCCTGGCTTCCGCGACGTCGACCCGGATCGGCGCGAGCTCGGCGTGCTGCGGATCGGGATCGACATCGACCACGACCGAGCTGAAATACCCGGACTGCTGCAGGCGGCGCTGGAATTCGAGCAGGCGGCCGGCATCGTACGGGCTGCCGCGCTCGAGCGAGTTGTAGCGCTGGATCAGCGCCGGCGGATACCGGTGCAGCCCGCTGATCTGCAGGTCGCCCAGCGTGAACGCCGGTCCGCTGTCGATCTGGACCGACAAGGCGACCGTGCCGGCCGCCGGGTCCACGCGTGCCTGCGAATCGGCCAGGCGCGCCGCGGCATAGTCGAGCTCGCGCAGCCGCTGCAGCAAATGCGCTTTCGCGGCCGACCAGTCGGCGTCGCGGAAGTGCCGCTCGAGCGGCAGCTCCCAGCTTCGGCGCAGTTCCTCGACGCGTTGCGGCCGCGATTCGATCGCGCCGCGGAACGACAGCTCGACCGCGCTCACCCTGGCCGGCTCGCCCGGCTCGACCCGGATCCTGTACCGCGCGCGGCCGTCGGGGTCCGCCTCCACCGCCAGTTGTGCGGCGAAGTAGCCTTCGGTTCGCAGGACTTCGGTCGCCGTCTGCCGCAGGCGGCGCAACGCGCTCTCGTCGTCCTCGGCATCGCCGGCGGCGAACGGCTCGTCGAACCGGCCGGCCTCGACGACGCGCTCCAGCACGGGCCGTAGCCCGGTTGCCCCCTCGGGCAGCACGAAGCGCGCCAAAGGCAGCGCGGCCGCCTGCGCGAAGCCGCAGGCGAGGGCAAACGGCAGCCAGGCGGCCAGCAACCACGCCCGGCGGGAGCGCGTTGTCAGCAGCGTCCTCGGCACCGCCCGATTCTATCGGCGCGCCGTGACCGTCGCTGTCGCGAAGGCGGTGGCTGGAGCGCGGGGCTGTCTTCAGACGCAGGCAGGGCTAAGCTGGGCTGCGACCGCCCCGGCGGCCTTTGGCCGGACGGGGCCGGCGCGGTTGAAATCGCGGCCCGGCACCCAATCTAAGCGCGGACTACGTATATCCACCAGTGCCCACCATGCGCCAGGACAAACTGACGACCCGCTTCCAGGAAGCTCTTGCCGACGCGCAGTCGATTGCGGTCGGGAACGATCATCAATACATCGAACCGCTGCATCTGCTGGCCGCGATGCTGCGCCAGGACGACGGCGGCGCGCGATCGCTGCTGCAGCGGGCCGGCGTCGCGGTCGGGCCGCTCGTCAACGCGGTCGAGGCGGGGCTGAAGCGGCTGCCGCAGGTGCAGGGCACCGATGGCCAGGTGCAGGTCGGGCGCGATCTGGTCGGGCTGCTGAACCAGGCCGACAAGGAGGCGCAGAAACGCGGCGACGCGTACATCGCGAGCGAGATGTTCCTGCTCGCGCTCGCCGACGACAAGTCCGAAGCCGGCCGCCTGGCGCGCGAGCACGGGCTGGCGCGCAAGTCGATCGAGGCCGCGGTCGACGCCGTGCGCGGGGGCGCCACGGTGGGCTCGGCGGAGGCCGAGGGTCAGCGCGAAGCGCTCAAAAAGTACACGATCGACCTGACCGAACGCGCGCAGGCCGGCAAGCTCGACCCTGTGATCGGGCGCGACGACGAGATCCGGCGATCGATCCAGATCCTGCAGCGGCGCACCAAGAACAACCCGGTGCTGATCGGGGAGCCCGGCGTCGGCAAGACGGCAATCGTCGAGGGCCTCGCGCAGCGCATCGTCAACGGCGAGGTGCCCGAGACGCTGAAGGACAAGCGCGTGCTGACGCTCGACCTCGCCGCGCTGCTGGCCGGCGCCAAGTACCGCGGCGAGTTCGAGGAGCGCCTGAAGGCGGTGCTGAAGGAGATCGCCGCCGAGGAGGGCCGCATCATCGTGTTCATCGACGAGATCCACACGATGGTGGGCGCCGGCAAGGCCGAGGGCGCGATCGATGCGGGCAACATGCTCAAGCCCGCGCTGGCGCGCGGCGAGCTGCACTGCATCGGCGCCACCACGCTCGACGAATACCGCAAGTACATCGAGAAGGACGCGGCGCTCGAGCGCCGCTTCCAGAAGATCCTCGTCGGCGAGCCGTCGGTCGAATCGACGATCGCGATCCTGCGCGGCCTGCAGGAGCGCTACGAGCTGCACCACGGCGTCGAGATCACGGACCCCGCGATCGTCGCCGCCGCCGAGCTGTCGCACCGCTACATCACCGACCGCTTCCTGCCCGACAAGGCGATCGACCTGATCGACGAGGCGGCCGCGCGCATCAAGATGGAGATCGATTCCAAGCCCGAGGTGATGGACAGGCTCGACCGGCGCATCATCCAGCTCAAGATCGAGCGCGAGGCGGTGAAGAAGGAGCACGACGAGGCGTCGCGCAAGCGGCTCGACCTGATCGAGACCGAGATCCGCAAGCTCGAGCGCGAGTACGCCGATCTCGACGAGGTGCTGCGGGCCGAGAAGTCCGCGGTGCAGGGCGCGGCGCAGATCAAGGGCGAGATCGACCGGCTCAAGGCGCAGACGGCCGAGCTGCAGCGGCGCGGCCAGTTCGACAAGCTGGCCGAGATCCAGTACGGCAAGCTGCCGCAGCTCGAGCGCCAGCTCAAGGCGGCCGAGGCGGGCGGCGGCAAGCGCGAGTTCAAGCTGCTGCGCAAGGAGGTCGGCGCCGAGGAGATTGCCGAGGTCGTGTCGCGCGCCACCGGCATCCCGGTGGCGCGGATGATGCAGGGCGAGCGCGAGAAGCTGCTGCAGATGGAGGACCGCCTGCACCAGCGCGTGGTCGGCCAGGACGAGGCGGTGCGCCTGGTGTCCGACGCGATCCGGCGCTCGCGCGCCGGGCTGGCGGACCCGAACCGGCCGTACGGATCGTTCCTGTTCCTCGGTCCCACCGGCGTGGGCAAGACCGAGCTGTGCAAGGCGCTGGCCGAGTTCCTGTTCGACAGCGAGGACCATCTGATCCGGATCGACATGTCCGAGTACATGGAGAAGCACTCGGTGTCGCGGCTGATCGGCGCCCCGCCCGGGTACGTCGGCTACGAGGAGGGCGGGCAGCTCACCGAGCTCGTGCGGCGCAAGCCCTACAGCGTGATCCTGCTCGACGAGATCGAGAAGGCGCACGCCGACGTCTTCAACGTGCTGCTGCAGGTGCTCGACGACGGCCGCATGACCGATGGGCAGGGCCGCACGGTCGACTTCAAGAACACCGTGGTCGTGATGACCTCGAACCTCGGTTCGCACGAGATCCAGCGCATGGCCGGCGAGGCGCCCGACCTCATCAAGGAGGCCGTGATGGCCGAGGTGCGGCGCTCCTTCCGGCCGGAGTTCGTCAACCGCATCGACGAGATCGTCGTCTTCAACGCGCTCGACCGGCAACAGATCGAGGCGATCGCGAGGATCCAGTTGAAGCGCCTGGAGGCACGGCTGGCCGCGCACGGGATGAAGCTCGAGGTGAGCGACACCGCGGTGCGCGAGATCTCGAAGGTCGGCTTCGACCCGGTGTTCGGCGCGCGGCCGCTCAAGCGCGCGATCCAGCAGCAGATCGAGAACCCGGTCGCGAAGCGCGTGCTCGAGGGCAAGGTCGGCCCGAACGACGTCGTGCCGGTGGATTTCCGCGACGGCGTCTTCACGTTCGAGCGCACCGTGCATTGACGCCGGCGCCGGGCGGCTCAGCGCCGCGTTCAGCCCCGCGCTCAGCCCGATTGGCGCAGCACCAGCTGCGGTTGCGCGAGGTAGCGTTGCCTCGGCTCATCGGGGTTGCGGATGCGCGCGAGCAGGATCGAGGCCGCGTGTTCGCCGAGCTCGCTCGGCCGGACGTCCATGGTGCTCAGCGGCGGGTTGGAGTGCGCCGCGTCCAGGACGTTGTCGAAGCCCATCAACGCAAAGTCGGATCCGGCGCGCAGCCCTCGCTCGCCCAGCGCTGAAAGGGCGCCGAAGGCCACCAGGTCGTTGTAGCAGACCGCGGCCGTGACAGGCGGTCTCGCATCGAGGACGGAGCGGATCGCCTGGTGGCCTCCCTCGCGGGTCGGATTCGCGGCAACGACCAGTGCGCCGTCGTATCCGACCCCGGCGTCCGCGAGCGCCGCCTTGTATCCCTCAAGCCGTTGCTCGAGGACCGGGCCGGTCTGCCCGCCCAGGAACCCGATGCGCCGGTGCCCGCCCGCCAGCAGGTGCTGCGTGGCGAGCCTGACCCCGAGGGCATTGTCCGAGCCTGCGAAGTCGTAGCTGCCGCGTCCGAGCGTTCGCACGATCACGACCAGCGGAATGCCCCATGACTTGACGGTCCGGGTCAGGGCCGCCGGCGTGCCGAGCACGGGGCACAGCGCGATTCCGGCGGCCTTGTGCTCGCGCATCGCGAGCAGGACCTTCTGCTGGCGCTCGAGGCTCTCGTGGGTGTGGGCCATCAGGACCGTATAGCCGGCGTCCACCAGCTTGCGCTCCAGGCCCACCAGCACCTCGGCGAAGAACGGGTTCATCAGATCGTTGATCAGCACGCCGATCGTTCTTGACGACTTGCGCCTGAGGTCGGCAGCATGGCGGTTGTAGACGTAGCCGAGCTTGCGAGCCGCCTTGCGCACGCGCTCGGCGGTCTCGTCCCGGATCAGGTCGCTGCCCTGAAGCACCAGGGAGACGGTCGATTTCGAGACCTTCGCTTCGGCAGCAATATCCAGGATCGTGACCTGGAGTTGTGGGGGAGGGTTGCGGGACATGGCTGCTTTCATTGCGCCTTCGCGCTGAGTTGTCCGAATCACGGACATACCGCCTTGCCGCTATGGTTCTTTCGAGTCTTCCGCCGCCGCTTGCAAAAAAATTGGAACGTGCCAATAATTCGCTTGGAACGTTCCAATTCTAACCGGAGATCCGCCGGATGGGCAAGGACAAATTGACGGGCTGGGGGCTGATCGGCGCCAGCACGATCGCCGCCGAGCACATGATCGGGGCGATCCGCGCGCAGGCCGGCAACGAGGTCGTCGCGGTCGCCAGCACGAGCGCCGAGCGCGGGCGCGCGTACGCCGAGCGGCACAAGATCCGCGCCGCGTACGCCGCGGTGGGCGAGCTGCTCGCGGACCCGGCGGTCGAGGCGGTCTACATCAGCACGACCAACGAATTGCACCGCGAGCAGGTCGTCGCCTCGGCCGCGGCGGGCAAGCACGTGCTGTGCGAGAAGCCGCTGGCACTGAACCTCGCCGACGCAGCCGCGATGGTCGCGGCATGCCGCAAGGCGGGGGTGGTGATGGCGACGAATCACCATCTGCGCAACGCGGCCACGCACCGCAAGATCCGCGAGCTCGTCGCGGCCGGTGCGATCGGCAAGCCGCTGTTCGCCCGGGTGTTCCATGCGGTCTACCTCCCGCCGCACCTGCAGGGCTGGCGCATCGACAAGCCCCAGGCGGGCGGCGGCGTCATCCTCGATATCACCGTGCACGACGCCGACACCTTGCGATTTGCGCTCGGCGCGGAACCGGTCGAGGCGGTCGGCATGAGCCAGTCGGCGTCGCTGGCGCGCGAAGGCCTGGAAGACGGCGTCATGGCGGTGCTTCGCTTCGACAACGGCGTGCTGGCGCAGCTCCACGACGCGTTCACCGTCAGGCACGCAGGCACGGGGATCGAGATCCACGGCGAGGCCGGTTCGATCGTCGGAAGAAACGTGATGACCCAGCGGCCGGTGGGCGACCTCATCCTGCGCACCGCCGCCGGCGAGCAGGCGGTCCCCGTCGAGCACGAGAACCTCTACGTGCGTGGCGTGGCGGCGTTTTGCGCGGCGATGCGCGGGGAGGGAACCCCGGCCGCGACGGCCGAGGACGGCGTGCGTTCGCTCGCCACCGCGCTGGCCGTCGTCGAGGCCTGCCGCACGGGCGCCCGGGTCCGCATCGACAACCCCTTCGCCTGACGAGCCGCGATGAAGAAGGTCATCACCGCCGAGCGCGCCGCCGCGCTGATCCGCGACGGCGACGTCGTCAGCATCAGCTCCTCGAGCGGGCTCGGCTGCCCGGACAAGGTGCTGTCCGCGATCGGCGAGCGCTTCGAGCGCGAGGGCGCCCCGCGCAACCTGACGACGCTGAACCCGATCGCTGCCGGCGACATGTACGGCATCAAGGGCATCGACCACATCGCCAAGCCGGGACTGCTCGCACGCATCCTCGCGGGCTCCTACCCCAGCGGTCCGTCGTCGCTGCCGATGCCGGCGATCTGGCGCATGGTGGTCGACAACCAGGTCGAGGCGTACAACATCCCGAGCGGCATCATGTTCGACATGCACCGCGACGCCGCCGCCCGCGGCCCCGGGGTGCTGACCCAGGTCGGCATCGGCACCTTCGTCGATCCGGATCTGCAGGGCTGTGCGATGAACGAGGCGGCAGCCAGGCGGCCGGTGGTACGCAAGGAATCCCTGGGCGGCCGGCAGTGGCTGCATTTCCCGGCGGTCGCGCCGGATGTGGCGATCATCCGCGCGACGACGGCCGACGAGCGCGGGAACCTGACCTACGAGCACGAGGGGGCGCTGCTGGGCGGCCTCGAACAGGCGCTCGCCGTGCGCAACTGCGGGGGCGTGGTCATCGCGCAGGTCAAGCGCGTCGTCAAGGACGGCAGCCTGCGGCCGCACGACGTGCACGTGCCGTGCAACCTCGTCGACTACGTCGTGGTCGAGCCCGAGCAGTGGCAGACGACGCAGACCGTCTATGACCCGGCGATCAGCGGCGAAATCCAGCAGCCGCTGGCCACCTTCGAGCCGCAGCCGTGGGGCCCGGAGAAGGTCATCGCGCGCCGCGCGGCGATGGAGCTGGCGCACGGGCACGCGGTGAACCTGGGGTTCGGCATCTCCGCCAACGTCCCGCGCATCCTGCTCGAGGAAGGCCTGCACGGCGAGGTGACGTGGGCGATCGAGCAAGGGGCCGTGGGCGGGATGCCCTTGCTCGGCTTCGCGTTCGGCTGCGCCTCGAACGCCGACGCGATCATGGCCGCGCCGAACCAGTTCACCTATTTCCAGGGCGGCGGCTTCGACGTGACCCTGCTGTCCTTCATGCAGGTCGACGGCAACGGCAGTGTCAACGTCTCCAAGCTCGGCTCCAAGCCCTACCTGACCGCCGGATGCGGCGGCTTCGTCGACATCACCGCGCACGCCCGCCGCATCGTCTTCTCCGGGTTCTTCACCGCCGGCGCGAAGCTGGAGGCCGGAAACGGCCGCCTCGGAATCGTGCAGGAGGGCCGGACCCGCAAGTTCGTCCGCAGCGCCGAGCACATCACGTTCAGCGGCGTGGTCGCTCGCCAGCGCAAGCAACGGGTCACGTACGTCACCGAGCGCTGCGTGATCGACCTCGAAGGCGACGCCCTCGTGGTCAAGGAGCTCGCGCCCGGCGTCGATCTGCGCCGCGACGTGCTCGACCAGGCCGAGATTGCGCTGCAGGTCGCGCCCGACCTGCGCCCGATGGACGCCGCGTTGTTCCGCGAGGAGACGTTCGGCCTGCGGCTGAAATCCGGCGAGGCGCGCCGTGGCTGAGGCATGGGTTCGGCTGGCGCGAGACGGCGAGGTGGCGACGGTCACGCTCGACCGGCCATCCAAGCTCAATGCGCTGACGCCGTCGATGCTCGACGAACTGGAGCGCTGCGCCCGCGAGCTGGATGCCGACGCGGCGGTTCGGATCGTCGTGCTGACTGGCGCCGGCGAGAAGGCCTTTTGCGTCGGCGCCGACATCAACGAGTGGGCACAGCTGCAGCCGCTCGACATGTGGCGCCGCTGGGTGCGGCGCGGCCATCAGGTCTTCGACCAGTGGGCACGGCTGCGCCAGCCCGTCATCGTCGCGATCAACGGCCATGCATTCGGGGGCGGCCTCGAGCTGGCGATCGCCGGCGACATCCGCCTCGCGGCGGAACACGCCCGGTTCGCGCTGCCGGAGGCGTCGATCGGAACCTGCCCGGGTTGGTCCGGGTCGCAGCGGCTCGTTCAGCTGGTCGGGGCGAGCCGCGCGAAGTACTTCGCGCTGAGCGGCACGCAGGTGCGGGCGGCGGAAGCGCTCGTGAGCGGCCTGGTGCACGAGGTCGTCCCGGCCGGGGAATTGGGCCCCCGCGCGATGGGGCTGGCCCGCGAAATGGCGGCGAAGGCTCCGGTCTCGCTGCAGCTCACCAAGCAGCTCGTCAATGCCGCGGCCGGCGAGGACGCGGCCGCCACGCTGGAGGCGATGGCGGGCGCGCTCGCCGCGACCACCGAAGACGGTGCCGAAGGCATCCGCAGTTTCCGGGAGAAGCGCGCGCCGCGTTACCAGGGGCGCTGAGCGCCCGCCGCCGACCGAATGCTCCGACCATGACTGAAGCCATCCCGAATCCCAGCGAAATCCTCGCCCGCCCGCCTTTCCGGGGCCGGCTGCTGATCGACGGCGCCTGGGCCGACGCGGCCGACGGGCGCACCCTCGAACGCCGCTCGCCCGCGCACGAGCATGTGGTGGGCGTGTACGCGCTGGCCGGCGCGGCCGATGCCGAGCGCGCGATCGCCGCCGCGCGCCGCGCTTTCGACGAAGGGCCGTGGCCGCGGATGAAGGGCGCCGACCGCGCCCGTATCCTGCGCGGCGTCGCCGAGGGGATCGTCTCGCGCAGGCACGAGCTCGCGCTGCTCGAAACGCTGGAAAACGGCAAGCCGCTGGCGCAATCGCTGGCCGAGATCGAGGGCGCCGCCGACCTCTGGCACTACGCCGCCACGCTGGCGCGCAACCTGCACGGCGACAGCTACAACACGCTCGGCGAGAGCACGCTCGGGGTGGTGCTGCGCGATCCGATCGGCGTCGTCGGCATCATCACGCCGTGGAACTTCCCGTTCCTCATCGTCAGCCAGAAGCTGCCTTTCGCGCTGGCAGCCGGCTGCGCGGCGGTGGTCAAGCCGGCCGAGGTGACCTCGGGCACCACGCTGGTCCTGGGCGAGATCCTTTCGGCCGCCGGCGTGCCCCCGGGCGTCGTCAACATCCTGGTCGGGTATGGCGACGAGGTCGGCGAGGCGATCGTCACGCATCCCCATGTCGACATGCTGTCGTTCACGGGCTCCACGCGCGTGGGCAAGCAGGCGGTCGCGAAGGCGGCGCAGACCTTGAAGAAGGTGTCGATGGAACTGGGCGGCAAGAACCCCCAGATCGTGTTCGCGGATTGCGACTGGGAGGCCGCGGTCGACGCCACCATCTACGGCATCTACTTCAATGCGGGCCAATGCTGCAACAGCGGCAGCCGCGTGCTGGTGCAGGACACCATCGCCGGGAAGTTCGCCGCGGCGGTCGTCGAGCGCTCCAAGCGCGTCAGGATCGGCGACCCCCTGGCGCCGGGCGTGCAGGTCGGCGCCATCACGACCGACAGGCAGCTCAGCACGATCCTGTCGCACATCGAGGGCGCGCGAAGGGCCGGCGCGTCCGTCGCGCTTGGCGGCGCGCGGATGGCCACGCGAGGCATGTTCGTCGAGCCCACGGTCGTCACGGGCGTCAGGCCCGACATGGCGATCGCGAAGGAAGAGGTCTTCGGGCCGGTGCTGTCGGTGTTGGGTTTCCGGACACCCGACGAAGCCATCGCGCTCGCGAATTCGACGCTCTACGGCCTGTCCGCGGCCGTCTGGAGCCGGGACTTCACGACCTGCCTCACCGCGGCGCGCCGGATCAAGGCCGGCACGGTGTGGGTCAACACGTTTCTCGAAGGCCATGCCGAACTGCCGTTCGGGGGCTATCGCGAAAGCGGCATCGGCCGCGAGCTCGGGCGCCTTGCAACGGAGGACTACACCGAAAGCAAGACCCTGCACATGCATCTCGGCGGCCGAACCGACTGGTATGTCTCGAAGTAGGCCTTTGTCAGTGACTTCTTTCCAACCAACCCGGAGACATTTCGTGAAAAGACAACTCGTTGGCCTGATGACGGCGGCGGCTTTCTCGCTTCCAGCAGCGGCCCAGCAAAGCGTCGAGGTCCTGCACTGGTGGACGTCCGGCGGCGAAGCCGCGGCGTTGAACGTGCTCAAGGGCAACCTGGAGAAGCAGGGCGTCAAGTGGAACGACATGCCGGTGGCCGGCGGCGGCGGCGAGGCTGCGATGACGGCGCTCAGGGCACGCGTCACGGCAGGCAACCCGCCCACCGCGGTGCAGATGCTCGGTTTCGACATCACGGACTGGGCCAAGCAGGGCGTGCTGAGCGATCTGAACGAGCTCGCCGCCAAGGAAGGCTGGGACAAGACGGTGCCGACCGCGCTGCAGAAGTTCTCCCGCTATAACGGCAAGTGGATCGCCGCGCCGGTCAACGTCCATTCGACCAACTGGGTGTGGGCCAACAAGGAAGTGCTGGCCAAGGCCGGCATCACGTCGGAACCGAAGACCTTCGACGAGTTCATCGCCGACGGGGAAAAGATCCAGAAGGCCGGCTTCATCGCGCTGGCGCACGGCGGCCAGCCGTGGCAGGAGGCCACGATCTTCGACAGCGTCGTGCTGACCACCGGCGGCATCGATTACTACCGCAAGGCCTTCGTGGAGCTCGACGCCAAGACGATCGACTCGCCGACGACCCTCAAGGTGTTCCAGCGCATGTCGCAGATCCGCAAGCTGGTCGACAAGGACTTCTCGGGACGCGACTGGAACATCGCCTCGGGCATGGTGATCAGCGGCAAGGCCGGATTCCAGATCATGGGCGACTGGGCCAAGGGCGAGTTCCTCAACGCGAAGAAGGTCCCGGGCAAGGACTTCCTGTGCTTCCGCTTCCCCGGCACGCAGGGCATGGTGTCGTTCAACTCCGACCAGTTCGCGATGTTCAAGCTCGACGATCCCAACAAGACCGCGGCGCAGATGAAGCTCGCCGCCGCGATCATGGAGCCGGGATTCCAGTCGGCCTTCAACGTCGTCAAGGGTTCCGTGCCGGCGCGCACCGACGTGTCGGATGCCGCCTTCGACGCCTGCGGCAAGAAGGCGATCAAGGACCTGGCCGAGGCGAACCGCAACGGCACCCTGATCGGCTCGATCGCGCACGGGCATGCGGTGCCGGCGTCGATCAAGAACGCGTTCTACGACGTGATCACGCGCCACTTCAACGGCCAGATCGACGACAAGAAGGCCGTCGCCGAGATGGTCGCCGCGGCGAAGAGTTGAGGTGAGTCCTCGCGAAATGGGTAGCACCCATTTCGCGCTCGAACTTCCCCCTCTCCCTCTGGGAGAGGGGGAAGGGGTGAGGGTGAGCGCAGGACGAGGCTGAGGCCACGCTCCTCCGCGAACGGTCAAAAGTAGGCCGGCACTGCCGGCCGGTCCAGCGGAGCGCTGCTCATGAAAGCCGGATTCCTTCCCAAGCTGCTGCTCAGCCCGAGCGTGCTGCTGTCGCTGATCTGCGTGTACGGCTACATCATGTTCACGATCTACCTGTCGATGACGACGTCGACCATGATGCCGAGCTACGAGCTCGTCGGCACGGCGAACTACGGCCGGCTGCTGGGCCTCGAGAACTGGTGGGTTTCGCTGCAGAACCTGGGCATCTTCGCGTCGCTATTCATCCTGTTCGCGCTTGCGCTGGGGCTGATGTTCGCGATCCTGATCGACCAGAAGATCCGCGCCGAGGCGGTCTTCCGGTCGATCTTCCTGTACCCGATGGCACTGTCGCTGATCGTCACGGGCACGGCGTGGAAGTGGCTGCTCGACCCAGGGGTCGGCCTGGAGCACACGCTGCGCAGCCTGGGCTGGGAGAGCTTCACGTTCGGCTGGATCAAGGACAGCGACATGGCGATCTACTGCGTCGTGATCGCGGCCGTCTGGCAGACCACCGGATTCGTGATGGCGATGTTCCTGGCGGGATTGCGCGGCGTCGACGCCGAGCAGGTCAACGCGGCGCGGGTCGACGGCGCGAAGACCTGGCAGATCTACGTGCGCGTGATCGTGCCGCAGCTGGGCCCGATCTTCGTTTCGGCGTTCGTGGTCCTGGCGCACATGGCGATCAAGAGCTACGACCTGGTCATCGCGCTCACCAATGGCGGGCCCGGCCGGTCGACCTGGCTGCCGTCGGTGTTCATGTACCAGTACAGCTTCACGCGCAACGAGATGGCGGTGGGCGCCGCCAGCGCGGTGCTGATGCTGATCGGGCTCGGCATCGTGGTCCTGCCTTACCTGTTGAGCGAAATGCGCAAGGTGAAAAATGGCTGAAGCATCGACCGCGGTAAGCGTGCCCGCGGGCGCGCAGCGCAGCACGAGCCGCGCAGGCGGCGTCGGGATCGGCCGCCTCTTGCTGTACGCCGTGCTCGCCGTGCTGGCGTTCCTGTTCCTGCTGCCCGTCTACGTGATGATCGTCAACTCGTTCAAGCCGCTGGACGAGATCCGCAGCGGCAACCTGATGGCGCTTCCCGCCGCCTGGACGATCCAGCCGTGGCTGACGGCCTGGAGCAGCGCCCAGATCGGCGTGCAGCCGACCGGGCTGAAGCCCTACTTCATCAACTCCTTCCTGCTGGTCGTGCCGGCGGTGGCGATCTCAACGCTGATCGGCGCGCTGAACGGCTACATCCTGACCCAGTTCCGGTTCCGCGGCGCGCACGTGCTGTTCGCCGCGATGCTGTTCTCCGTCTTCATCCCGTTCCAGATCGTGCTGATCCCGATGGCGAGGACGCTCGGCATCCTCGGCCTGGCCGGAACGGTCAAGGGACTGGTGTTCGTCAACGTGGTCTACGGCATCGGGTTCACGACGCTGTTCTTCCGCAACTACTACGCGGCGTTCCCGAGCGAGCTGATCCGGTCGGCGCGGATGGACGGCGCGGGCTTCTTCGGCGTGCTGTGGCGCATCCTGCTGCCCAACAGCGCGCCGATCATCGTCGTTACGGTGATCTGGCAGTACACGAACATCTGGAACGAGTTCCTGTTCGGCGCCTCCTTCAGCGACTACAGCTCGTTCCCGATCACGGTCGCGCTGAACAACCTGGTGAACAGCTCCACCGGGGTGAAGGAATACAACGTCCATTTCGCCGGCGCCTTCATCGCGGCGCTGCCGACCCTGGTCGTCTATCTGCTTTCCGGCAAGTACTTCGTGCGCGGCCTGATGGCCGGCTCGGTCAAGGGCTAACAAGGGCCAAGGAGACGCCAATATGGCTTCGCTCGATCTCGTCAGCGTCCAGAAGAGCTTCGGACCGGTCAAGATCCTTCACGACATCTCGATCGGCCTGCAGGACGGCGAGTTCCTCGTGCTGGTCGGCCCGTCGGGCTGCGGCAAGAGCACGCTGATGAACATCATCGCCGGCCTGGAAGAGCCCACCGGCGGGCTCCTGCGGCTCGAAGGGCGCGACATCACCAACGTCGCGCCGGCGGACCGCAACATCTCGATGGTGTTCCAGTCCTACGCGCTGTACCCCAACATGACGGTGGCGAAGAACATCGAGTTCCCGCTCGAGATGCGCAAGGTCGAGAAGTCCAAGCGCGACGAGCGGGTCCGGTCCGTGGCCAAGCTGCTGCAGATCGAGCACCTGCTCGAGCGCAAGCCGCGGCAGCTCTCGGGCGGCCAGCGCCAGCGGGTCGCGATCGGCCGGGCGCTGGCCCGCGAGCCCCAGCTGTACCTGTTCGACGAGCCGCTGTCCAATCTCGACGCGCAGCTGCGGGTGGACATGCGCACCGAGATAAAGAAGCTCCACCAGCGCTTGAAGGCCACCATCGTCTACGTGACGCACGACCAGATCGAGGCGATGACGCTGGCCACGCGGATCGCCGTGATGAAAGGTGGCGTGCTGCAGCAACTGGGCACGCCGTACGAGGTCTACAACCGTCCCGCGAACACCTTCGTCGCGGGTTTCATGGGAAGCCCGCGCATGAACCTGGTCAAGGCCCGGCTCACGGCGCAGTCCGGCGTGTTCTCCCTCGGCTTCCAGGAGGATGGCGGAGCGCCGGCTCGGATGGATCTTCCGCCGGAGGTCGTTTCGGGCGCCCTGGCGGCCCATGCCGGCAAGGAGGTCATCGCGGGCATCCGCCCGGAGGCGGTGACGCTGGCCGGTCCGGCTGCGGTTGCCGGGCCGCAGCAGCGCTTCGTCGACGCGCGGATCGAGGTGATCGAGCCCACCGGCGCGGACACGCTGGCCGTGCTCGACCTCGGCGGCCACGAATTCACGGTGCGCCTGGAGCCCGACGTGACGCTCGCGTCCAATCAATCCGCCCGGTTCCTGGTCGATCTGAGCAAGATGGTCTGCTTCGACGCGCAGACCGGGTTGCTGATCGCCTGACCCTGATGAGCGGCGACAGCTACGACATCGCCATCGTCGGGTCCGGGGTCGGGGGCGGCGCGGTGGCCCTCCAACTCGCCGGCAGCGGCGCGCGGGTGCTCGTTCTCGAGCGCGGTCCGCACCTGCCGCGCGAAGCGCAGAACTGGGACGTCGAGTCGGTCTTCTGCGACGAGCGCTACAAGACCGCGGACACCTGGTATGCGGACGGCCGTCCGTTCAGGCCGGGCATGTTCTACTTCGTCGGCGGCCATACGAAGTTCTACGGCGCAGCCATGTTCCGCTTTCGAGAGCGCGATTTCGAGGAGGTCGAGCACGAGGAGGGCGTGTCGCCGCGCTGGCCGATCCGCTATGCCGATCTCGAGCCCTGGTATGGCCAGGCCGAAAGACTGTTCGGCGTGCGCGGGCTGGGCGGGGCCGACCCGACCGATCCGCCTCGCACCACGCCGTACGCGCATGAGCCGGTGCCGCACGAGCCCGTGCTGGCGCGGATCGAACAGCGCCTGCGTGCGCGGGGCCTGAGGCCCTTTCCGATGCCGTGCGCGATCGACTTCGGCCCCGGCGGGCGCTGCCTGAGGTGCGCGAACTGCGACGCTTTTCCGTGCAAGATCGACGCGAAAGGGGATGCCGAGATCCGGCTGCTGCGGCCCGCGCTGGAGAAGCCGAACGTCGAGTTGCGCGCCAACGCGCGGGTCGAGCGCCTGCTCACCGACGAGGGCGGCCGGCGGATCGTGGCGGCCGAGGTGGTGGAGGCGGGCGTGCGCAGCCGCGTCTCGGCGAAGCTCTTCGTGCTGAGCGCGGGCGCGATCAATTCGGCGGCGCTGCTGCTCCGATCGGCGAACCCCCGTCACCCGCGCGGTCTGGCCAACAGCAGCGACGTGGTCGGCCGCCACTACATGACGCACAACACGACTGCGCTGATGGCCCTGAACCCGTTCCGGCGCAACACGACGCGATTTCCGAAGACGCTTGCGGTGCACGATTTCTACTTCGGCGAACGCGCCGGAGACACGCCGCTGGGGGGCCTGCAGCTTCTCGGCAAGATCCGCGAACCGATGCTGCGAGGCCCGCTGCCGGCCGTGCCGAAGCTTTTGCGCGGTCTGCTCGCCGAGCACAGCGTCGACTGGTACGCGCAGAGCGAGGACCTGCCGCATCCCGACAGCCGGGTGACCGTGCGGCCCGACGGCGCCGTCAACCTGCACTGGCACCGCTCCAACCTGCGTTCGCACGAGCGCTGGGTCGACAAGTGCAGGCAGATCCTGCACGGCATCGGCTACCCGGTCGTCCTCGCCAAGGGATTCGGCACCGAAGTCGTCTCGCACCAGTGCGGCACGGTGCGTTTCGGCGACGACTCCGCGACCTCGGCGCTCGACCCCCTTTGCAAGGCCTGGGATCACGACAACCTGTACGTCGTCGACGCGGGATTCTTCCCGTCGTCCGCTGCCGTGAACCCCGCGCTGACCGTCGCGGCGCAGGCGCTGAGGGTGGGGCATCACCTCAGGACGAACCTGGCGGAGATCCTGTCGTGAGCGGCCCGCCGGCGACCGCGAGGCCGGCGGCCCGGCCGGTCGCCCTCGTCACGGGCGGCAGCCGCGGCATCGGCGCCGCGATCGCCACCGGGCTCGCGCGCGACGGATTCGACGTCGCGATCACGGCGATCGACGATGCCGGCGAAACCGTCGCGGCCGTGCAGGCGATCGGCGCCCGCGCGCTGCCCCTGCGCAGCGATCTGGCGGATGTCGCCGGCCATGGGCTCGCGCTCGATCAGGTGCTCTCGTGGGGCGGTGGACCACCGTCATGCCTGGTGAACAACGCCGGGATCGGTTCCCCAAGCCGCGGCGACCTGCTCGACGTGCGGCCCGACGCGTACGACAAGGTGCTCGACACGAACCTGCGCGGCACCTTCTTCTTCACACAGGCGGTCGCCCGCCACATGGCGCGGACGGCGGCACCGGGCCCGCGGTCGATCATCACCGTGTCGTCGGTCAGCGCCGAAATGGCCTCGATCGAGCGCGGTGAATACTGCCTTTCGAAGGCTGGGCTGGCCATGCTGACGAAATTGTTCGCGCTGCGCCTCGCCCCGCTGGGCATCGGCGTGTTCGAGGTGCGGCCCGGTGTGATCCGGACCTCGATGACCGAGGGCGTTTCCGACAAGTACGACAGGCTGATCGCCGACGGCATGGTGCCCATGCGGCGCTGGGGCACTCCCGAGGACGTCGCGCGAGTCGTCGCGTCGCTCGCCACCGGCCGCTTTGCCTTCGCGACCGGCTCGGTGATCGACGTCGACGGCGCCCTTTCGATTCCGAGACTTTGAGCGTGGAAACCTACGACTACATCATCACCGGCGGCGGCAGCGCCGGTTGCGTGCTCGCCAATCGCCTCAGCGCCGACCCGGCGATCAAGGTCCTTTTGCTCGAGGCCGGCGGCTCGGACTGGCATCCGTTCTTCCATTGGCCCGCCGGCTTCGCGAAGATGACCAAGGGCATCGGCTCGTGGGGCTGGCACACTGTGCCGCAGAAGCACTTGAAGGGCCGCGTGCTTCGGTTCACGCAGGCCAAGGTGATCGGCGGCGGCTCGTCGATCAACGCCCAGCTTTACACGCGCGGCGTGCCGGCCGACTACGACGAGTGGGAGCGCAGCGCGGGTGCCGCCGGCTGGTCCTATCGCGAAGTGCTGCCGTACTTCAAACGGTCCGAGAACAACCAGCGCTACGCCAACGAGTATCACAGCTACGGCGGGCCGCTGGGCGTGTCGTACCCGATCAGCGCGCTGCCGATCTGCGAAGCCTTCTTCCAGGCCGGGCAGGAACTGGGCATCCCATTTAACCCGGACTTCAACGGCGCCGTCCAGGAGGGCCTGGGCTACTACCAGCTGACCCAGGCCGACGCGCGCCGCTCGTCGGCGTCGACCGGCTTCATCGACCCCGTGCGCCGCCGGCCGAACCTGACCGTGAAGCTGCGGTCGCAGGCGCTGCGGGTCCTGGTCGAAGGCGGGCGGGCGGTGGGTGTGGAACTCGCCGTTGGCCGCGGCCAGGCGCCCGTCGTCGTGCGCGCGGGCCGCGAGGTCATCGTTTCGTCGGGGGCGATCGGCTCGCCCAAGCTGCTGATGCAGTCCGGCATCGGGCCGGCGGATCACCTGCGCGAGGTCGGCGTCGAGGTCGTGCACGACCGGGCGGGCGTCGGGGCGAACCTGCAGGACCACCTTGACCTGTTCGTGATCGCCGAATGCACCGGCGACCATACCTACGACAAGTACAACCGCCCCCACCACGCGGCGTGGGCGGGCGTGCAGTACCTGCTCTTCAAGAAGGGGCCTGTCGCTTCCAGCCTGTTCGAGACGGGCGGCTTCTGGTACGCCGACCGCGAGCGCCAGGCGCGATCGCCCGACATCCAGTTCCACCTCGGGCTCGGATCCGGCATCGAGGCCGGCATGGAGAAGCTCAAGAACGCCGGCGTGACGTTGAACAGCGCGTACCTGCGGCCCAGGTCGCGCGGCACGGTGCGCTTGGCGAGCGCCGACCCGGCAGCGGCGCCGGTGCTCGACCCGAATTACTGGTCCGACCCGGATGATCGCCGGATGGCGATCAATGGCCTGCGCCTGGCGCGCGAGATCATGAGCCAGCCGGCGCTGAAGCGCTACATTCAGAGCGAGGTCCTTCCGGGCGCGCGGCTGTCCCGCGACGACGAGCTCTTCGACTACGCCTGCGCGAACGCGAAGACGGATCACCATCCGGTGGGCACGTGCCGGATCGGCCGGGCCGACGATCCGGCCGCCGTCGTGACGCCCGACCTCAAGCTCATCGGCCTCGACGGGCTGCGCGTCGTCGATGCCTCGGTGATGCCCTTCGTGCCCTCGTGCAATACCAACGCCCCGACCATCATGGTCGCCGAGAAGGCGGCCGACCACATTCTCGGCCGGATCGCGTGAAAAGCCGGAGCGACCGATGCAGATTCGCCTCCCCCAAGCCGACGGCAGCCTGAAGCCACTGGCGCTCAAGGCGCGACCGATCCGTCCGCGCGCGCCCGTCGCGCCGTTCAATCGCACCGTGTACGCGGCGGCCCACGTCGTGATCGATCCTCTGGCCTCGCTGGACCCGTGGGACGCGTCGCCCGTGGTCGACTGGGAGGCGACGCTCGCTTTCCGCGAGCACCTGTACGGGCTCGGCTTCAAGGTGGCCGAGGCGATGGACACGGCTCAACGCGGCATGGGCGTCGACTGGCCGGTCGCGCGCGAGCTGATCCAGCGCAGCCTGCGGCACGCGCGCGAGGTGGACGGCGACCTCGCCTGCGGCGTCGGCACCGATCAGCTCGCCGCCGGCCCGGGCGTGACGCTGGCGCAGGTCGAAGCGGCGTACCGCGAGCAGCTCGACGTCGTCGAGGCCGACGGCGGGCGCGTGATCCTGATGGCGAGCCGCGCGCTGGCAGCCGCCGCGAGGAGTCCTCAGGACTATCTCGCCTTGTACGGGCGGCTGCTGCGCGACGCGTCGAAACCGGTGATCCTGCACTGGCTCGGCGAGATGTTCGACCCGTCGCTGCGCGGCTACTGGGGCAGCGCCGACCTTCCCACGGCCCTGGGCACGGTCGGCCGGCTGATCGCCGAGAACGCGGACAAGGTCGAGGGGATCAAGGTGTCGCTGCTCGATGCGAAGTGGGAACTCGACCTTCGCCGCCGGCTGCCCGCGGGCGTGAAGATGTACACGGGGGACGACTTCAACTATGCCGAGCTGATCGCGGGCGATGCGGCCGGGCACTCCCACGGCCTGCTCGGCATCTTCGACCCGATCGCCCCGGTCGCGGCAGCGGCCCTGGGCGAGCTCGCGAAGGGCGATACGGGCCGCTTCCGCGAGCTGCTCGATCCGACAGTGGCCCTGTCGCGCGAGATCTTTCGCGCGCCGACGCGGCACTACAAGGCGGGCGTCGTCTTCCTCGCCTGGCTCAACGGCCACCAGAGCCATTTCTCCATGGCCGGCGGCCTGCAATCGGCGCGTGGCGCCGCGCATTTTGCGAGGGTCTTCGAGCTGGCCGACGCCTGTGGCGCGCTGACCGAACCCGAGCTCGCGGTCGCTCGCATGCGCAGCTACCTTTCGGTCGCGTGCGGGCTCGGTGCCTGAGTTGGACATCCGTGACGGCGCGGGGCGGCGCGAGATCGAGCTTCTGGGCGGGCTTTACGGCGCCATGCTGTCGGCCGCCGATCCGCTCGAGGTCTTGCCGGCACATCTTCCACCACCGCCCGCAGGCCGGACCGTGGTGGTGGGCGTCGGCAAGGCCGCCGCGGCGATGGCGCTGGCCGTGGAACGGAACTGGCAAGGTCCACTCAGCGGCGTGGTCGCCGTTCCGAAGGGCGCGCGCCTGAATTTGGGGCGCATCGAGCAGGTCGAGGGCAGCCATCCTGTGCCCGACGAGCACAGCCTGGAGGCTGGCCGGCGCCTGATGGACGTCGTCACGGGGCTTCGGCCGGACGACCTGGTTCTCGCGCTGATTTCCGGTGGCGGCTCCGCCCTTTGCGCGCTGCCGGCGGATGGCGTGAGCCTGCAGGAAAAGCAGGCGATCACGCGGGCCCTGCTGCTGCGCGGCGCCACGATCCACCAGATCAACGCCGTTCGCAAGCATCTTTCCGCGCTCAAAGGCGGACGTCTCGCGGTGCGCGCGCATCCGGCGCGAGTCGTCTCGCTGCTGATCTCCGACATCCCCGGCGACGACCCGACCCTGATCGCGTCCGGGCCGACCCTCGCCGATCCGACCACGTGCGCGGAAGCGCTCGAGGTGCTCGATCGCTATCGGGTCGAGGTGCCGCCCGCCGTGCGCGCGGCGCTGGCATCGGGCGCCCTGGAGTCGCCCAAGCCCGGTGATGCGCGCTTCGCCGGACATGCGCACCGGATCGTCGCCAGCGCCCAGGACGGCCTGCAGGCCGCGGCGCGCGAAGCGCGGGCAAGGGGCTGGGCCGCTCACATCCTGTCGGATTCGATGGAGGGCGAGGCCCGCGACCTCGCGCTGGCCCACGCGGCCATCGCGCGTCAGGTTCAACGACGTGGCCAACCCTTCGCTGCGCCGTGCGTGGTGCTCTCCGGCGGGGAGGCGACCGTGACCGTCAGCGGCAGGGGTCGCGGCGGGCGCAATACGGAGTTCGCGCTCTCGCTCGCCCTTGCGCTTCAGGGACAGGCGGGCATCCACGCGATCTCGGCAGGTACCGACGGGCTGGATGGCACGGGCAAGGCAGCAGGGGCCTGGATCGCTCCCGATACGCTGGCGCGCGCTCATGCGGCCGGACTCGACCCGGTGGGCAGCTTGAGGAACAACGACAGCTTCAGTTTCTTCGAAGGGATCGGTTCGACCGTGGTCACGGGGCCGACTTTCACCAATGTCAACGACTTCCGCGCCATGCTGATCGAACCGTGAAGCAGCTTGACGATCCGGCGGGTCCGATACGGGTGTCCGGCGACCGCTCGGGGCCGACGTGGCGCGCCGGCCGCATCGTGCCGCTTGCGGCCGCGCTGGCGGCGTTCGGTGTGGCCTGCGGCGCCCACGCGCAGCCGTGGGGCCGCGACCCGCAATACGCGATCGTGAGCCGGCTTGCGCTCGGCGGCGACGGCGGCTGGGACTACCTGACGGTCGACCCTTCGCGCGGGCTGCTTTTCGTGACGCACGGAAGCGCGGTCCACGTGGTCGGTACCGCCGACGGCAGGCTGCGCGGCACGGTCAGCGGGGTGCAAGGGGCGCACGGCGTGGCCATCGCCGGCGGCACCGGCTTCATCAGCAACGGCAGGAGCAACAGCGTCACCGTGTTCGACCTGGAGTCGCTGCGGACGGTCGATACGGTGCCGGTCACCGGACGGAATCCGGACGCGATCGTGTACGAGCCGACGCAGGCCCGCGTGTACACGATGAACCGCGGCAGCGGCGACATCACGGTCATCGATGCGGCGACGCACCGTGTCGTCGGCACGATCGACGGGCTCGAGGAACTCGAATTCGCCGTGACCGACGGCAAAGGCCGCCTGTTCGTGAACGGGGAGGCAAGGTCCGAACTGGGCGTCGTCGACGTCCGGGCGGGGAGGATGACCGCGCGGTGGAAGCTCGGCAATTGCCTGCGTCCGACCGGCCTCGCGATCGACACGGAGCACGGCCGGCTGTTCTCCGTGTGCGCGAACCGCACGATGGTGGTCGTGGATGCCGGGTCGGGGCGAATCGTCGCCGAGCTGCCCATTGGCGCCCGGCCGGATGCCGCTGCCTTCGATCCCGCGCTGGGCATGGTCTACTCGTCCAACGGCGACGGCAGCCTGACGGTCGTTCATGAGGACGACGCCGAGCACTTTCGCATCGTCGCGAATCTCGCAACGCAGCCGGGTGCGCGCACCATGGCACTCGACCCCGGCAGCCATGACCTCTACCTGTCGGCGGCATCCTATGGACCGGCCCCCCAGCCGACAGCCGCGGTCCCGATGCCCCGCGCCCCGGTACTGCCCGGCAGCTTCGAAGTTCTCGTCGTTGCACCGACCTCGCGTTGATGCGAGTCCTGCGCCGGTCCCGCGACTGCGGGGAAAGTGCGTCAGGAAGCGGCCGAACCGAAACCGACGTCGTGCAGGAATTGCGCGCACATCGCGGTGAGTGCCGGTCCGCCCCGCTCGCAGAACGGGTGGCCGCCGGGGCCGCCGGTCCAGGCGTGTCCGAGCGCAGCAATCTCGATGCGGCGCAGGATCAGCGCACCGCCGGCGTGGTATTCGGTCACCGCCGCCGCGCTCGATGCGTCGGCGCGCTCGAGGCGTTCGGTCTCGATCCGGGCGCGCCGGTAAGTCTCGGCCGCCTGGGCCAGGAGCTGCTCCGCGCACCGCGGATTGACCACTGCGTCCTTGCGGCCGTGGATGATCGCCAACGGCGCGCAGGCTTTCGTCGTCGCGCCGAGCGCGAGCGCCGGATCCCTCATCAGGCCCTGGTGCATCACGAGTCTCGAGCTCAGCAGGCCGAAGTTGCCCAGCAACGGCGGCGCCGCCACGGTGGCCACCGCCCGGAATCGTTCCGGGTGATGGAAGGCGAGCAGGGCGGCCATCGCGCCGCCGGCCGAGATGCCGACCGCCGCGATCGATCGGGCGTCGACGCTCACGCGCTGCGCGACCTGGTCGATCATCGAGAGGACGACCTGGAGCTCGCCGAGTCCGCGCTGCGCGCGGGGATCGAACCAGTTCCAGCAGCGCAGGAAATTCGACAGGCGCCGCTGATCCGGGCAAAGCAGGCGGACCCGCGCGCGGTCGGCGTGCGCGACCCAGCCGGAGGCCTGGCTGAAGCGCAGCGCGCGCTGGCGGCAGCCGTGCAGCACGACGATCAGCGGGGCAGCCTCGTCGTCGCGCAGCCCGCGCGGGACGTACAGCCCGTAGCGCCAGGTCCGGTGCACCCGCAGACCCGGAAGGAGCCGGGAGACGTCGATCGTCGTGCTTCCGCGACGCCATCGTCCTCTAAGCAACCCGAGCCGGACCAGCAGCGAGGTCCGCCGGCGGCGCAGCCAGCGCGGCCCCGGCGCCCGCGCGGGGCGGCGCCGCAGCACCAGCCAGACGCCTGCGGCGAGGAGCGCGGCCGCCCCGATCCAGGCGGACCCGACGAGGACAAGCCGAAACCTCGGAATCTCGCCGGGACGAAGCAGGGCCGCTTCCGGGTCGGCAGGGTTGAAGTGGACGGCGACCGGCGCGCCGACCGGATAGTTGCGCGACAGAAATGCCTCGGCCGCCTGGCGCGAGTCGAAGCAGAGTCGATCGGCCGCAGCGATCCGGTGCCCTTTGCGCAGCGCGCCGGCGGCCCGGTAACGGTACGTGAGCCGGATCGTGACCCTCTCGCTCGCGCCGCCGGCGCAGCGCTGGACCAGCTCATGCCCTTCGACGATTCCGGCCGCCGTCGGCCAGCGAGCGCTGCGCTCGGCCTCGATGAGGTCGCCGGCGAAGGGCAGCGAGCCGAGCAGCAGCAGCGCCGCGCCAGCGAGCGAAGCGAGGGCGGCGAGGCCGCTTCCGGTCCGCAGTCGCTGCCCTATCGACGGAGGTGGCGACTCGGCGTGATTGCGGAAAGCGGCCGCGGCGCGCTTTTACGCGCGACTGAGGATATCGATCGCTTTCGTCGCGTCGTCGAGCGAATCGACCCCCACGTACGCGATGAACTGGCTGCCGATCGCGGACGCCGCCATCCCGCGAAGGTTGAGGCCGCCCTTGGCAAGAGCCTGCGCCAGCTCGGCGACGATGCCAGCCCGGTCCTGGCCCCTGACGCGGACCGAGTGCAGCGACTGGGTCACGTTGAAGCCCAGCTGCGAGGCCGCGCGGATCTCCCGGTCGCCCACGAGCGGCGTGACGAACACGACGCCGGTCCCGGGCTTTTCGTTGGAACGCCGCGCGATGATGAACTGGAGATCGGCCCCCGCCTTGTGCAGGCCTTCCAGCAATGCCGCGAGAGCGCCCGGCCTGTCCTGAATCGGCGCCGCCCAGACATCGATACGTTCAACGTCAAGATCCATAGCGCTCCTCTTTGAGAACCGTAGCTCCGAAGACGGCGGAGCTGGACGTTCGGCGCCGGCAGCTTCGGAACCGAAAGGCGGAAGGATCGGCTTCGAGGGGTGGCTGCGCCCCCCCTCGAGCACCTCCCGCGGCATTCACGGGCGTCATTCTTGCTGCCACGCGGTTCGTCGCGCAAGCCTTTTAATGCAGCGGCGCCGGGGGGCGCTCCTCGGCGTCTTCGGGCGGCTCGGTGTGCACCGAGTGGCCGGACGGATTCGGAAACATCGGCGCGCCGCAGTCGTCGCAGTATTCGAGCGGGAAACGGTGCGGATGCGACATCAGCTTGGCGATGCCGAGCTTCTTGAGCGCCGCCTCGATCTCCTCCAGCGAGCGCTCCTCGTCGTCACCCAGCAGGGGCCAGACGACCCCCTCGAGCACCGTGTCGTCGTCGGTCGTGCGTGCGATGCCGATCCGCATCTCGGTGACCGGCTGGTCGCGCTTGTCCTCGTAGGGTGCGATCGTCGCCTGCAGGCCGCCGGGGTCGATCTCGTACGTCATCTTCAGGTACGAGACGGCAGCCTCGAGCGAGAACTCCCGCAGGTCGCGATCGGCCTGGCGCAGAGCGGCGTGGAACGCGTTGGGCGGGAGCACGCGGAACCGGCATCCGGTCATCACCGGCGTCAGCACGTTGGTCACCTGCTCGCGGAACGCGTCCTGCGCGCCGATCTTGGAGTCGGGGTCGACGCCGGTCTGCTGCCAGTGGAACAGCGGCGCTCCCTCGGGCGCCACGATCGCGGCCAGCAGGTAGCGGGCGTCGGCCAGCATCGCGACCGGCTCGCGCAGCGCCTTGGGGTCGATCTTCAGGCGGCCGTCCTGCGCCGCCGCGCCGAACAGCTGCTCGGCCGTGTCGCGCACCTCGCCGAACGATTCGGGGAGCTGGTCGATCGAATACAGGTAGTCGGCGAGCGCGCAGCGCGCGCCGCGCGCCGCGAGGTGCGCGCCGATCTGCACCGCGATGTTGTCGACCACGGTTGCGCTCAGGCGCGTTGCCGGCAGCTTGTAGCGCGACCAGGCCAGCAGCGGCAGCGCGATCAGCAGGCCCTCGTGCGGCTTGCCGTCGATTTCGATCGCGGCGCTCTCGGCGCACGACTCGGCCAGGTCGGCGAGGTCGTCGTAGGCGCGCGGCTGGGTGCCGTTGAGCTCGTCGAGCGCCGCCTCGATCGCCTCCTCGAAGCCGCGCGCGAGCCGGTCGTTCAGCAACTCGACCAGCCGGCGCTCCCACAGCCGGTCTTCGATCCGGCTGCCCGATTCGGACAGCCGCCGGGCCAGCTTGGCGAGGGTGTCGGCATCGGCGTGGTGGCGCGCGCGCGAGATATAGCGGGACCGGCGCATGGGATTCCCGAAGTTGAAAGCCGACTATTATCGCATCATGAGCAGCCGCGCCGTCCTCGACAATCCCTGGCGCATGGATGCCGAGGTGATGAGCCTGATCGGGGTCGCGCACGGCACGTCGCACTTCTTCCACCTGCTGCTGCCGCCGCTGTTCCCTTGGCTGATCAGGGATTTCGGGCTGAGCTTCACGCGGGCCGGGTTCCTGATGACGGTCTTCTTCGTGATCAGCGGTACCGGGCAGGCGCTGGCCGGATTCGCGGTCGACCGCTTCGGCGCGCGCCCCGTGCTGTTCTCCGGCATGGGTCTGCTCGCGCTGTCGGGCGTTGCGCTCGGTCTTGCGGGCTCCTACCCGGGCCTGCTCGCGGCGGCCGCGCTCGCCGGCGCAGGCAACTCGATCTTTCATCCGGCCGACTTCACGCTGCTCAACCGGCGCGTGTCGGCGTCGCGCCTCGGGCACGCGTTCGCGTCGCACGGCCTGGCCGGCAACCTCGGATGGGCGGCCGGCGCCACGACGATGGGCTCGCTGGCGGCCGCTGTCGGATGGCACGCGGCCGGGTTCGGCGCGGCGCTGATCGCCACCGTCGTCCTTGCGGTCCTCGTGGTCCGGCGCCACGCGCTGCAGGACGACATCGCCGCGCGCCAACCGCCGCGCACGCCGTCCACGGAGCGCGAGGCCGACCCGGGCCGGCCGATCGGCCCGTTCGCATTCCTGCGGTCGACGGCGGTCTGGATGTGCTTCGTGTTCTTTCTGCTTTCGACCGGCGCCTTCGGGATCCTGCAGAACTTCGCGCCCGAGATCCTTCGCCACGTCTATGGGGTCGGCCTGGGGCTGGCAGGTGCCGGCCTGACCGTGTACCTGCTCGGCAGCACGGTCGGAATGGCCACCGGCGGCTTCATCGCGGCGCGCGCGCGCAGCAGTGACTTCGTGATCGCGATCGCGCTGACGTCGGCAGCCCTGGTGGCACTGTGGCTGGCGAGCGCGACGGTGCCTGTCTGGGCGCTGCTGCCGATGCTGGCGGTGATGGGCTTCGGTTCCGGCGTCGCCGGGCCGAATCGCGATCTCCTGGTCCGGCAGGCGGCCACCGCACGTTTCGGCGTGGGGTCTTTCGGTCGTGTGTACGGTTTCGTCTACTCGGGGCTGGACGTGGGGCTGGCACTGACGCCGGTGGTGTTCGGGCGTCTGCTCGATGCCGGCATGTTCCGCGCCGCGCTGCTCGGCATCGCGCTGCTGCAGGTCGGCGCGCTGGTGAGCGCGCTGCGCGTCGGGCAGGGCGCGCGCGCGCGACTGCGGCCCGAGCCCGCCTGAATGCGCCCTGCGCCCCGGCCGAAAGTTCGAAGGAAGCCCGGTTCATGAACACGCCGCCGACGACGGATCTGTGCGACGCGCATGAGGATCTGCTCGACCGCGGCGCGGTGCAGGTAATGCAGCCCGGACTGATCGCGCTCGGGCAGCGGGGCGCGTTTCACGGGGTCGCGCAGACGCTCAGGCTGTACGAGGACAACTCGCTGCTGGCCGAGACCGTGCGGCAGCCGGGCGGGGGCGGGGTGCTGGTTGTCGACGGTGGGGGCAGCCTGCGCAGGGCCGTGCTCGGCGGCAATCTCGCGCGCACCGCGCAGGAGCAAGGCTGGAGCGGCGTGATCGTCTTCGGCGCCGTGCGCGACGCGGACGAGATCGACGCCTGTGCGATCGGCGTGCGGGCGCTGGCGCTGTGTCCGCGCCGCCCGCTCAAGCGCGGCGCGGGAGAGCGGCAGGTCGAGGTGAGCTTCCTCGGCGTGCGCGTGCGTCCCGGCGCGTGGATCTATGCGGACCGTGACGGCGTGATCGTCAGCGACATGCCGCTGCACACCTGAGCGGCGCGGTTTTTCACGACGTGAAGACGGTTCCACATCGCGGAATGGTTCTTGTGCGGAGCCGCACGGCACGTTTCGTACCCGAGAAAAGTGTTTCGTATCGCGATATCTTGCTAGTAATAATTTGATTTTAAAGGCTAAAAAACTTTATCTTATATAAGACAAAGGTCGTATTGCGGCGCGGGTCGTCGCCTACGATTCGATTGCCGTTCTCCTTCGTCTGACCGGGAAGCGGCCGGCTCCAGAACAGCCGTTTCCAATTCCCCTGATGATGACGCCGGAGCACACATGAGCGCGCGCAAACAAGAGGCCCAACGACTGCAGAAGGAATGGACCGAGAATCCTCGCTGGAAGGGGATCCGGCGCAGCTACAGCGCCGACGATGTCGTCGCTCTGCGCGGCTCGGTCGCCGTCGAGCACACGCTGGCGCGCCGCGGGGCCGAGCGCTTGTGGCGGATGTTGAGCGAAGACGCGTTCGTCAACGCGCTCGGCGCATTGACCGGCAACCAGGCGATGCAGCAGGTCAAGGCCGGCCTGAAGTCGATCTACCTGTCGGGCTGGCAGGTTGCGGGGGACGCCAACAATGCCGGCGCGATGTATCCCGACCAGTCCCTCTACCCGGTCGACTCGGTGCCGACGGTCGTGCGCCGGATCAACAACACGCTTGCCCGCTGCGATCAGATCCAGTGGATGGAGGGCAAGGGGCCGGGTGACGCGGGCTACATCGATTTCTTCGCGCCGATCGTGGCCGATGCGGAGGCAGGGTTCGGCGGCGTGCTCAACGCGTTCGAGTTGATGAGGGCGATGATCGACGCGGGAGCGGCCGGCGTCCACTTCGAAGACCAGCTCGCGTCGGTGAAAAAGTGCGGCCACATGGGCGGCAAGGTGCTGGTGCCGACGCGCGAGGCGGTCGAGAAGCTGACTGCGGCGCGCCTGGCGGCCGACGTGATGGGCGTGCCGACGATCCTGATCGCGCGCACCGACGCCGAGGCGGCCGATTTGCTGACTTCGGACGTGGACGACAACGACAAGCCTTTCCTGACCGGCGACCGCACGCCCGAGGGTTTCTACCGCACGCACGCGGGGCTGCAGCAGGCGGTCTCGCGGGGCCTCGCTTACGCACCCTACGTGGACCTCGTATGGTGCGAAACCGGCAAGCCGGACCTCGCGTACGCGAAGGCGTTCGCCGAGGCCATCCATCGCCAGTTCCCGGGCAAGATGCTCGCATACAACTGCTCGCCGTCGTTCAACTGGAAGAAGAACCTCGACGACGCGACGATCGGCCGCTTCCAGAAGGAACTGGCGGCGATGGGTTACAAGTTCCAGTTCATCACGCTTGCGGGCTTCCACAGCTTGAACTACTCCATGTTCCACCTGGCGCACGGCTACGCCCGCCAGCAGATGAGCGCCTTCGTCGAGCTTCAGGAGGCCGAGTTCGCCGCGGCCGAGCGCGGCTTCACCGCGGTCAAGCATCAGCGCGAGGTGGGGACGGGTTATTTCGACGCGGTCACGCAGGCGATCCAGCAGGGACAGTCTTCAACCACCGCGCTCGCGGGGTCGACCGAGGACGAGCAGTTCTTCGCTCACAAGTCCATCGATCGCAAGGCCGCGTAGAGGCCGGTCACGCCGACGGGTGGCCGTCCCGCCCGCAAAATGGGCGACTAGTTGTAAGCAAGCAACGTCCCGGTTGCGTTGCAGCTTGTGCTGGTGGGCGGGGCCCCCTATGCTCCGCCGCGCTTGCAGGTCAGCGGATCACGCCGGAGGGAGACAAAAAGGGGCAGGGATAAAGGGGACGCTCCACAACAACACAAAAGATTTGACGCATTAAAGGCCGCCGCTGCGGCCTTTTTTTTTGCGCATCGAGTGCGCGCACGGACCCATGAATCGCCGGTCGCAAGTGCGACGCTCGTGAAGCCGTTCGACATCGCTCCGCCGCGCTCGGTCGTCGAGCGCCGGTTCGATTTCGAGCGGACTCGGCGCGAGTGCCCGATCCGGCGAGGCGTTCCCCGCATCGCTTCCAATATACTGGCGCCGACGCGGAGGAGGTCGACATGGGGAACTCGGTGCGCGCGGTCCTGTTCGACGTATTCGGAACGCTGCTCGACGTGCATTCGGTGGCGGTGCGCGCCGACCAGCTGTTCCCGGGGCAGGGCGATCGGCTGTCGCAGCTGTGGCGCGAGAAGCAGCTCGAGTACACGCGCCTGCGCACGCTGGGCAACCGCTACGTTCCGTTCACCCAGGTGACCGAGGACGCGCTTCTGTACGCCTGCGACGCGCTCGGGCTGCCGCTCGATTCCGCCGGCCGCGGCATGTTGATGCACGAGTACACGCAGCTCGCGCCGTTTCCCGACGTGATTCCGACCCTCAAGCGCCTCGGCGACGCCGGCCTGACGCTCGGCGTGCTGACCAACGGCGACCCCGGCCTTCTCGAGGACGCGCTGCACGGCGCGCAGCTCGGCGAGCAGTTCGACCTTCTGCTGTCGGCCGATCAGGCGCGAGCCTTCAAGACGGCGCCGGCGGCGTACGAGCTGGGGCCGCTGACGCTGGAGCATCCGGCGCGGGAGCTGGTGCTCGTCAGCGGCAATTGCTGGGACGCGATCGGCGCCAAGTGGTACGGGTATCGGACCTTTTGGGTCAACCGCCGCGGCCTGCCGCTGGATCGCCTCGGCGTCGTGCCCGATGGCAGGGGTGCGTCGCTGGAGGACGCGGCGACATTCATACTGGGCTTGGGGTGAGGCGAGGCCGGGCACACGAGGCTGCTTTCGAAGCTTCGGTCCGGATCGGGTACTGAACGCAGGCAAGGAGTCGTGATGGGCGGTGTCGCGGGCGTCGAAATCCAAGCGCCGATCAAACCTGAATTCCGCACCGTGCTGTCGGACGACGCGCTGGCGCTCGTCGCGCGGCTGCATCGAGCGTTCGAGCCGCGGCGCCGCGAGCTGCTGGGGCGCCGCGCGCAGAGGGCGCAACGGCTGGACGCGGGCGAGCGCCCGGATTTCCCCGCCGAAACGCGCCAGGTGCGCGAAGGCGCGTGGACGATCGCGCCGATTCCCGCGGACCTGCGGCGGCGCCGGGTCGAGATCACCGGCCCGGTCGAGCGCAAGATGATCATCAATGCGCTGAACTCGGGTGCCGACCTCTACATGGCGGACTTCGAGGACAGCAACACGCCGAACTGGGACAACCAGATCCAGGGGCAGGTCAACCTGATCGACGCGGTCCGGCGCCGGATCGAGTTCCTCAATCCGGACGGCAGGACCTACCGCCTGAACGAGCGCATCGCGACGCTGATGGTGCGCCCGCGCGGCTGGCACCTGGAAGAGAAGCACGTGCGGGTCGACGGCCAGCGCGTCTCGGGCGGCATCTTCGACTTCGCGCTGTTCATGTTCCACAACGCGCGCGAGCTGGTCGAGCGCGGCAGCGGGCCGTACTTCTATCTGCCGAAGCTCGAGTCGCACCTGGAAGCCCGGCTGTGGAACGACATCTTCGTGCTGGCTCAGAAGGAGCTGGGCGTCGCCCAGGGAACGATCAAGGCCACGGTGCTGATCGAAACGATCCTGGCCGCGTTCGAGATGGACGAGATCCTGTACGAGCTGCGGGAGCATTCCGCCGGTCTCAACGCGGGGCGCTGGGATTACATCTTCTCGTGCATCAAGAAGTTCAAGGTCGACCGCGAGTTCTGCCTCGCCGACCGCGTGCAGGTGACGATGACCGCGCCGTTCATGCGCGCCTACGCGCTGCTGCTGCTCAAGATCTGCCATCGGCGCAGGGCCCCGGCGATCGGCGGCATGAGCGCGCTCATCCCGATCAAGAACGATCCGGCGGCCAACGAAAAGGCGCTGGCCGGCGTGCGCACGGACAAGACGCGCGAGGCCACGGACGGCTACGACGGCAGCTGGGTCGCGCATCCGGGCCTGGTGCCGGTCGCGATGGAGGAATTCGTCAAGGTGCTCGGCGAGCGCCCGAACCAGTACGAGCGCCAGCGCGACGACGTTCAGGCCGGCGCCGCGGATCTGCTGAATTTCAAGCCCGAAACGCCGATCACCGAGGCGGGGCTACGGATGAACATCAACGTCGGGATCCATTACCTCGGCTCCTGGCTGGCGGGCAACGGCTGCGTTCCGATCCACAACCTGATGGAGGACGCCGCGACCGCCGAGATCTCGCGCTCGCAGGTCTGGCAATGGATCCGCTCGCCCAAGGGACAGCTCACGGACGGCCGCAAGGTCACCGCGGACCTCGTCAGGTCGCTCATCCCGGAGGAACTCGCCAAGGTCAAGGCCGTGGTCGGCACGCCGGCGCCAACCTATGAACGGGCGGCGGGGATCTTCGAGCGCATGTCCACCAGCGACACGTTCGCCGAGTTCCTGACCCTGCCGCTGTACGAGGAACTGGAATAGGGCAACCCCGCCTGCGCGCTTCGCGCTACGGCGGGCCGGATCAAAGAAGAAGGGCGCCGCGGCGCCCTTCTTCTTTGATCCGGCAAGCGGCAGCGCTTACTGGATCTTCGCCTTCTTCTTCAGGTCCTCGACGAAGGCCGGGATGCGCTGCTGCCTCAGCGCCTCGCTGATCTGGGTCTTGACCTGATCGAGCGGCGGGTTGCGCACGTCCTCGAGCTCGATCACGTGGTAGCCGAACTGCGTCTTCACCGGCGTCTCGGTGAACTTGCCCTTTTCGAGCGCAACCATCGCATCGGAGAACGGCTTCACGTATGCGCCGGGCGTCGCCCAGTCGAGCTCGCCGCCCTTGTCGGCAGAACCCGGATCCTTGGACTTCTTGGCGAGCTCCTCGAATTTCGCGCCTTTTTTGAGCTGCTCGATGACGTCCTTGGCTTCGGCTTCGGTTTCGACCAGGATGTGGCGGGCGCGGTATTCGCGCTCGGTGGGCTGCCACTGCTTCTTGTCGTACTCGGCCTGGATCTGCTGGTCGCTGATCGGATTCTTGTCCATCTCATCCTTGATCAGCCCCTGGATGATCGTGTTCTGGCGCAGCACGTCGAGCTGGAACTTGACCTCGGCCTTGTCGGCGATGCCGCGCTTGGTCGCTTCCTGAAGGAGCACCTGGCGCTCGATCAGATGGCTCTTGATCTTGTCGCGCAATTCGGGCGAGTCGGGCTGGCCGGTCTGCTTGACCCATTCGTCGACCGTGGCCTTCGTGATGGCCTTGCTGTTGACCACAGCGACGTTCTGGGCGAACGCCGGCGCCGCCAACAACGAGGCGGCAAAAAGCAAAGACAAACGATTCATCGGGGCTGCTTTCGGGGGGGAGATGTCGAGGCGGACCAGGCTGCGTCCGCCTCGTCGGGCGTCAGCAGGCTCATCGACAGCGCGTGGACCTCGCGCTGCATCAGTTTATCGAGGCAATCATACACGAGCCGATGGCGCGCAAGCCGCGTCAGGCCTTCGAAACGCCGGCTGACGAGCCGCAGCCGATAGTGTCCCCCGCCCGACGCGGCGCCCGCATGGCCGGCGTGGCGGGCGCTTTCGTCCTCGATCGTCACCTCGAGCGGCTGCAGCGCGGCGAGACGGCGGCGGAGCGTGTCGACGAGCGCCTCAGGCATCGGGCGCCTGCTCCTTCCAGAAGCGCGAGATGTACACGCCGGTGCCGATGGAGAACGCCAGCGTGAGGCCGAGCAGCCCGAAGGTCTTGAAATTGACCCAGACCTCGGTGCTGACGCTGTAGGCGACGGCGAGATTCGCCGCGCCGAGCGCGGCGAAGAACGCGGTCCAGGCCACCAGCAGGCGGTCCCAGACGGGCGTCGGCAGGTCGAGCTCGCTCGACAGCAGCGCGCCCAGCAGATTGCGGCGCCAGAGCCATTGGCCGCCGCCGAGGATCGCGGAAAAGGCCCAGTAGAGCAGGGTCGGCTTCCACTTGATGAACCATTCGTTGTGAAGCCAGATGGTCAGGCCCCCGAACACGACGATCAGCACGGCGCTGATCCAGACAGCCGGCTTGATCGGGAGGCGGCGCGTCAGCAGCCAGCCCACCTGGATCAGCGTGGCGACAATGGCGCATGCGGTCGCGGCAAGCACCGCTGGAAGGTCCGGCGCCGTCGACCCGGCGTCGCCGCCGGAGATGCCAGCCGACAGCCCCAGCGGGCCGAGCACCGCAGCAAGGAGCGCGGCCGCCGTTTCGGGCGCGGCCTTGGCAAGACGGAACGCGCCGAAGAAGACGATCACCGGCATCAAGTCGAAAATCAGCTTCAAGGCGGGTTTTCCCCCGGTTCGGGTCCGGCAGCGCACACGCCGCGGCAGGCTTAATGCGGCCAGTCCCTTGCCCGCGGCGGCGCGCGCAAAGAGCGATTCTACGAGGAACGCCATACGCCCTTGACGAGGCCCCGGAATGGGGCAAACTTCAAGCGCCTGGAGCAAGCCGCGGCCGACGCGAGAGACGGCGCACGGTCGCTGAACGACAGTCAAGGAGACCGCAACATGCTGCACGGGTTGATGATGCGCGCGCCGCTCAGGATCTCGGCGCTGATCGAGCACGCCGATCGGCACCACGGCAACGTCGAGATCGTCTCGCGCAGGGTCGAGGGCGACATCCATCGCACCACTTACCGCGAGTTGCACGCCCGCGCTCGCCGCATGGCCAATGCGTTGGGGGCGCTCGGCGTGCGCGAGGGCGAGCGGGTCGCGACCCTGGCCTGGAACGGCTACCGGCACCTCGAGCTGTATTTCTCGGTGTCGGGCGCAGGCAGCGTGCTGCATACGATCAACCCGCGCCTGCATCACGATCAGGTCGCCTGGATCGCCAATCACGCCGAAGACCGGGTGCTGTTCTTCGACCTGACGTTCCTGCCGCTGGTGGAGGCGATCGCGCCGCAGGCGCGGACGATCCGCCACTACGTGGCGATGATCGATCGCGACAGGATGCCGGCGTCGCCCAAGCTGCCGGGCCTGCTGTGCTACGAAGACCTGATCGAGGCGCAATCCGACCGCTACGCCTGGCCCGCGGTCGACGAGGACTCCGCGTCGTCGCTGTGCTACACGTCGGGCACCACGGGGAACCCGAAGGGCGCGCTCTACAGCCACCGCTCGACGGTGCTGCACACGTACGCGATGGCGCTGCCCGACGTGCTCAACCTGTCGGCGCGCGACTGCGTGCTGCCGGTGGTCCCGATGTTCCACGTCAACGCGTGGGGCCTGCCTTACGGCGCCGCGATGGTCGGCGCGAAGGTCGTGATGCCCGGCGGGCAACTCGACGGCAAGTCGCTGTTCGAGCTGTTCGAGTCCGAGCGCGTGACGCTGTCGGCCGGCGTGCCGACGGTCTGGCAGGGGCTGCTGGCGCATGTCGAGGCCAACGGCCTGCATTTCTCGACGATGCGGCGCACGGTCATCGGCGGCTCGGCCTGCGCGCCGGCGATGCTGCGCATGTTCGAGGAGAAGTACCAGGTGCAGGTGGTTCACGCCTGGGGCATGACGGAGATGAGCCCGCTCGGGACCGCGTGCACGCTGAAGGAGAAGCACGCCGCGATGTCGCCCGACGAACGCTACGCGGTCAAGTTCAAGCAGGGGCGCGCGATGTTCGGGGTCGACATGAAGATCGTCGGCGACGACGGCCGCGAGCTGCCGTGGGACGGCAAGACGTTCGGCGACCTGATGGTGCGCGGGCCCTGGGTGGTGCGCGAGTACTTCAAGGGCGAGGGCGGCGACCCGCTGCGCGACGGCTGGTTCCCGACCGGCGACGTCGCGACGATCGACCCCGACGGATACATGCAGATCACCGACCGCAGCAAGGACGTGATCAAGTCCGGCGGCGAGTGGATCAGCTCGATCGACATCGAGAACATCGCGCTCTCACATCCGGCGGTGGCGATGGCGGCCTGCATCGGCGTCAGGCACCCGAAGTGGGACGAGCGGCCGCTGCTGGTCGTCGTCCGCAAGCCGAACGCCCAAGTCGAGCGGGACGACATCCTGCGCCACTTCCGCGATCGCGCGGCGAAATGGCAGGTCCCGGACGACGTCGTCTTCGTCGACGCGATCCCCCTCGGGGCCACCGGCAAGATGCTCAAGGCGCGGCTGCGCGAGCAGCTGAAGGATTACCGGCTGCCCGGGACGTAGGATAGGGCGATGCCGACGACGGCCGTGCCCGGCGGGCAGCCATCGGCCGACGGCGCGCCGCTGCTGCGAATCGTCGACCTGACCGTGGCCTTCGGCGGCCTGGTCGCGCTCGATGGCGTGTCCTTCGACGTCGGACGCGGCCGGATCGTGGGCCTCATCGGCCCCAACGGCGCCGGCAAGACGACGCTGTTCAACTGCCTGTCGCGCATCTGCCCGACCGTCCGCGGCGACATGGTCTACGACGGACGGTCGCTGCGGCATGCCGCGAGCCACGACGTGGCGGGGCTCGGGATCGCGCGCACGTTCCAGAACCTGGCGCTCTTCGGCAGCCTGTCGGTGCTCGACAACGTGCTGCTGGGGGGACATTGCCGCACGCGCGCCGGTTTCGCCGCCTCGGCGCTGCGACTGGGCACCGTCGCGCGCGAGGAGCGGCAGCTGCGCGCCCACGCGCACCGGCTGCTCGAACTACTCGAGCTCGACGGGCGCGCCGCGACGCCGGTCACGGCGCTGCCTTTCGGGTCGCGCAAGCGGGTCGAGCTGGCGCGCGCGCTGGCGTCGCGCCCGCGGCTGCTGCTGCTCGACGAGCCCGCCTGCGGCCTGAATCACGAGGAAACGGTCGCGCTGGCGGCGTTGATCCGCCGGATCCGCTCCGATCTCGATCTGACCGTGCTGCTGGTCGAGCACCGGATGCCCCTGGTCATGGGACTCTCGGACCGGGTCGTCGTGCTCGATTTCGGCCGCAGGATCGCCGAAGGCGAACCATCGGCCGTTCAGAGGCACCCGGCGGTCGTGCGCGCCTATCTCGGGGAAGGCGAAAGCGCGGGCGAAACCGCGGGGGAGCTGGCGGTCTGACCATGGCCGATCTGCTGGAAGTCGAAGACCTGCGCGCGGCGTACGGGGCCTACGACGTGCTGCACGGGTTGAGCTTCTCCGTCGCGGCCGGAGGCGTCACCGCGCTGCTCGGCGCCAACGGCGCCGGCAAGACGACGGCGCTGCGCTGCGTCTGCGGTCAGATGCGCGCGCGCGGCACCATCCGCTTCGACAGCGCTTCGATCGCCGGCCGCGCGACCGAGGACATCGTGCGCCTCGGGATCGCGCACGTGCCGGAAAACCGGGGCACGTTCGCCGCGCTCACGGTCGAGGAGAACCTGCGCCTGGGCGCCTACACGCGGCGCGACCGGGCGGCGGTCGCGCGCGACTTCGAGCTGATCTACGGCGATTTCCCGCGCCTGAAAGAGCGCCGGCGCCAGCAGGCGGGCACGCTGTCGGGAGGCGAGCAGCAGCTGCTGGCGATCGCGCGCGCCCTGATGTTGCGCCCGCGCCTCCTGGTCCTGGACGAGCCCTCGTTCGGCCTCGCCCCGCTGGTGGTGGGCGAGATCTTCCGGCTGATCGGCGAGATCAATCGCGGGGCCGCGGTCGGGATCCTGCTGGTCGAGCAGAACGCGCGGCTCGCGCTCGATCTGGCCGACCGCGCGTACCTGATCGAGACCGGCCGCATCGTGCGCTCCGGCGCTCCGGACCGGATCCGCGGCGACGAGGCCGTGCGACGGTCGTACCTGGGCACCTGAGCCGGCGCCTGTGCAGCCGATGGATGCCTTCCTGCACCAGACGCTGTCCGGTCTCGCGACGGGGGGAATCTACGCCAGCCTCGCGCTGGCCCTGGTGATGATCTACCAGGCGACCCAGCTCGTGAACTTCGCGCAGGGCGAGATGGCGATGGCGTCGACCTACATCGCATGGGCGCTGCTTCGGGCGGGCGTCCCGTACTGGGTGGCGTTCTTCGCAACGATCGCCGCCGCCTTCGTCGCCGGCGTCGCGATCGAACGCCTGGTCGTGCGGCCGGTCGAGCGCGCGCCGGTGCTGGCGCGCGTGATCGTGTTCATCGGCTTGCTGGCGATCCTGAACAGCCTGGCAAGCTGGATCTTCACCAGTACGATCCAGACCTTTCCGAGCCCGTTCCCCGAAAAGCCCCTGTTCGGGAACACCTACCTTTCCAGCCACGAGCTGGGAACGGTGGCCGTGACGCTGGTGGTGATGGTGCTCGTCTACCTCTTCTTCCGCTTCACCCCGGTCGGCCTGGCGATGCGCGCGGCGGCGCAGAATCCGGACTCGAGCCGCCTGGTGGGAATCCGCGTCGGATGGATGCAGGCGCTCGGGTGGGGACTGGCGGCCGCCATCGGAGCCGTCTCCGGGATGATGGTCGCGCCGATCGTCTACCTCGATCCCAACATGATGTCGGGCCCGATGCTGTACGCGTTCGCCGGGGCGGTCCTGGGCGGGATCGACAACCCGGCGGGAGCGGTCGCCGGCGGGTTCATCCTCGGCATCCTGGAAAACCTGGCGGGCGCGTACATCGTCGGCACCGAACTGAAGCTGTCGGTCGCGCTCGCCGTTATCGTCGCCACGCTGGTCGTGCGCCCGAGCGGACTCTTCGGGCGCAGGATCGGCACGCGCGTATAGCGATGGCCGCGAACGGAACCGCCACCGACCTCGCGGTCCCGCCGCGGGCCGCAGCCTGGTCGCCGCTGGGGTTTGCTGTCCTGGCGGCCGTGGTTGCTGCCGTCTGCGTGCTGCCGTTCGTGCTTCCAGGCTATCGCGTGTTCCAGGCGACGCTCGTGATCATCAATGCGATCGCGCTGCTCGGGCTGAACCTGCTGACCGGCTACAGCGGGCAGATCTCGCTCGGGCACGGGGCGTTCTACGCGATCGGCGCCTACGCCGCGGCCATCCTGTCGCAGCATGCGGGCGTGCCGTACTGGCTCGCGATTCCCATGGCCGGCGCGGCCTGTCTGTGCGCCGGTTTCCTGTTCGGCCTGCCCGCGTTGCGCCTCGAGCCGCTGTATCTCGCGGTGGCGACGTTCTCGCTCGGCGTCGCCCTGCCGCAGATCCTGAAGTACAAGGCGCTGGCGCCCTGGACCGGCGGCGTCCAGGGGCTGGTGATCGACAAGCCGTCGCCCCCGGCTGGCGTGCCGCTTTCGCCCGATCAGTGGCTGTACTTCGTGGCGCTCGCCTTTGCCGTGCCGCTGTTCGCCGCCGCCGCCAACGTCGTCCGCGGGCGCGTCGGACGCGCCCTGATCGCGATCCGGGACCATCCGGTCGCCGCGCGCGCGATGGGCGTCGACAGCGCGTGGTACAAGACCGCGACGTTCGGGATCTCCGCGATGTACACCGGGATCGCCGGCGCGTTGAGCGCGGTCGCGGTCCAGTTCGTGGCGCCGGATGCCTTCAATTTCTTCTTCTCGCTGACCCTCCTGGTCGGCATCGTCATCGGAGGGCTGGCTTCGATCTCGGGCGCTTTCTGGGGCGCCGTCGTGATCCAGTTCCTCCCGGACATCGCCGACAAGGTTTCGAAATCGGCGCCGTGGGCGGTCTACGGCGCGCTGTTGATCGGCGTCGTTTACGCGATGCCGCTCGGAATTGCCGGCGCCCTGCGGGCGCCGTTTTCAAGGTTGACCCGGCGCGCGAGAGGGCGCCGCGATCGGCCTGACGCTGGACGAAAGGAGATCACAAAATGAGCGCTTGTTTCCGGGCCGCGCTGCTTGCGGCAACGTTCGCCTTCGGTCTGACCGCGCCTTCGTGGGCGCAGAAGCACTACGGTCCCGGGGTCTCCGACTCCGAGATCACGATCGGCCAGACGATGCCCTACAGCGGTCCGGCGTCCGCCTACGGCACGATCGGCCGGGTCGAAGCCGCGTACTTCAAGATGGTCAACGAGCATGGGGGCATCAACGGGCGAAAGATCAACCTCGAGTCGCTCGACGACGGCTACAGCCCGCCGAAGGCCGTCGAGCTGACCCGGCGGCTGGTCGAGCAGGATGGCGTGCTGCTGATGTTCCAGCCGCTCGGCACCCCGAGCAACACCGCGATCCAGAAATACCTGAACGACAGGCAGGTGCCACAGTTGTTCGTCGCCACCGGCGCGAGCAAGTGGAACGATCCGAAGGGACATCCCTGGACCATGGGCTGGCAGCCGAACTACCGCACCGAAGCCGCGCTGTACGCCAAGTACATCCTGCAGACGGCGCCCAAGGCCCGGATCGGCGTGCTGTACCAGAACGACGACTTCGGCAAGGACTACCTGCAGGGCCTCAAGGACGGCCTCGGCCCGCGGGCGTCGAGCATGATCGCCGCCGAGGCGAGCTACGAGGTCACCGACGCGACGGTCGATTCGCAGATCGTGACGCTGAAGGAAGCGGGCGCCGATACGTTCATCAACATTTCGACGCCCAAGTTCGCGGCGCAGGCGATCCGCAAGGTGTACGACCTCGGCTGGCGCCCGCTGCAGTTCGTGACCAACGTGTCGGCATCGGTGGGAACCGTGCTCACGCCGGCGGGCCTGGACAAGTCGACCGGCGTGATCACCGCGTACTACCTGAAGGATCCGACCGATCCGGACTGGGCCGGCGACCCCGCGATGAAGGAATGGCGCGCCTTCATGGCGCAATATTTCCCCGACGGCAGCCTGACGGACAGCTTCAACGTGTACGGCTATCTGGTCGGTCAGACCCTGGTGCAGGTCTTCAAGCAGTGCGGCGACGACCTGACGCGGGAGAACGTGATGCGGCAGGCCGCCAACCTGAAGCACCTCGCCCTGCCGCTGCTGCTGCCAGGCATCGACGTGAACACGACGCCCGATGATTTCGCGCCGATCTCAGCCGTGCAACTGGCCAAGTTCGACGGCAGCAAGTGGGTCCGTTTCGGTGAAGTGATCCATCGCTGAGCGGCGGAAGCGGCAGCCGCGGCCCACGCTCGGCTTGTGGGCGCAACCGGGCGTGGGTATTCTTCGCCGATCCGAACGGCGGGCGGGACACGAACGGCCGGGGACGACAACGAGCGGGACTGAAACGAGGAGACGAAAATGACGAGACCTGGAATGATCCGGCTGCCGGCCTGCGCTGTGCGCGCGGCGGTGGCCATCGCGCTGTCGGCCGCTGCGGTCGGGGCGTGGGCCGACGAGACGGTTCGCGTCGCCTTCATCGATCCCCTGTCCGGCCTGATGGGCCCGGTCGGCAACAACCAGCTGCACAGCTGGCAGTTCGTCGCCGACATCGCCAACCGCGAGCAGTGGGCGAAGGGCGTTCGCTTCGAGATCGTCCCGTACGACAACAAGCTCAGCCCGCAGGAGAGCCTGAACAACCTGAAGGCGGCGGCCGACGACAACATCCGCTACATCGTCCAGGGCAACGGCTCGGGCGTGGCGACCGCGCTGATCGACGCGGTCAACAAGTACAACGAGCGCAACCCGGGCAAGGAAATCGTGTACCTGAACTACGCGGCGGTCGACCCGGACCTGACCAACGTCAAGTGCAGCTTCTGGCACTTCAGGCTCGACGCCAACTCCGACATGAAGATGGAGGCGCTGACCTCCTTCCTCGCGAAGGACAAGAGCATCAAGACCGTCTACCTGATCAACCAGGACTATTCGTTCGGCCACCAGGTGCGGCGCGCGGCGCGCGAATACCTGACGAAGAAGCGCCCCGACGTCACGATCGCGGGCGACGATCTGCATCCACTGGCCAAGGTCACCGACTTCTCGCAATACGTGGCCAAGATGAAGGCGGCCGGCGTCGACACCGTGATCACGGGCAACTGGGGCTCCGATCTCGCGCTGCTGATCAAGGCGGCGCACGACGCGGGGCTGAACGCCAAGTTCTACACGTACTACGCGGGCACGACCGGCGTGCCGACGGCGATGGGGGCAGCAGGCGCCGAGCGCGTGCATTTCGTCGGCTACTGGAACGCCAACAACGAGAAATGGAGCGGCGAGAACCTGATCAAGGACTTCAAGGCGCGCTTCAACGACGACTACTACACCTTGGCCACCTACACGGGGTTGAAGCTGCTCGCCAACGGCATCGAAAAGGCCAAGTCGACCGACCCGGTGAAGGTCGCTTTCGCGATGGAGGGCATGAAGTTCGACAACGTCAACGGCCCGGTCGAGATGCGCGCGGCCGATCACCAGATGCAGCAGGGGCTTTACATCGCCAGCTGGCAGAAGGTCGACGGCAAGGTCGTCAAGTTCGACCAGGAGAACACGGGCTACGGCTGGCGTACGGAGGGCTGGCTGCCGGCCGACGTCGCGTCGCAGCCGACCACCTGCAACATGCAACGTCCGCCGCATCCGTAGCGACACCGTCCGCCGCCGCGCCGGCCGCAGCGAGCGGAATCGGCCACGGGCCGCCCCGCCCCCGCAGGCGCGCCGGCCTACGCCGATGACTGGCGTCCGGGCTCCGAATGGGGCCTCGGCTGTCGCGCACCCGACGGAGGTCCGAGCATTGTGAGCGCGGAACTGGCGACGATCTCGCTGTTGAACGGCGTCGCGTTCGGCCTGCTGCTGTTCATGCTGGCTTCCGGACTGACGCTGATCTTCTCGATGATGGGCGTGCTGAACTTCGCGCACGCGAGCTTCTACATGCTGGGCGCGTATTTCGGCTATCAGCTCTCGGCATGGGTCGGGTTCTGGCCGGCGTTCGTGCTCGCGCCGCTGACGGTCGGACTGGCGGGCGCGGCAGTCGAGCGCTACGGCCTGCGGCGCGTGCACCACTGGGGCCGGGTCGCCGAGCTGCTGTTCACCTTCGGGCTGTCGTACATCGCCGTCGAGCTGGTGCAGGTCGTCTGGGGCCGCCCGCCGGTGCCATATCACCTGCCGCCGTCGCTGCAAGGCACGCTGCTCACGGTCTACTCGACCGACTTCCCGCAGTCGCGCGGCTTCGTGATGCTGGTCGCAGTCGCGATGGTCGGCACGCTCTGGCTGGTGCTCAGCCGCACGCGGATCGGGCTGGTGATCCGCGCCGCGCTCTCGCACCCGCAGACCGCCGAGGCGCTCGGCCACAACGTGCCGCGCGTCTACATGCTCGTCTTCGGCGGCGGCGCAGCGCTCGCCGGGCTCGCCGGGGTCGTCGGCGGCGCGGTCAACGTCACCGAACCCAGCATGGCCGAGGCCCTCGGGGCGATCCTCTTCGTCGTGGTCGTCGTGGGTGGAATGGGGTCGCTCGCTGGCGCCTTCGTCGCGTCGCTGCTCGTCGGCCTGATCGATGCCTTCTCCAAGGTGGTCGATGCGTCGGCGGTCGATCTGGCGCGGCATCTCGGCGTCGGCATCGGTCGCGACGCGCCCCTTTATCCGCTGCTCAGCCTGACGCTGTCGCAGGTCGGACCGGTGCTGCCGTACCTGCTGCTGGTCGTCATCCTGATCGTGCGGCCCAAGGGGCTGCTCGGAACGCGGGAGGATTGATGCGCCAGGGCGCCGGCATGCTGCGGTTCCGCCCGCGCGACCTGGAATCCTGGGCGATCTGGGGAGCGGCCGCCGTGCTGCTCGTCTGCCTGCCGCTGGCCTTCGGCCAGGGCTTCGCGCGCACGATGCTGACGCAGATGGGGATCATGATCATCGTGGCCCTGTCGTTCAACATGCTGCTCGGGGCCAGCGGCATGCTCAGCTTCGGGCACGCGGTGTACTCGGGACTCGGCGCCTTCTTCTCGATCCATGCGTTGAACTGGATCGCCGCCGGTCGCCTGCCGCTGGCGGTGCCTCTGCTGCCGCTGGTGGGCGGCCTCGGGGCAGCCTGCGCCGGCGTCGTGTTCGGCTACGTGACGACGCGCCGCTCGGGGACGCCGTTCGCGATGATCACGCTCGGCATCGGCGAGATGGTGTACTCGTCGTCGCTGATGTTCCCGGGGTTCTTCGGCGGCGAGGGCGGCATCACCGGCGACCGGACCTCGGGCGTGCATCTCGCGGGGCTTACCCTCGGGCCGCAGCTGCAGGTGTACTACCTGACCGCGGCCTGGTGCCTCGCGTCGATGGCCGCCATGTACGCCCTGACGCAGACCCCGCTCGGGCGCCTCGCCAGCGCGGTCCGGGACAACCCGGAGCGCGCGGAGTTCATCGGCTACAACACGCAGCGGGTGCGCTGGATGATGCTGATCCTGTCGAGCTTCTTCGCCGGGATCTCAGGGGCGCTGTCGGCGATCAATTTCGAGATCGTCACGGCCGAGAACGTCAGCCCGGTGCGCTCCGGGGCGATCCTCGTCGCCGCCTTCATCGGCGGCGCCGGCAGCTTCTTCGGCCCCGTGCTGGGCGCGGTGGTGTTCGTGCTGTTCGCCGTGATGCTGTCGGGCGTCACGCGCGCGTGGCAGCTCTATCTCGGCGCGTTCTTCGTCGCGCTGGTGATGTTCGCGCCCGCAGGCCTCGCGGGTCTCGTGCGGGCCCACTGGTTGGCGCTGAAGTCCGGGCAGGCGAGGCGCCTCATCGTGCCCTACGCCGGCGCGCTTGCGAGCGCGCTGGCCGCCGCGGCCGGCGTCGTGCTGCTGGTCGAAATGTGCTACCACCGCACGCTCGACATCGGGCTCGGCCCGGTGGTGCGCGTGTTCGGGCGCGCGTGGGACACCGGCCAACCGGCGTCGTGGGCGGCGGCGGTGGTGTTGTGCGCGGCCGGAGGCGCGGCCTTCGTGCCGCTGCGGCGGCGCCTCGAAGCGATGCGGTCGGGTGGGGCGGACCGATGACCGAAGCGGTGCTGCGGCTGGTCGCGGTCGGCATGCGCTTCGGCGCCACGCAGGTGATCCGCGCCGTCAATCTCGATGTCAACCAGGGCGAGCGTCATGCGCTGATCGGACCGAACGGCGCCGGCAAGTCGACACTGTTCAACCTTGTCAGCGGCCGTTACCGCCCCAGCGCCGGGCGCATCCTGCTCGACGGCCGCGATATCACGCGCCTGCGCCCGTTCCAGATCAACCGTCTCGGGTTGTCGCGCAGCTTTCAGGTCACCAACGTATTCCACCGGCTGTCGGTATTCGAAAACCTGCGCTGCTCGGTTCTGTGGTCGCTCGGCTACGGCTATTCCTTCTGGCACCGCCTGGGCCGGATGCGCGACGCGCGCGAACGGGCGGAGCAGGTGCTCGAGCGGATCGGGCTGGCGCCGCGCCGTGACGTGGTCGCGGGGCTGCTGACCTACGCCGAGCAGCGCGCGCTCGAACTCGGCATCACGATCGCGGGCGGCGCCCGGGTGATCCTGCTCGACGAGCCAACGGCGGGGATGAGCCGCAGCGAGACCGAGCGGACGGTCGAGCTGATCCGGGAGGTCACGCAGGGCAAGACGCTGCTGATGGTCGAGCACGACATGGGCGTCGTGTTCGGGCTGGCCGATCGGGTTTCGGTGCTGGTGTACGGCGAGGTGATCGCGACGGGGGCGCCGGCGGCGATCCGCGCCGACGCTCGCGTTCGCGAAGCCTACCTGGGGACCCGCGCCACCGGCGGGGATGCGTGATGAGCGCGGACGAAGCCGGGCGGCTGCTCGAGGTCGGCGCGCTGCACGCCTATTACGGCAAGAGTCACGTCCTGCATGGAGTCGATCTGCGGGTCGGAGCCGGCGAGATCGTCAGCCTTCTGGGCCGCAACGGTGTCGGGCGGTCGACCACGGCGCGCGCGGTCATGGGAATGGTCGCCTGCGAAGGACGGATCGAGTTCAAGGGCGAGGACCTGACGCGGCTCAAGACCTACGAGATCGCGCACCGCGGCGTCGGGTATGTCCCGGAGAGCCGCGACGTCTTTCCTGAGCTGACCGTGGAAGAGAACCTGATGCTCGGGGTCAAGGGACGCAGGCCCGGCAGATGGAGCTTCGACGACATGTACCAGCTGTTCCCGCGCCTGGCCGAGCGGCGGCGCGTGGCGGGCGGGTTGCTGTCGGGCGGCGAGCAGCAGATGCTGACGTTGGCGCGTACGATGATGGGCGATCCGCAGTTCGTGATCATCGACGAGCCGACCGAGGGGCTGGCGCCGATGGTGGTCGAACTGGTCGCCGAGTTCCTCAACGAGCTCAAGCAGCGCGGCGTTTCGATCCTGCTGATCGAGCAGAAGCTGGCGATCGCGCTCGACATCGCGCAGCGCGTCTATGTGATGGGTCACGGCACGATCGTATTCGAAGGCACGCCGGCACAACTGCGCGCCGAGCGCCGGATCTGGCGCGAGTGGCTCGAGGTCTAGCAATGGCGTTCAACACTTGATCGGAGGGGGGCACGCAGATGACGGTCGTCTATGAACGCCGCGGCGAGCTGGCGGTGCTGCAGATCGACAACCCGCCGGTGAACGGCCTGAGCGCCGCGACCCGCGCCGGCCTTCAGGCGGGTCTCGAACGGGCGCTTGCCGACGGCGAGGTGCGCGCCATCGTGATCACCGGTACGGCGCAGGTCTTCAGCGCGGGCGCCGACATCCGCGAGTTCGGCGGCCCGGCGATGCTGGCTCACCCGGATCTGCGCGAGGTCATCGCGAACGCCGACGCGGCCGCCAAGCCCGTGATCGCGGCCATCAACGGCACATGCTTCGGTGGCGGCCTCGAGTTGGCGCTGGGCTGCAACTACCGCATCGCCACCCCCGGCGCCAAAATGGGCTTGCCCGAGGTGAAGATCGGACTGCTGCCGGGTGCCGGGGGAACCCAGCGCCTGCCGCGCGCGATCGGTGCCGACAAGGCCCTGCGCATGATCGTCTCCGGCGATCCGATCGGCGCGCGCGAAGCCCTCGAGGCCGGGCTGATCGAACGCATTGTTCCGGATACGAGCTTCGACGGCGTGATCGCGTTCGCGCAGGAGGTCGCCCCTTCCGGGCGCAACCATCATCCGCGCCTGCGCGAACGCTCGATCCGCCTGCCGCCCGGCGCCGACGACGCCGGATTCATCCAGGCGGCGCACGACAGCGTGGCGCGGGAAACGCGGGGCCGCATGGCGCCGCGGCGCTGCGTCGACGCGGTCGAGGCCGCGCTGACGATGCCGTTCGAGCAGGGGCTGGTGCGCGAGCGCGAGCTGTTCGCCGAGTTGGTGCAATCGGACGAATCCAAGGCGCTGCGGCACGCCTTCTTCGCCGAGCGCGCGGCCGCGCGCATCCCGGACATCCCCGAGGACACTGCCTTGCGCCCGATCCGGCGCGCCGCGGTCATCGGATGCGGCACGATGGGCGGGGGCATCGCGATGAGCCTGGCCAACGCGGGCCTCCCGGTGCTCGTCTACGAGGCCGACGCCGCAGCGCTCGACCGGGGGCTGGCCAACTGCCGCCGCAACTGGGAAGCCAGCGCGCGCAAGGGGCGCCTGACCCCGGAACAGGTCGAGCAGCGCGTGGCGCTGCTGCAGCCCGCGGGCGGCTGGCAGGATCTGTCGAAGGCGGACATCGTCATCGAGGCGGTGTTCGAGGAACTCCCGGTCAAGCTTCAGGTATTCCGCGAGCTCGACAAGGTCGCGCGCCGCGGCGCGATCCTGGCGACGAACACCTCGACGCTCGACGTCGACGCCATCGCGCGCGCGACCGGGCGTCCGCAGGACGTGATCGGAACGCACTTCTTCGCACCGGCGAACGTGATGCGTCTGCTGGAAGTGGTGCGCGGGCGCGAGACGGCGCGAGACGTGCTCGCGACCGTGATGCAATGGGGGCGGCGCATCGGCAAGGTGGCGGTGGTGTCCGGCGTGTGCGACGGCTTCATCGGCAACCGGATGCTCGAGCACTACCTGCGGCAGGCGCTGTTCCTGGTCGACGAAGGGGCCGCGCCGCAGCAGATCGATGCCGCGCTGACCCGGTTCGGATTCGCGATGGGCCCGTTCGCGGTATCCGATCTGTCCGGGCTCGACATCGGCTACGCGATCCGCCAGCGCCGGTACCGCGAACGGCCCGACGTGCGCTATTCGGGGATCGCCGACCGCCTGGTCGAGATGGGCCGGCTCGGCCAGAAGACCGGCAAGGGCTGGTATCGCTACGAGGCGGGCGACCGCACCCCGAGGGAGGACCCGGAGGTCGAGGCGCTGATCGCGCAGCATCGCGCGTCGATCGGCATCGCGCCGCGCGCGATATCCGATCAGGAGGTCGTCGAGCGCTGCGTCTACGCTCTGGTCAACGAGGGCGCGCGCATCCTCGAAGAGGGGATCGCGCTGCGTGCCGGCGACATCGACGTGGTCTACCTGACCGGCTACGGCTTCCCGGCGACGCGTGGCGGGCCGATGTTCCACGCGGAGACCGTGGGCCTCGAACAGGTCGTCGCCGCGATGCAGAGGTTCCGCGACAACCCGAACGCCGACCCGGTGTTCTGGGAGCCGGCGCCGCTGCTGCGGCGCAGCGCAGCGCAGGGCGGCCGATTCGACAAGCGCTGACGCGCACGCCCTTTGCGGCGGAGCGGCATTGGCGCGATGGCGTGATCGCGCTCGAAGGGAGCCCGTCCGGCACTTCGGTACAGTAGCGGGTATCGATCTGCCGGATGGAGCACCGATGGCCAGCAATCGCCGCATCGTTCTCGCCGCGCGCCCGAGCGGCAAAGCAGGCACCGAGCATTTCCGCCTGGAGACCGTGCAGACCCCGCCGCTGGCCGACGGGCAGGTGCTGGTGCGCAACCACTGGCTGTCGCTCGACCCGTACATGCGCGGACGCATGAACACCGGGCGTTCGTATGCCACGCCGCAGCCGCTCGACGAGACCATGATCGGCGGCACAGCCGGCGAAGTGATCGAATCGCGCCACCGGAAGTACGCGGCCGGCGATCGCGTCGTCGGCATGCTGGGCTGGCAGGAATATGCCGTATCGGACGGGGCCGGCCTGAACAAGGTCGACACCCGCGCGGTTCCGCTGCAGGCGTACCTCGGCGCCGTCGGCATGCCGGGCGTCACCGCCTGGTACGGATTGAACCGGATCATCGAGCCGCGTCAGGGTGAGACCGTCGTCGTGTCGGCGGCGAGCGGCGCGGTCGGCATGGTGGTCGGGCAGCTGGCGAAACTCGCGGGCTGCCGCGCGGTGGGCATCGCCGGCGGCCGCGAGAAGTGCCGCTTCGTCGTCGACGAGCTGAAGTTCGACGCCTGCATCGACTACAAGGACGGGGATCTCGAGGCCGCGCTGAAGGCGGCGTGCCCCGCCGGGGTGGACGGTTATTTTGAGAACGTCGGCGGCCGCGTGATGGAAGCCGTGCTGCCGCGCTTCAACGCGTTCGGCCGCATCGCGCTGTGCGGGCTGATCGCCGGCTACAACGGCGAGCCGATCCCGATCGCCAATCCGACCTGGTTCCTGATCAGCCGGCTCAAGCTCCAGGGCTTCATCGTTTCCGAGCACATGGACGTCTGGCCCGCGGCGCTGACCGAGCTCGGAGGGCACGTCGCGGCAGGCCGCCTGCGCTACCGCGAATCGATCGCCCAGGGACTCGAGAATGCGCCGCAGGCATTCCTCGGCCTGCTCGAAGGGCGCAATTTCGGCAAGCAACTCGTGAAGCTGGTGTAACGATGCGGGACTTCGCGGGCAGGCTGGCGGTGATCACCGGCGCGGCCAGCGGCTTCGGCCGCGAGTTCGCACGCACCGCGCGCGGCCTCGGCATGCGTCTGCTGCTGGCCGATGTCGATGCGGCCGCGCTCGAGGCGCTGGTGCACGAGCTGGGCGGCGCTCCGGATGTTGCCGGCGAGAAGGTCGACGTCTCGGACGGCGCCGCGGTCGAGAGCCTGGCGCGACGCGCGGCACGCGAGTTCGGCGCCGTGAACCTGCTCTTCAATAATGCGGGCGTCGCGTGCGGCGGCTACGTCTGGGAGAACACCGCGGCCGACTGGCAGTGGGTGCTCGGCGTGAACCTGATGGGCGTGGTCAACGGCCTGCGCCACTTCGTGCCCGCGATGCTCGAGTCGTCGCGCGCGGGCGCCCCGGCGCATGTCGTGAACACCGCGTCGGTCGCGGGTTGGGTGTGCCCGCCGCTGTCGGGCATCTACAACGCCAGCAAGCACGCGGTGGTCGCGCTGACCGAAACGCTCCATCACGACCTGCGGCTCACGGGCTCGGCGATCGGCGTCTCGCTGCTGTGCCCGGCGTTCGTGCCGACGGGCATCGCGCACTCGGAGCGCAACCGCCCCGCGGGCCTGGCCGCCGGGGCCGAGGCGACGCCGTCGCAGCGCCTCGCGCATTCGCTCGCCGCCAAGGCGGTCGAGTCAGGCAGACTGAGCGCGGAGGACGTCGCGCGCATCACGTTCGAGGCGATCCGCGAGGAGCGCTTCTACGTCTTCACCCATCCGCGCATCCTGCCGGCGGTACGCCAGCGGGTCCTCGATGCGGTCGAGGGGCGGTCGCCGGCCGATCCGTACGGGGCGAAGCCCGAGGCGCGGCCGCCGGTGCCGTGAACTCATGCAGCAGCCGGCCATCCAGAGCGGACAGTTTGCGACGCTGCCCAACGGGACGCGGCTGCACTTCGCCAGTGCCGGACAGCACGGGCAGCCGCTGATCCTGTTCCTGCACGGCTTTCCCGAGTATTCGGGAGCCTGGGACGAGATCCTGCCGGCGTTCGCGCCCGACGGCTACGCGGTCGCGCCCGACCTGCGCGGCTACAACCTGTCGAGCCAGCCGGCCGAGGTTGCCGCTTACGGGATGCGCGAGCTGTGGGGCGACATCGGGGCTCTGATCGGCGCGCTGGGCTACGAACGCGCGAGCCTGGTCGGCCACGATTGGGGGGGCGCGGTCGCCTGGCACCTCGCGATCGCGCGGCCGGAAAGGGTGGAGCGCCTGGCGATCCTGAATTCGCCGCACCCCATGGCATTTGCACGCGAGCTTTCGTGCAACCCGCTGCAGCAGGCGGCCAGCGCTTATATCAACCGGCTTTGCGCGCCGGGCGCCGAAAGCGCGCTGAGCGCGGACGAATTCAGGCGCCTCGAAGGCGTGCTGCGTTCGATGGCGCGCCCCGACCGGCCCTGGCTCACCCCGGCGCGGCTGGCCCGCTACGTGCAGGCCTGGCGGCATGGCTTGAGCGGTGCGCTGAACTACTATCGCGCCTCGCCGCTGCGGGCCTGGGCGGAATCGAGCCAGGCGGCGGCGGCGCTGCACATGGACGGGCGCGACTTCATGGTGCGGGTGCCGACGCTGGTGCTCTGGGGCCTGCGCGACGAGGCGCTTCTGCCGGGGCTGCTCGACGGCCTCGAGCAGTGGGTGCCCGACCTGACCGTGCAGCGGCTGGCGCTGGCCACGCACTGGCTGGTGCACGAGGAGCCGGAGTTCGTGACCGAACGATTGCGCGCGTTTCTGGTCCGATGAACCGGTTCCGCCGCGCGGTCCGGCCCGGCGGCGGCGGCTTGACGGGCTGCGCCCGGTCTTCGGGCACTCTTCCCACATCGGAGCTCACACGTGACGCGTTCGTCTGATTCGGCCGTGCATGCCTTCCCCTGGCCGCTGCTGCGGCGCCTGGCGCCGGTGCTGCCGCTGCTGCTGGCCTGGCTGCCGGCGGGGCCGGCCCTGGGGCAGCCGACACCGGCCGCCGCGCAGCGCGTGACCGAGATCGAAGGGATCGCCGAATACCGCCTCGGCAACGGCCTGCAGGTCCTGCTGTACCCGGATCCGACCAAGCCGACGGTCACGGTCAACGTGACCTACCGCGTCGGGTCGCGCATGGAAAACTACGGCGAGACCGGCATGGCGCATCTGCTCGAGCACCTGATGTTCAAGGGCTCGAAGCACTTCCCGCAGCCCGACAAGGAGTTCTCCGCGCGCGGCTTCCGCAACAACGGCTCGACCTTCTTCGACCGTACCAACTACTTCTCGACCTTCAAGGCGAGCGACGACAACCTGCGCTGGGCGCTGGCGCAGCAGGCCGACGCGATGACCGAGTCGTTCATCGCGCGCAAGGATCTCGATTCCGAGATGACGGTGGTGCGCAACGAGTACGAGCTGGGAGAGAACCAGCCCGGCAGCGTGCTCTTCAAGCGCCTGCTGGCCGTGATGTTCGACTGGCACAACTACGGCAAGCTGCCGATCGGCAACCGCAGCGACATCGAGAACGTCGGCATCCCCAACCTGCGGGCGTTCTATCGCCTCTACTATCAGCCCGACAACGCGACGCTGATCGTGGCCGGGAAGTTCGACCCGCAGAAGACCCTGGGCTGGATCCAGTCGACTTTCGGCCGGGTTCCGAAGCCCGCGCGCACGCTGCCGCCCCTTTGGACCGTCGAGCCGACCCAGGACGGCGAGCGCAGCGTCGTCGTGCGGCGCAAGGGTGACTCGCAGGTCGTGGTCGTCGGCTACCACATTCCGGCCGGCCGCAGCCGGGATACCGCGGCGCTCGACGTCGCGGCCGACGTGCTGGGCGGTACGCCCAACGGACGGCTGCATCACGAGCTGGTCGAATCCGGGCTCGCGGCCGAGGTATTCGCCGACGCGATGTTCCTGCACGATCCCGGCGTGCTGATGTTCGGGGCGCTGGTCAAGCCCGGCGACTCGATCGAGCGCGCGCGCGACCGGCTGATCGAGGTGGTCGAGGGATCGTTCGCGAAGCAGGCGCCGACCGACGCCGAAATCGACCGCGTGCGGCGCGACGACGAGACGTCGGCGGAGCGCGCTCTGGCCGATCCGCAGGAGTTCGGCGTGGCGCTGTCCGACTACGTCGCGCAGGGCGACTGGCGGCTGTTCTTCGTCGCACGCGATGCGGTGGCCGCGGTGGCGTCGGACCAGGTCGCCGCCGCAGCCGGCCGCTACTTCCGCCGCGACAATCGCACCGTCGGCATGTTCATCCCGGAGTCCGAGCCCCAGCGCGCCGAGATCCCGGCGCCGCTGCCGGCGGCCGAGCTGCTGAAGGATTTCAAGCCGCGGGCCGCCGTCGCGGCGGGCGAGGCGTTCGATCCGTCGCAGGCGAACATCGACGCGCGCACGCGCCGCGTCAGATCGGGGAATCTGAGGCTGGCGCTGCTGCCGAAGAAGACCAAGGGCGAGACGGTCGACGTCGCGATGGACTTCCGCTTCGGCGACGAGAAGTCGCTCGCCGGGCGCGCGGTCGCGCGCGACCTGGCCGGCGCAATGCTCGGGCGCGGGACCGCCACGCTGACCCGGCAGCAGATCGCCGACGAGATGACGCGGCTCAAGATGACGGGCACGCTGCTCGACTTCCAGGCGACGCGGGCGACGCTGCCGGACGCGCTTCGCCTGTCGGCGCAGGCCCTGCGCGAGGCGAACTTCCCGGACGCCGAGTTCGAGCAGCTCAAGCGCGAGCTGCTGACCTCGCTGCAGGCCAAGCTCGAGGATCCGGGCGAGCTTTCGCGGGATGCCCTGGCCGCCCACTTCAACACGTATCCCGACGGCGATCCGCGGCATTACATCCCGCTCGCCGGGCGCATCGAAGCGGTCAAGGCGATCACGCGCGACGAGGTACAGGCGTTCTACCAGCAGTTCTGGGGCGGCTCGAACGGCGCGATCGCGGTGGTGGGCGACTTCGACGACCACGCCGCCGAACCGCTGGTCGAGTCGCTGTTCGGCACCTGGGAGTCGAAGGTGCCGTTCGCGGAGGTCGTGCGCGAGTACCGCCCGGTGCCGCCGGCGCGCATCTTCGTCGACACGCCGGACAAGGAGAACGCATTCCTCCGCGCGCGCATCGCCTTCGATCTGCGCGACGACGATCCCGACGCGCCGGCACTGATCCTGGCCAACGAGATCTTCGGCGGCGGCTCCGGGCTGCACAACCGCCTGGTCGACCGCATCCGCCAGAAGGAGGGGCTGTCGTATTCGATCGGATCGGGGCTGGCGCTCAACGGCCGGGACCGCGCGGCAGGCTGGGCGATCGGCGCCATCTCCGCGCCGCAGAACATCGATCGCGTCGAGAGCGCGGTGCGCGACGAGCTCGAGCGCGTGCTCAAGGACGGCTTCGCCGCCGACGAGGTCGAGGAGGCCAAGAAGGGTTTCCTGCAGTCCCGCCTGGTCGCGCGCTCCGACGACGGAACGGTCGCGGTGGCCTGGGTCGACGACCTGGAGCTCGACCGCACTTTCGAGTTCAGCCGCCAGCTCGAGCAGCGGATCGCGGCGCTCACGCCGGGGCAGCTGCTCGAGGTCGTGCGCCGGTACCTGGAGCCTGCGAAAATGACGTTCGTGATTGCCGGCGACGCGAAGAAGGGCGCCCGGTGAGGCGGGAGCCGACCCGGGGCGCACTGCGGCGGGTCGCGGGCGCGGCCGCCGGCGGGGCCATCCGCTCGATCGCCCGCGCGGTCGTTCGATAGGAGCGGCGCGAATGCCGTGGTCGCAATTCAGGCACCGCGTCGGCTTGCGCGTCCGTTGGGCCGAGGCCGACATGCAGGGTGTCGTGTTCAACGGGCACTATCTCACCTACTGCGACGTCTGCATCACCGAGTACTGGCGTTCGGTCGGCCTGCGCTATCCGGAGGATTTCGTCGCGCACGGCGGCGACATTTTCGTGCGCAAGGCGACGCTGCTCTACCATGCCGCGGCCGTCTACGACGACGAGCTGGTCGTCTGCGGGCGCGTTGCGCGCCTCGGTCGCAGCAGCGCCGTGTTTGCGATCGAGATGTTCCGCGCCGCGAACCACGACGCGGTCCTGGTCGACGCCGAGCTGGTCTACGTGCACGCGGATCCGGTGGCGAAAAAAGCGCGGCCGTGGCCGGACCCATTCCGTGAGCGCGTGAGGACCTTCGAGATCTCGCCGCCGGTCGAGGGGGGCGGCACCTGACCGTTCGCGCGGCGCGCGCCGCGCGGACCCCCAGCCGGCGCCGCGTGCCGACCTGACCTCAGGCCGGCAGCGGATCGCGGAAGCGCTGCATGACCTCCAGCGCGTCCGGCCAGCGCGCGATGATCGCGTCGACGCAGCGCGGATCGAAGTGGCCGCCGCTGCCGGCGAGCAGGTATTCGCGCGCGCGGTCCACCGGCCAGGCCCGCTTGTACGGGCGCACCGAGGTCAGCGCGTCCAGCACGTCGGCCACCGCGACGATCCGGCCGCGCAATGGGATGGTTTCGCCGGACAGCCCCAGCGGATAGCCGGAGCCGTCGAACTTCTCGTGGTGCGAGTGCGCGATCTCGGCCCCTGCCTGCAGGATCGGTGACACGTGCGAGCGAAGGATCTGCCACCCGATCGTGGTGTGCTGCTGCATGATCGCGCGCTCCTCGTGCGTGAGCGCGCCCGGCTTGAGCAGGATCTGGTCGGGCGTGCCGATCTTGCCCAGGTCGTGCAGCGGGGCGGCCTGCAGCAGGCAGTCGCACTCCCCGGCGGACAGGCCGATCCTCTCGCCGATCAGGCACGCGTGATGGGCCATGCGCAGGATGTGCGCACCCGTTTCCGGGTCGCGGTATTCGGCCGCGCGGGCCAGCGCGTACAGCGTATCGCGCTCGTTGGCCTTGACCTGCGCGGTCGCGCGCTCGACCTCGGCAGCGAGCGATTCGGCCCGGCTGCTGATGCGGCAGTACGCCTCGCGCAGCTTGAGCATGTTGCGCACGCGCAGCAGGAATTCCTCGGGCTCGACCGGCTTGTTCAAAAAGTCGGTCGCCCCGACCTCCAGCGCCTTCTGCCGCACCGAGCGGTCGTCGTTCGCGGTCACCATCACGATCGGAACCTCGACGCGGCCCGCCCCAGGCAGCGCCCGCACGCGCTCGACGAATTCGATGCCGTCCATCCCTGGCATCATGTAGTCGACCACGTACAGGTCCGGATCGGACGCGCGGCTGTACTCGAGGCCCTCGCGCGCGTCGGCGAAGGTGAGCGCGCGGTTCCCGGGATCGCGTTCGACGAGACCCGAGAAAACCATCAGGTTGACCGGATTGTCGTCGACGATTACGACTTCCATCGGTTGGGGGGATTGCAGGGGAAACAACCCCATTATGGTCGCATTTGGACGCGCTTGAAGGGCGCTCGGGCCCCCACCGGCGGCGCGGGGAACCCGCAACGGAACATGACCTTGGGGCGGCGCTCCGCGCGGGCGCCGACCTCACCGCAAGGTGCCACGATGCCAGAGCGAGCGATCCGGATCAGGTTGGGAAACTGGGATGAACTGCAGCCGCTGGCAGCGCCGATCCGCTTCGCCGTCTTCGTCGACGAGCAGCACGTGCCGCCCGAGTTCGAGCTCGACGAGCACGACGCGGGCGCGCTGCATGCGGTGGCGTTCGACGCCGACGGTACCGCGATCGGGACCGGGCGGCTGCTGCCAGACGGGTACATCGGCCGGATGGCCGTGCTGGCCCGCGCGCGCAGCCTCGGCGTCGGGACCCGGCTGCTGGTCGCATTGATGGACGCGGCGCGCGGCCGCGGCCTGCAGACCGTGATGCTCAACGCCCAGACCGCGGCGACCGGCTTCTATGCGCGGCTCGGCTTCGAGCCGCAAGGCGAGACTTTCCTCGATGCGGGCATCGTCCACCGGAAGATGGTGCGACGGCTCCAGCCGGCCGCCGCCGAGAGCCGGCCGGCTCGGTCCGGTTGATCTGAATCATTTTCGCGCGGCGGCGCTCCGTGTACCGTCGCGTAAAGATGTCGGTTCAATGAGTCTTATTGCAGACAATGTCCGACCGCCAAACGGAGCCTGATCCGGTCCCCGCCATCGTCGAGGCGCTGCGCGCGATCGACGATCCAGAGATCGGCGCCAACATCGTCGACCTCGGCCTGATCTATCGGATCGAGCGCGACGGTACGGCGCTGCGGATCGAAATGGCGCTCACCTCGCCGACCTGCCCGATGGGCGAGTCGATCGTCGAGCAGGTCGAGCGTGCCGTCCGCCGCTGCCTGCCGCCCGGCGCGGCGTTCGATCTGAGCGTCGTCGAGGAACCGCCCTGGGACCCCTCGAGGATGAGCCCCGCGCTGCGACGCAGCCTGGGCTGGGACGACTGACGCGATCGATGGCAGGCGGGCGCGCCCCGTCGCGATCGCCCCCCGGCTGGCGGCGCGCGCGACTTGCCGTGCTGCCGGTGGCGCTGCTCGCGCTCGTGACCGGCATCCTCGGCGGACTCGCACGACTGGGGATCGCCGTCGGGGCGCCCGCCGCAGCGCTGGCCGGCTGGCATGGCGTCCTGATGGTGCCGGTGTTCTTCGGCACCGTGATCGGCCTGGAACGCGCGGTCGCGCTGGGAGGGGCCGTCGGCTACGCGGTGCCCGCTGCGACTGCCGCGGCCGGTCTGGCCATGCTCGCCGGCGCGCCTGCCTTGTGGGCCCAGTCGCTGCTCGTCGCGGCGGCCGCCTTGTTCCTGGGCTTGCATCTTGCGCTGTTGCGCCGCACGCCGGTGCTCTACCTCGCGGTGATGGCGCTCGGTGCCGGATGCCTGCTGGCCGGCAATTGCGTCTGGGCCGCGAGCGGCGGCACGGCCTACGCGGTCATGTGGTGGCTGGCGTTCCTGCTGCTGACGATTGCCGCCGAGCGCCTGGAGCTGACGCGCGTGCGTCCGCAGACGGCCGCGGCGGTTCGCTCGCTGGTCGGGATCGCCGCGCTGCTCGTGGCCGCGGCGCTGCTGGCGGCTCGCGAGGCCCAGTGGGGATCGAGGCTTTTCGCGGGCGCCGAGCTTGCGCTCGCGATCTGGCTGATCGCCTTCGACATCGCCCGGCGCAACCTGCGGGCTGCGGGCCTGACCCGCTACATCGGAGCGTGCCTGCTGCTTGGCTACGGATGGCTGGCGCTGGGCGGGCTGCTCGGCATGCAGGGCGACCTCGACGCCGGCGCCGGCGGGCGCGATGCGGCCGTGCACGCGGTGACGCTCGGATTCGTGTTCGGGATGGTGTTCGGGCACGCGCCGGTGGTCCTGCCCGCCGTGGCGCGGCTGACGGTCCGCTATCGGCCCGCGCTGTATGTCCCCGTCGGCCTGTTGCAGTTCGCGCTCGCCTTGCGCGTGGCGGCCGCGCTGCAGGGCTGGCGCGGGCTTCAACAGGCGGCCGCGACCGGCACCGCGCTGGCGCTCCTCGCGTTCGCGGGGGTGCTGGCTTTCCTGTGCCGGCCGGTCGAGCGCTAGGCCGCTAGACGTTGCCGTTGCGACCGCGCGTGCCCAGGCTCTCCGCGCCGCGTCCGACGCCATCAACGACGAATTCGAACGCGCGATCGGTGTGCCGCTCCGGGTCGAGCGGATCGAAATTGCGCTCGGTGAAGCTGACCATGCCGTCGCGGCGCACCGCCAGCACGGTCGTGGCGCGCGTGCCGTAGCCGTTGGCGCGCACCTGGATCGCCGACAGCACGCGCTCCCAGTCGCGCGGAACGCCGGTCGAGGGCAACTCGCGGTCGCGCGCGAGCTCGCGATCGGCCATCAGCCCCATGAGCGCGTCGGTATCGATGCGGCGCGCGAGCTGGCAGGCGAACGCGGCGACCGCGCGTGTGACCTTGGGCCAGCGGGTATCGAGAAATGCGTTCGAGAGCCCGAAGATTCCGGGCGGCAGCGGGCTGGCCGCCTGCTCGAGGCGGTTGCTGAAGTAGACCAGCTGCGAACCGAGGCCGCGCCCGGCCGCCGGCAGCGGCTCGCCGACGAGCAGGTTGAAGCCGTTGTAGGCGTTCGCGCGCTGCGCATTTTCCTGCAGCCAGGTGTTCAGCGGCTCGACGCTTTGCAGCGCCGAAAGCACGAGCAGTCCGCGCGACGGCGCGTGCGGATTGCGCTCGCTGGGCGAGCGCACGTTGGTGAGCATCGCGACCCGGCCGCGCCGATTGATGCCGAGCCACGTTCCACCCGCCTCGTCGTCGCGCCCGGCCAGCAGCGAGACCGACTGGCCCCACCACGCCGCGGGCCGGGTGCGCCGGGCGTAGAACTCGTCGCGATTGGCCGCCACCACCAGGGGATAGTCCGGGTGCGACTGCCACGCAATCAGGATCAGGCACATGCTGAGGTCGGCTCGATCGGTTCTGTCCAGGTTCAGGTGTCCGCGACAGTCTACGCGGTCGGATCGAACAGGCGATAGGGAAGAGGCCGCACCACGACCGCGGGCGAGGAGGGTGTCCCGACGTGCAGTGTCGCCGCGGCGCGCTCCGTCGGGCATTCGAACAGCAGATCCATCGCGCCGCCGGGCGCGGCCGCCGCCATCACGACCTTGCCGACCGGCTGCGCCGGGTCGGCGCCATCGAAAATGTCGTCGCCGGCGCGGGCATCGGCCGCCTGGCCGATACCCATGCGCCGCCGGAGCTTGCCCAGGTACTGGCTGCGCGCCACCACTTCTTGTCCGGGATAGCAGCCTTTCCGAAAGCTGACGCCGCCGAGCACCTCGAGATTGAGCATCTGGGGGACGAAAGCTTCGAGCGTCGGATTGAAGACGGCGGGGATGCCGGCGTCGATCTGGGTCCACCACCATGTGCCGCGGTCGACCCGCGAGGCGCCGCCCAGGCGATCGAGCCAGCGCTGGCGCTGCAGCGCCGGCGCCAGCAGCACAAAGCGCTCGGCGCACTGCGGCGCGCCGGGCAGGCGCGCCAGGCGCGCGCCGTCTTCGAGCGTGCTGGCGCCCCAGTCCTGCGCGGGCACCTCGATGCCGGCATCCTGCAGCAACCCGGCCATGCCGGGGCCGACAAGGCCGAAGGCGACCCAGGCACCGGAGGCGTCGGATACCCTGACTTTCGACCGTAGCACGAACATCGACAGGCGGCGCGCCGTGGGCACGGCCAGCTCGGCCGGCAACAGCATGCGAAACCCGGCGTCCGCGCGCCACAGCTCGAACACCGCCAGCAGACGGCCCTTGGGATTGCAGTAGCCGCCCAAGGTCCATGCGGCAGCGTCGATCGCCGCCACATCGCAGGTCAACTGCGACTGCAGAAAGGCGGCGGCGTCCGGGCCGTCGGCCTCAATCACGCCGAGATCGTCGAGCACGGCCAGCGCCGGTCCGGCCAGCGCGCGCGCAATATCTTCGCGTGGCGCGCGCCAGGTGCCGCTGTTCGGGGATTCGCCGGAGTCCGGCATCGGGATCGTCCGTTCGGTCGCAGCCAATGTGAGCGAGCCGGCATTATAGGAAGCGCCGTTGCGGTCCGCCGCAGCGGCAGCAAGCTGTCCGTCGCGGGTTTTGCGCGACAATCGCGGTTTCGTTCGATCGGGCCGCGGATTCGCGGTGTCGCATTTGCCTGCACGTCGTTCGAAGCGCTGGTTGAGATCGATCGCGGCCGTCTTCGCGCTGCTGCTGGCGCTCGGCGCGCTGGCCGTGCTCGGCTGGCATTTCTACGACCGGCCGCTGACGATGGCGTCGGAGCGGATAGAAGTGCGCGTGGCCGCGGGCGCCTCGGCGCGCTCCATCGCGCACGAGCTGAGAGCGGCCGGCGTCGACGTCGACGAGCTGCAATTCGTCGCCGCGGCGCGCGCCACCGGCGCCACCAAGGCACTGCGTGCAGGCCGCTATGCGATCGAGCGCGGAGCCTCGATCCGGGCGGTGGTCGAACAGCTGCGTCGGGGCGACGTGCTGCGCGAGCGGCTGACGATCGTCGAGGGCTGGACTTTTGGCGAGCTGCGCGAAGCGCTTGCGCAATACCCGGAGCTCAAGCACGACACGGCCGCCTGGAGCGACGCGCAGGTGCTGCGCGCCATCGGGGCCGCCGAGACCGACCCGGAGGGACTGTTCGCGCCCGACACCTACGTGTTCGATACCGGATCGAGCGACCTCGAGGTCTACCGGCAGGCGTACAGGATGCAGGCCGAGCGGCTCGAGCAGGCCTGGCAGTCGCGCGCGAGCTCGCTGCCGTACAAGACCCCTTACGAGGCGTTGATCATGGCGTCGATCGTCGAGAAGGAAACCGGTTCCCCCGACGAGCGGCGCAGGGTCGCCGCGGTCTTCGTCAACCGGCAGAGGCTGGGCATGCCGCTGCAGACCGACCCGACGGTGATCTACGGGCTGGGCGAACGCTACGACGGGCGGCTCCACAAGCGCGACCTCCAGCGCGACACGCCTTACAACACCTACACGCGAGCGGGTCTGCCGCCGACGCCGATCTCTCTGCCCGGGCGCGCCGCGATCGAGGCGGCGCTGAACCCGGACTCGACGCGGGCGCTGTACTTCGTCGCGCGGGGCGACGGCAGCTCGGAATTCTCCGAGACGCTCGCCGCCCACAACCGCGCCGTCGACCGCTTCCAGCGCGCCGGAACCGGTGTGGCGAAATGAGCGCCGCCCCGCAACCCGGCGGCCCGGCCGCGCGGCGCGGCCGCTTCGTGACCTTCGAGGGAGTCGACGGCGCCGGCAAGAGCACGCAGATCGCCGCGACGGCGCAGCAGCTGCGGCGCCTCGGGATCGAGCCGCTGGTGACGCGCGAACCGGGTGCGACGCCGCTCGGCGAAGCCTTGCGTGCCATGATGCTCACGCAATCGATGGAGCCGCTGACCGAGACGCTGCTGATGTTCGCGGCTCGCCTGGAGCATGTCCGGCACGTGATCGAGCCGGCGCTCGCGGGCTCGCGCTGGGTCTTGAGCGACCGCTTCACCGACGCCAGCTACGCCTATCAAGGCGCGGGGCGCGGGGTCGACGCGCAGCGCATCGCCGCGCTCGAGCGATGGATCCACCCGCAGCTTCGACCCGACCTGACCATCGTCGTCGATGTCGACGCCGAGACCGCGGCGCAGCGGCGGCGGAAGGTGCGCGACGCCGACCGCTTCGAGGCCGAGCCCGCGGAGTTCTTCGAGCGCGTGCGGGCGGCCTACCTGGCGCGGGCGGAAGCCGAGTCGCAGCGATTCCTCGTGGTCGACGGCCGGCGCGAACCGCAAGAGGTTCTGGCCGACATCATGGAGCGGCTGCGGCCATGGCTGAGCTAGTCCCCTGGCACGAGCCGGTACGCGCGGCGATCGAGGCGCTGCGGCGGCGCGGCTCGCACGCGATCCTGCTGCACGGGCCCGCAGGCAACGGCAAGCTCGATCTCGCGCTGTCGACCGCGAATGATCTGCTGTGCGAGACGCCGGACCCGTCTGGGCGCGCGTGCGGCACATGCCCCGGCTGCCTGCTGTTCGAAGCCGGCAACCATCCGGATCTGCGCGTGATCGTGCCCGAGACGATGGCCGACCGGCGTCCCGGCGCAGGCCGCAACCCGGATTCCGAGGCGGAGCAGGAGGTTTCGGGCGAACCGGCGGCCGAGGGCAGGAACAAGCCCAGCCGCGAGCTGAAGATCGAGCCGATCCGCGAGCTGGCCGAATTCGCCGGCATCACGACCCACCGCGGCGGCGCGCGCGTCGTCGTGCTGGCACCGGTGGAGGCGCTCAATCCGTTCGCCGGCAACGCGCTGCTCAAAGTCCTGGAGGAGCCGCCGGCGGGGACCGTGTTCCTGCTCGTGTCGGACCGGATCGACCTGTGCCTGCCCACGGTGAGGTCGCGCTGCGCCTTGCTGCGGGTGCCGGTTCCGCCGCGGGCGACGGCACTGAAGTGGCTGCGTGCCCAAGGCGTCGACGACCCCGAGCGGCGCCTGTCGGAAACCGGTGGCGCGCCGATCGCGGCGCTGCGGGGGCCCGGGGACGACCTCGAGCCCGAGACCCGCGTGCGCCTGCTGGCGATGCTCGAGCGCGGGGTGCGCCTGACGCCCGCCGATGTCGCGATCGAGGTGCCCAGAACGGTGCCCATCGGGGGCGCAGTCGCTCTGTTTCAGCGCTGGGGATGGGACTATTTGGCGTATCGGCTGGCGCGCCAGCTTCGCTATCATCCGGACCGGGCGCCGAGCTTCGAGCGGCTGGCGCGCAGTTGGACGCTGCCCGCGGCTTGTGCATGGCTCGACGCGCTGCGCGTGCTGCGGGCCGATGCCGAGCATCCGCTGAATGCCCGATCCGCGATCGAGGGAGTGCTGTTGATGTACAGTCGCTCGGTTGCCGGCAGGGGAGAAGAGGCCGGGCGCACATGAAGGACCAGGGTCGGGGTGGAACCTACCCTGCCGGGAGGACACCATGAACGACACACCGCCGGGACGTTTCGCTGTTGCGGCGGGCAACGGAACGGGCGCTGGGGCGGCAGGAGCCGCCATGGCGGGCCGGCCGGCGGTCCTGTCCCTGTCGATCAAGGAGAAGGCTGCGCTTTACGCGGCCTACATGCCGTATCTGAAAAACGGCGGCATTTTCGTGCCGACCAATCGCACCTACCAGCTCGGCGACGAGGTCTACCTGATCCTCACCTTGCTCGACGATCCCGCGAAGATCCCGGTTGCGGGCAAGGTGGTGTGGGTCAGTCCCTCGGGCGGGGGCGCCGCGAAGACGCCCGGCATCGGCGTGCAGTTCCCATCCGACGACTCGGGGAACACGGCGCGCAAGCGTATCGAAGACGCGCTCGGCGCCGCGCTGCGCTCGGCGCGGCCGACGCACACGCTCTGATAGCGCGGCGGCTGTCGACCTCTGCTGTCGACCCCCGCTGTCGACCGCTGTTGTCGGCGTCCGCGGTGAGCCGCCATGCCGGCGGGCCTGTGCGGGTCCGGTCGAGGCCGGTCACGCGACGAACACGGAAGCCACCGTATGTGGGTCGACTCGCACTGCCACCTGTCGTTTCCCGAACTGTCGGCCGACCTGCCCGGCGTACTGGCGCGCATGCGCGCGGCCGGGGTCGATGCGGCACTGAACGTTTGCGTGACGCTCGAGGAGTTCGACCGCGTGCTGGCCGCCACGCAGGCCCACGCCATGCTGTACGCGTCGGTCGGCGTGCATCCGGACAACCGTGAAGGCCGCGAACCCGACGTCGCGACCCTGGTCGGGCTGGCGCAGCATGAAAAGGTGGTCGCGATCGGCGAGACCGGGCTCGACTATTACCGCCTCGGCGAGCCGCTCGACTGGCAGCGCGAGCGTTTCCGCACCCACATCCGCGCCGCGCGCGAGAGCGGCAAGCCGCTGATCGTGCACACGCGCGCGGCCCCCGAGGACACGCTGGCCATCCTGCGCGAGGAGCGCGCCGGACAGGCGGGGGGCGTGATGCACTGCTTCACCGAGAGCCGGGATTTCGCCCGCGCCGCGCTCGATCTGGGCTTTTATATCTCGTTCTCCGGCATCGTCACGTTCAACAACGCGCACGCGCTGCGCGAAGTCGCGGCCGAAGTCCCGGACGACCGCTTGCTCATCGAAACCGACGCTCCTTACCTGGCACCGGTGCCGTTCCGCGGTCGGGTCAACGAGCCCGCCTACGTGGCCAAGGTGGCGGAGCGCCTGGCCGCCGTCCGCGGGCAGGCTCCCGAGCACATTGCTGCAGTGACGACAGATAATTTTTATCGTCTATTCAATAGCATACAAAGAGTAGTTGATGTCGATTCTAGGATCTAGGTGCGGCCAGCGACCGGCCCCCGGCGCCGCAAATTGACACCGGCGGGCACCTCGATCCAGGCCTGGCGAGCCGAGCTGCGCGCGACGCTGATCGCGCGCCGCGTGGAAGCTCCTGCCGTGCTGCGAGAGGCGTGGTCCGACACGATCACCGGGTTCCTGCTGCGCGGGCTGCCGGTGTGCCCCGGCATGGTGGTCGGGTTCTGCTGGCCGATCAAGGCCGAATATGACGCGCGGCGGCTGATGAGGCGGTATCGCCTCGCAGGCGCTCGCACGGCGCTGCCGGCGGTCGTGCAACGTGCGGCGGCGCTGCAGTTCCGCCTCTGGCAACCCGGCGTCGCGATGCGGCAGGGTCCGCTTGGCATCCCGTACCCGGCCGATGGCCCTCCCGTTCAGCCCGGGATCGTCCTGGTGCCGCTGGTCGGCTTCGGCCGTGCCGGTGACCGCCTCGGCTACGGCGGGGGCTATTTCGATCGCACGCTCGCCCACGCCGCGCCGCGTCCGCTGGCGGTCGGCGTCGGCTTTGAGCTCGCCCGGATCGAGACCACCTGTCCGCAGGAGCACGACGTCCCGATGGATGCGATCGTGACCGAGGCGGGGATGCATTGGCCCGAGGCGGGCCGGTTGGTGCCGGTCGAACCGGCGCAATTCCGGGAACTGGCGATCGCGCTGAT
>CAZEIW010000222.1:0-3518 GCA_964512305.1 uncultured Burkholderiaceae bacterium | reverse complement strand
AGCAGCGGCGGCGGCACACGGACCATGAACCGCGTGCCAGCAAGAATGACGCCCGTGAATGCCGCGGGGGGCGCTCGAGGGGGGGCGCAGCCACCCCTCGAAGCCGATCCTCCCGCTTTTCGGTTCCGAAGCTGCAGGCGCCAAACGTCCAGGTACGCCGCCCTTCGGAGCTACGGTTCAAAGAAAGGAAACGACTGCTGTTCGGGCGTCCCGCGGCCTCGATCGAGGACCTCGATCGCGCTCGCGTCGGCGCCGATCAGCAGCAGGCGCAGGGGCTTGCTCACTCCCGCGCGCTGCAGCGCCGCCTTGTACCGCCTCAGCTGCCCCTCATGGTCGGCCCGCTGGTCTTCGGACAGCCTCCATTTGTAATCCACCACCCACACCTCGCCGCCGACCTCGACCACCCGGTCGATCCTCATCGTCGCTCCATCGTCGTCGACCAGCTCCAGCTCGTTGAACCCGCTCGATCCCCCGGAGAACAGCGCCTGCAGCGGCGGCGACTGCAGGACCCGCCGCGCGGCATCGATCGCCGCCGCCGCGGCCTCGGGGCTGAGCCGGTGGGCGCGCGCAATGTGGGCCGGATCGGGGGCCGGATCGAGGCCCTGCTCGAAAGCCGGCGTCCGATCGCCAGCCGCCTCTGCCGCCTGCTGCATCAGGGCGTGCCACGCGACCCCCAGGCGGATCGCATCCGTATCGACGATCGGCCGCCGCGCGCCGGCTGGCATCTTGGGCGGGCGGAAATCGCGGTAGCCGTGTTCGCCCCCCTCGAGCACGGCCGCCTCCGGCGGCAATGCGTCGGCGGCCTCGGCCTCGACCGGGGTGGCGGCCTCGAGGCGCCGATACCAGCTGTCCCCGACGCTGCGGCGCTGCTCGACGCCGGACACGATCAGCACCCGCCGGGCGCGCGTCATCGCCACGTACAGCAGGTTCCAGTCCTCCTGCGTGCGCTGCTGCCGGTCGAGATCGAACCAGTGGCGGCGCGCCTGGCCCAGACGCGATACGCGGCCCACGAGCGAGAAGTGCTCGGGCGCCTCACGCTGCGGCGGCCAGGCGACGAGAACGTCGTAGCGCTCGTCGTTCCAGTCGCCGGCGTTCAGGTCCGGCAGCGCGACGATTTCGGCCTCCAGCCCCTTGGAAGCGTGGATGGTCATCAGGCGCACCGCGTCCTCGTCGGCGGCGGTGCCCTCGTCGGCCTCCTCGCTGTCGCCGCCGCGAATCGACCGCAGCTCGTCGAGGAAGCGCGGCAGGCTCGGGAACCGGCCGGCGTCGAGCGTCAGCGCCAGTTCGATGAAGGCGTCGAGATTGGCCTGCACCTGCGTGTTCATCGCCCCGGGTGCCGCGGCCGCGTAGCGGCGGCGCAGGTCGGCGTCGAACACGATGCGGTCGAGCAGGTCGTGCACCGGCAGCACGCCGACCACGGGCAGCCAGCGCAGGATCAGGTCGCGCGCCCGCGCCAGGCGCTCGCCGGGATCGGTCAGCGCGCGCAGCCGCCGCCACCACGGCGCCGAGGCGGAGCCGAAGCGCGCTTCGCCGGCCGCCGTCGAAGCGGCGAGCCGCATGACGTCCTCGTCGCTGCAGCCGAACACCGGGCTGCGCAGCGCGTGCGCAAGGCTCAGGTCGTCGAAGGGCGTGGCCAGGAACTCGAGCAGCGCGGTCAGATCGGCGGCTTCGAGCTGCGCCAGCAGGCCGCCGCGCCGGTCGCTCAGGTAGGGGATCGCCGCTTCGCGCAGGGCGCGCTCGAGCGGCTCGAGATGCGTCCGCCGGCGCACCAGCACGGCGACGTCGGACCAGCGCGCCGGCCGCCGCTCGCCTTCGCGCTCGACGGTCGATCGCGCGCGCCACAGCGCGATCCGCCGCGCCAGGCGCACCCCTTCGCGAAAGTGCTCGTCGTCGACCCTCTCGATCCGCGGCTCGGTCAGCACGTCGCGCAGCTGCGGCGCCCCGGCGGCGGGGCCTGCCGCGGCGGCAAGTCCGATCAGCGGCCAGCGCTCGAAAGCGCCTTGCGCCTCGACGCTCGTCTGCTGGGCCCGGTACAGCGGATTGCGCCCGCCGAACACGGCGTTGAACACGTCGACCAGCGCCCGTCCGTTGCGCCGGGTCGCGTTCGTTTGCAGGCATACCGCGCCGAACTCCCGCACCAGCCGCTCGCGCGCGGCGTCGAACACGCGCGGCTCGGCGCGACGGAAGCGGTAGATCGACTGCTTGGGGTCGCCGACCACGAACACGGTCGGGCGCTGCGGCTCGCCCTGGTAGGCGTCGAGCCAGGACTGCAGCACCTGCCACTGCAGCGGATTGGTGTCCTGGAACTCGTCGAGCAGCAGGTGCCGGTAGCGCGCGTCCAGCCACGAGTGCAGGTAGGCGGCGTGGTCGGGATCGCGCAGCAGCCGGTGGACCTGCCATTCGAGATCGGTGAAATCGATCGCGTGCGACAGCCGCTTGCGCCGCTGGTAGGCGGCGAGCAGCCGCAGCCCGCAACCGAGCGCATTGCGGTTCAGCCGCAGGGCATCCCACTCGAGCCGCGCCGCCACCACTTCGGACAGGCGCTCGTACGCGTGCCGGTGGTGCTCGCGGTAGGCTTGTGCAATTTCCGGGGCGAGCTTGCGTCCGATCACATCGGGATCGAGCGCCTTGCGCGGCGTTCCCGCTCCCGTCAGCAGCGCCTCCCACAGCGATTCGAGGTCCTCGTGCGGGCCGGCCGGCGCATCGAGCCAGCGGCTCAACACGGCAAGCGCGGCCCCCAGCGGCCGGCCCGGCTTCGGGACCGCGGAGGCTGCCTGCACCATGCCGCGCACCGACGACACGTAGCGTTCGGCGCGCAGCTGGGCAGCGGGGTGCTCGTCCGGCGGGAAGCCGTCCGCGGACAGCCGCGCGCGCATCGGCGAGCACGCGCGCTCGATCGCGGCGGCATCCGCGGCGCCATCCGGATCCCCGGCGAAGCTCCACCACTCGGCGCGCTTGGCGACGAAGTTGCGCAGCAGCTGCTCGGCGCTGCTGTCGCCGATCTGCGACACGAGGTCCTCGTACGCGGCGCGGGCGCCCTCCGCGTGCCGCTCCAGCAATCCGGCGCAGAAGTCGGACCACGCATCGGCCAGCAGGGCCCCGGTGTGCTCGAGCAATGTCGGCGCATACGGCAGGCCGGCTGCGAGCGGCGCGCCCTGCAGCAGGCGCCAGAACCAGCCGTGGAACGTCTCGAGCGTGATCGGGACCTCGGCCGTGGCGAGCGCTTCGTGCAGCCCGCGTGCCGCCGTCAGCAGCCCGGCCGCTGCCTCCGGCGCCACCCCTCGCTGCTCCAGCAATGCGACGATCCCGTCGCCGTCCGCGCGAGCCAGCGCGGCCAGGTCGGACAGCAGGCGCTCGCGCATCTCCTGCGCCGCACGGCGCGTGAACGTGATCGCCAGGATCTGTCCCGGCGGCACGCCCGCCAGCAAGAGCCGCAGGATGCGGCCGACCAGGAGCCAGGTCTTGCCGCTGCCGGCGCAGGCCTCGATCACGACGCTCGAAGCGGGGTCGAGCGCGCG
>CAZEIW010000221.1:0-19852 GCA_964512305.1 uncultured Burkholderiaceae bacterium | reverse complement strand
GGGAGCGCCATCGGGTTCGCTGCATTGCGCCATGTCAACCCGAGGCGGCCGGTGAAATGAGAACCTGGATGGGGGGGCTCGGCCGTCGATGCCTCGTCGACATCGCTGAATGGGAGGGAAGTCATGAAGGTCAAGGTCGTTGCATGGGGAGCTGGGTGTTTGCTTGTCCTGGGCACCGCGGCCGCCAACGCCGCGCTCGATGACGCGAAGGCCCAGCAATTGATGAAGACCGGCGGCTGTGCGGCCTGCCATTCGGTCGACAAGAAACTGGTCGGGCCGGCCTACAAGGATGTGGCGGCCAAGCACAAAGGCGAGGCCGATGCGGTCTCAAGGCTCGAGAAGGCCGTACGCACCGGGTCCAACAACGTGTACGGCAAGATCCCCATGCCGCCGACGCCGCCCTCCCGGCTCGGCGACGCGGAGCTGCATTCCCTGCTCGAATGGGTGATGTCGAAGTGACGCCGCGCGGGCGGCTCGAGCGCTAGCCGATCGCGAGCGATCGGCTGCGCCGGCGCGGCCGGCAAACGGGTTTCAGGAAAACACGACGGTCTTGTTGCCGTCGATGAACACGCGGTCGTCCAGATGCAGGCGCACCGCGCGCGCGAGGACCGCGCATTCGACATCGCGCCCCAGGGCCTGCATCTCCTGCACGGAGTGGCGATGATCGATCCGGCGCACGTCCTGCTCGATGATCGGACCCTCGTCCAGATCCCCGGTGACGTAGTGCGCGGTGGCGCCGATCAGCTTGACGCCGCGGCCGTGCGCCTGCGCATACGGCGAGCCGCCCTTGAAGCCGGGCAGGAAGGAATGGTGGATGTTGATGCAGCGCCCGGCGAGATCCTGCGCCAGCGCGTCGCTCAGGATCTGCATGTAGCGCGCCAGCACGACCAGATCGACCGACTCGTCGCGGATCAGCCGGCGCAGCGCGTCCTCCTGTGCGGCCCTGGTCTGGGGCGTCACCGGCAGCCAGTGGAAGCGAAGCGCGGCGCGCTCGGCCACCGGGGCCAGGTCCATGTGATTCGACACGATGCCGGCGACCTGCATGTTCAGTTCCTTCATCTCCCAGCGGTACAGCAGGTCGCGCAGGCAGTGATCGAACTTCGACACCAGCAGCATCACCCGGTACGGACGGTCGTTGGGGCGCAGGCGCCATTCCATCGAGAAGCGCGCCGCGGTCGCACCGAAGTCCGCTCCGAGCACCGCGGCGGCATCGGGCACCGGCTGCGGCGCCGTGAAGACGCAGCGCATGAAGAAGCGCTGCGTCAGGTCGTCGTCGTACTGTTCGAGCTCGGTGATGTCGTAATTGCGCGACGCCAGGTGGCCGGTCACGGCGGCGACGAGGCCCGTGGTGGCAGGGCAGGTCACGCGCAGCGTGTAGCTGTTGGGGTTGCGGGTCGAGTAGGTCATCGGCGATCCGGCCGGGGCAGGATCTTCTGCAGACGCGACCGCGGCGCACCTCCGGAATCATACCGGCGGCGCCCGACAGGGCCCGCCTCAGCACCAACACGTCCGCCCGCCATACTCCCCTCTCCCGCTTGCGGGAGAGGGGAGCCGCTATCAGCGCATGCGGATCGCCGCCTCCGCGATCCGGCCCTGAGGGGCGGCTCGCGGCGCCGCGGCGGGCGTCGCTTCGCTCATGAAGTCGAGGGCCCCCTGTGCCGGCTCGAGGAGCCTGTCGAAGGCGGGTGCGAGGACCGCAAGAAGACCCATCATCACGGACCGCAGGATCGCCGCCTTCGCCCTGTCCACTGAGTGCACGCGAGATCGCCTAGCGGCAGTTGCCGGTGGAATTGCACGTGACGGGGTCGATCGTGCCGGTACCCGCCGGCTGCGCCGGCGCATCGGGATTTCCTCCGCCGCAAGCCGCGACGACCAGGAGGACCAGCAAGGCGTCGCCAACCGAGGCCCAGCGGCGGGCCTTCGCTCGCCGCCCCACCGCGTCCTTCGCAAGCCGGGGTTGGTCGCTCATCGCGTTCAGCCGTTTCGGCCGGAGACCGCCTGTGCCGTCGTCTGCGCGGTGTCCGCAGGCGCCGGCGCCCAGTCGAACATCAGCGACGCGGCCATCGCGAGCGAGACGGCGAGGATGGAAGCCGTCATGACGCCTGTCGCCGTGCAGCGAGGCGGACGGTCGTAGCTGTTGCTCATGGTCGCTCCCGTTAGAGGACTGGATCGATGAGCACGACTATCCGTCAGGACCGCCGAGGCTGTCCTTTAGCGGATTGAAGCCGGCCTTAACGGTTCTGAAACGTGCCAATGCGCCGACCGCCTCGCTGCGTCCGGCAGGCGCCGGCTAGGCCGGCCGACTGCGGAGTATTCAACGCGATCCTCGGCGATGTGTAAGTCATCGGTAACCCGTCCCGCCTCACGATGGCGGCGCTCCTCGACGGGGCCGCTCGCAGGACAGGCGCAAGCCCGCAGGCGATGGCCCGCGCCAGGACGGGTGCCGCGAGGCCGTCGCGGCGGCGCTGCCGCCGCATGTGCCCGTGGCCGTGAAGTTCGAGAAGCTCGGGCAGGAGGCGGTGATGAAAACTCGTCGTAGCTGGGGTTGGTGTGCCGCGGCCGCGCTGGCGGCGCTGGTCGCGGCGTGTGGGGGAGGATCCGACGGGGGCGGCGGACAGGCGGCCGCGATGAGCGCGGGCAGCTGCGCGACCGCTGCCACCGCGAGCGCGACCGCGGCATCGGCCTCGGCATCGTCGGCATCCGCGGCGGCATGCGGCGCCGGCGGGCCGACGTCGAAGTCCCGCTTCTCGTCGCTGGTGTCGTTCGGAGACAGTCTGAGCGACGTCGGCACGTATGCCGTCGGATCGGTGGTCGCCTTCGGCGGCGGCGGCAAGTACACGATCAACGGGCGCGAGACGCAGATCTGGGTCGACGACATCGCCGACGAGCTCGACCTGCCCGCGCCCTGCGCCTACGAAACCGGCCTCGACGGCATCAGCGCGCCGCTCGATTTCAACGTGCCGGTGACGCTTCACGCCGGTTGCACCGCCTATGCACAGGGCGGGGCGCGCGTGACCGACCCGATCGGGCCGGGCAACGCGGCCCTTGGCGGCGACAACGCCGTGACCGGCTGGCTGACGGTGCCGATCGTCACCCAGATCGGCAACCATCTGAAGGCGGCTGGCGGCGCGTTCCGGGGGGACGAAGTCGTGCTCGTGCTGGCGGGCGCCAACGACGTGCTCATCAACCTCGCGCTCGTCGGGGCGGGCGCCCAGACGCCGGCGCAGGCCGCCGCCGCGATGGCACAGGCCGCGACCGATCTGACAGGCGACGTCCGGCAGCTGCTGCTCGCGAACGGCGCCAAGTACGTGGTCGTCGTCAACATCCCGGACATGAGCGCGGCGCCGCGTTTCGTCAGCCTCGGAGCGGCGACGCAGAGTCTGACCACGGCGCTGGTGACCACCTTCAATTCGACGCTGCAGGCCGGACTGGCGGGAAGCGGCGTGCTGTTCGTGGATGCCTACGCCTTCAGCCAGGATCAAAACGCGAACCCGCAGAAGTACGGCTTCACCAACGTCACGCTCCCCGCTTGCGACCTGGCGGCGGCGACCAACCCGATCCATAACGCACTGATGTGCAACACGGGCAATCTGCAGCCCGGCCTGAGCCTGCACGCCGCGGGACGCTACTACTATGCGGACGACATCCACCCGACGCCGTATGCGCATCAGCAGCTCGCGAACCGGGTCCTGGCGGCGATGGAGGCCAGAGGCTGGTTGTGAGCCGCAGGCGCCCCGCGGCGGGCGAGCCGGGCTGCTGCAGCCGGGGAGGGGCGTAGACTCGTTTTCGACGGCGCAACGAGACACCCGGGTGGCGATGAACGAAGCGCTGCGCAGCCGGACCGCATTCGCGAAGACGACCCCTCCGGCGATCGCGAATGCGATCCGGCGCGAAACCCTGTTCTCGCGCCTCGATGGCTCACCCGGGCGAACCGTCGCATGGATCAGCGGTCCGGCCGGCGCCGGGAAGACGACGCTCGCGGCGAGTTACGTCGAGGCACGCGGCTACCGCTCGGCGTGGTACCAGGTCGATCGCGACGACGAGGACGTCGCGACGTTCTTCCACTACCTGCAGCACGCGGTTCGGGACTTCCACGGCGCGCCGTTCCGGGCGCCGCCGCGCGACGACCTGCCGCTCGTCGACGTCGCCGCGCTCTCCCGCAACTGCTTTCGCGCGATCTTCTCGCGCGTCGCCGAGCCCTGCGTGCTGGTCCTGGACGATCTGCACCCGCTCGCCCGCGATGGCTCGCTTCTGCAGGCGCTGGAAGCGGGCCTGGCCCAGGTGCCCCGCCACTGTTGCGTGATCGTCACCAGCCGCGTCGAGCCGCCGCCCGGTTTCGCGCGCATGCGCGCGGCGCGGCAGATGATCTGCGTCGGCTGGGACGAGCTGCGGCTGAGCCGCGCCGAAGTGGGCGAGGTCGCGGGCCTGAGGGGCCATTCGCTGACGCCCGACGCCGCCGACGCGCTGCTGGAGCGCACGCAGGGATGGGCGGCCGGCCTGGTGGTGATGCTGGAGCACGCGAAGCTGGCGGGCGGGCTCGGAGAGGTCTCGCAAGGCACGGCGCCGCAGCTGCTGTTCGACTACTTCGCGGGCGAGATCTTCGAGCGGTTCGAGCCGCAGACGCGCGAGTTCCTGCTGCGCGTCGCGTGCCTGCCGAGGATGACGATCGAGGTCGCGCAACGCCTGTCGGGCTCGAGCCAGGCGGGCCGACTGCTGGCGAACCTCGCGCTCAACGATTATTTCGTGCGCGAGGCCGTCGGCGAGTCGGCGCGCCTGTACGAGATCCATCCGCTGATGCGCGAGTTCCTGCTCAGCCGGGCTGCCGCGGACCTGCCGCAGGCGGTCGACGCAGAGGCGAGGCGCCGGTCGGCGGCCCTGCTGCTCGACGCCGGGCAGATCGAGGATGCCGTGAGCCTCTTCGTCGAGTGCGGCGACTGGCCGCAGGTCGCCCGCCTCGCGGCGTCGCAGGCGCCGACCATGCTGGGCGAGGGAAGGCACCAGACCCTGCGCCGCTGGATCGAAATGCTGCCGGCCGATCTGGTCGACCGCAACGCCGCGCTGCTGCAGGCGCTGGCCGAATCGAGCCTGCTCGTCAGTCCGAGGACGGCACGCTATCGCTTCGACCAGGCGTGCCGGGTTCAGGAAGAGCTGCGCGACGCGGGGGGCGCCGTGCGCGCGATCTGCGGCGCGATCGACGCCGCGGTCCTGGAATTCGACGACCTGAGCGTGATCGACCCCTGGCTGGACAAGCTCGCGTCGCTGGCGGCCGGATCGGAGGCGGCCCGCGGTGCGCTGGCGCGGACGGAAGCGCTGGCGACCCGGATGCGTGCCTGCGCGCTTCGCGGCCGCGGCCCGCTCGCCGCGCCTGTGGACCTTCCGCGAAGCGACGCCGGTTCGAAGCCCGACGCGCTCGTGCATGTCCTGCTGGCGCTGCTGCGCGGGGACTTCGCGGAGGCCGACGGCCGCCTGGACCTGATCGCACCCGGCGAGCTCGGCGCCGGCATGCGCGTGGCGCTCGATCTGACGACGTCCTTTCGCCACTGGCTCGACGGCGCGTTCGAGCCGGGTCTGCTGGCCGCGCGCGCCGGGCTGGCGGAGGCCAACGGCGGCGGCATCCACGGGCTCGACGTCTGGCTGCGGCTGCTGGTCGCCGCGTGCAGCGTCGGGCTCGGGCGCGTCGAGGAGGCCAGAGGCGAGCTCGATGCGCTCGAAACGGGCGACGCGGAGCTGCGGCGCGGCGACCGGTCGATGGTCAAGTACCTTCGAGCCTGGATCGCGGGTCACGATGGCGACATGTCGGCCGCCGGCCGGCTTGCCCAGACCACGGTCAGGCTGGCTGCCGAGTCGGGCCTGCTCTGGCTGGAGTGCCTGGCGCGCCTTTGGGCGGCACAGGCCGCGTCCGCCTCGAAGGATCGCGCGAGCGCGGAGGCGCAGTTGCGGGTGGCGGCAGCGCACGCGGAGCGCCTCGACAGCCCGCTGCTGGGCTGCAGTGTCCGGACGGTGCTGGCGTCGACCGCGCTCGCCGCCGGCGACGCGGCCGGCGCCATGGCCGATCTGTCGGCCGCGCTTGCGCTGGTTCGCGAGCGCGGCTACCGCCACGTCGTCGGCGCGCGCCCGCACAGCGTCGGCGAGCTGTGCGCCGTCGCGCTCGAGCACGAGGTTGAGAGCGAGGCCGCCCGCGCGTTGGTGCGGTCCGGCAGCCTGCCGCCGCCGGCGGCGGCGCATCGGCTGCGGCAGTGGCCCTGGCCGTTCGAGATGACGTTCTTCGGCGGATTCGAGCTGATGCGCTCGTCGCAGCCGGTGGAGTTCCCTGCGAAGGGTGCCGGGCGGCCGGTCGACCTGCTCAAGCTGCTCGCCGCGCACGGCGGCCGCAAGGTCCGCCGCGAGGTGGTCGCCGACGCCCTCTGGCCTCACTCGGAGGCCGACTTCGCGCTGCAGTCCTTCAACCAGACCTTGCACCGGTTGCGGCGGAACATCCTGGAGAGCAACGACGCGCTCACGCTGCGCGAGGGCAGCCTCAGCCTCAATCCGTCGCTGTTCTGGCTCGACACCTGGGCGCTCGAGCTGCGGCTCGAGGATCTGGAAGCGAGGCTGCGCGAGCCCAGAGCCGATCCCGCCGTCCTGCTGGCCGCGCTCGAGGCGGCGCTCGGGATCTACCGCGGCCCGTTCCTGCCGGACGAATCGGAGCCGGCGATCTGCATCGGATTCCGGGAACACGTGCGCGGCCGCCTGCTTCGATGCGTCGGCGGCGTGGCCGGGCGCCTCGCCGACGCCGGGCAGCACGAGGCCGCATTCGACTGTCTCGCCAGGCTCATCGACCGCGATCCGACCTTCGAGGCGCCGTACCGCAAGCTGATGGAATGCCACCTGAGGCGGGGCAGCCATGCGGACGGCGTTGCGGTGTACGAGCGCCTGCGCAGCCGGCTGGCCGGGCACTCGCGGGCATTCCCGTCGCCGGAAACGCAGAGCGTCTACGGCAGGCTGCGTGCGGCTGCCGGCACCGCGTGAACCCCTGGGCGTCCCGCGCCGGGACGGATCACGTCTTCGGCGCGGTGCCGCTCAACTCGCGGTCGAACGCGGCCCATATCTTGTCGAGCCCCGTCTTGACGATGGTCGGCGCCGCGTATTCGCGGCGGGGATAGCCCGATCGTGGCGGCGCGATCTCGCGCAGGCGCATCGTCAGCGACACCGACGCGCCTTGCGGCACGTCGAGGACCGTGACGTTGATCACGGTCTGCAGGCCTTCGGGCTCGAAATGGAGGAAGTGACGCGCAAAGCCGATGTAGGGCGCCGTGATCTCGCGCAGCAACGGCAGGTCGATGTCCGACGCCGTGGCCCACTCGCCGGCGTCCAGCGGCAGCGGCGCGGAAGCGAACACGCTGAAATACCCGAGCTTCGGATCCTGGTTGTCGAGCTGCATCCCCATGGTTGCGAGCGCGACGCGCATCGCCGTGTACGCGTCCTCGCGGTGCGCGTTGACCACGTGCGTGCCGCGCTCGGAAAGGATCGCCTCGTACTGGACCCGGAAGTTCTCGTTGACGGCCTTGATCGCCCTGATCTTCTCGTCGTCGGTGACGCAGCCGGCAGCCAGCAGCGCGACCGCGGCCACCACCGCCGCCTTGAACCTCGATTGCCGCCGCGGCGCCGTCGCCATGGTCTCAAGGACTCGAGTTGGGGCCCGCCGACTGCCGGCCCGCGGTGCCGGCACCGGAGGCCCGGCGCATGCTGTCGACGATCGCGTCCGCCTGCCGGATCTCGGCCGGTTGCAGCAGGCGCCGTTCTTCGCTGACACGCGCAGCCGCTTCCTGTTTCCCGCCCAGCAGGGCCAGCCTGAAATTGACGTACGCGAGAAAGTGGCTGGGGGCTCCGCCCTTGCCCGATGCGTAACGCGCGGCCTCCTGGAACTGGGCATCGGCATCGCTCGCCCTGGCAGGACTCAAGTCCTCCGCGGGCGGCTGGGCCTGTGGCGGTGCCACCGGAAGTACGGCCGCGCGTCCGGCGTGCGAATCGGCCGCGCCGGCTTTCGCGTCCGCTGCGGGCATCGTTTCGAGGGCCGCCGGCGGCGGGACCGGGACGAGCGTGGCGAGCTCGGCGGGTGCGGGCGCCTGAACGGCAGTGGCTGCCTGAACGGCAGTGGCCGCCTCCGGCTGAGGCGGAACGGGTGCGGGGCTGGACACGGTCGTCCTGCCGGTCGCAACGGTTCGAACCGTGACCGCATGCACGATCGCGGGCTTCGAGGGTGCGGCCACCGACGCCCCCGGCGCAGGCGTTTCCTGCTGTCTCGGCATGACTCCCGCCGCGGGGCCATGGCGCTCGGCCGTGGGAGGCGGTTGTGGCTCCGCGGACGCGACGGGCGGCAGCGAGGGAGCCGGCGCCGGCCCCGCAGGAGCGGGCGCGGCACTTTGCGCCTGCGGCGCGCTGCCACCGAGGAAAGCAGGCCCTGCCAGGTAGGCGGCGCCGGCAACGACGATTCCGCCGATCGCGGCCCACAGGGCCGGCATCCATCGTGGACTCGAAGGCGGGACGGCGGTGCGCGGGGGCGGCGATCGTTCCTCGGTTGCCGCGCGCGAAGAAGCGATCGGCAGAGTCCCGGGGCCGCGACCTTCCCGCGTCGAGTCGATCACGGACTTGCGGACGTTGTCCCTGCCGGCCGGGGATCCCGCCGGCAACGGGGGTAGCTCGTCGAGCCACTGCCCGATCGACTGCGGGCGCTCCTTCTCGGAGAACTTCAGCGCATGGTCGATCGCGCTCAACAGTCGCTCCGAATAGCGCCCCTGCCCGATCACCTGCGCGGGAATCAGAATGTCGTGCGGGCTCCCGAGTACCCCCTTTGCGCGAGCGATCGCGTCGACCGGCGTCATTCCGGACACGGCGCGATAGCACGTCGCGCCGAGGCTGTAGATATCGGTCCACGGCCCGAGCGTTTCCGGTTCGCCGTAGTACTGCTCGAACGGCGTGTAGCCCTGCGCAACCAGCACGGTCATCGTCCTGGCCTGCCCCAGCGCCTGGCGCGCGGAGCCGAAATCGAGCAGCACCGGGTTGCCGTCGCTGCGGATATGGATGTTGTCCGGCTTGATGTCGCGGTGGATGAACTTCGCGTCGTGGACCAGCTCCAGCCCTTCGAGTATCGGCAGAAGGATCCCCAGCAGTTCGTCCTCGGGAAGCGTGCGCCGCTGCTCGAGGAGCTGCGACAGGTTCGTCCCTTCCTCGAACCGCATCACCATGTACGCGGTGCCGTGGTGCTCGAATACCGAGAGCACGCGCACGATGTTCGGGTGGTCGAAGCGCGCCAGCGTGCGGGCTTCGATCAGGAAGCGGTCGAGGCCCCAGCGAAAGCGGACCCGCTGCTCCTGCGATCGGGGCCGGACCGTTCCGTCGGCGTCGCGCTGCGCCACCTCGACGGGGAGGAACTCCTTGATCGCGACCCGCTGGTCGAGGTTCGTGTCCCGGGCCAGGTAGGTGATCGCGAAGCCGCCCTGCCCGAGCACCCTTTCGACGACATACCAATGGAGCCGCGAGTCTGTCGGCAGCGCGTCCGGGTACGCAAGCTCTGAAGCCATGGCCACCCCCGTCCGCAGGCCCGTGACTCGACCCAAAGAGACTAGTCCGAAGGGATTGTCGTTGACAAGCCCGGGTCCGGGGCGCGCGCGACGGATTTTTCGACAGGCCGCCCTAGCGCATAGGCGCACCGCGCTGCTGCCCGGCGTGAATATTCGACACGCACCGATGACGGCAGGGCGTTCGATCGAGCCCGGTTCCCGTCCACGCAAACGTGCGTTGCCTGGCGGGCAGCTCGCCGGAGGTGCGCTATCTTTCGCTCCAGCTCACGGGTTCCGCTGCACCAACGGATGTGAGTCCAGGGATGTGAGTCCAAGGATGTGAGTCGACGGATGCGGGTCCGCCTCGAGACGCCTTCGTTCGAGCGCGAGCGCGAGTTCCTCGCCGCCGTGCGCCGCAGCCGCTCCCTTCACGGCCGCTGGGTGGCCGCTCCTGCCACGCCGGCGTCCTACCGCGCGCTCGTCCAGCGCAACGAGGATCCGACCCGGCAGGGTCATTTCATCGTGCTGCGGGACTCCGGCGATCTCGCCGGCGTGATCAACCTGACCGAGATCGTCCTCGGCGCGCTCTGCAGCGCGTATCTGGGCTGCTATGGATTCGTGCCGCATGCCGGCCGGGGCCTGATGCAGGAAGGCCTCTGCCTGGTGCTGCGGCGCGCGTTCGGCGAGTTGCGGCTGCACCGCGTCGAGGCCAACATCCAGCCAGGCAACCAGCGGTCGCTGGCGCTGTTTCGCCGCACCGGCTTCCGGCGCGAGGGCTATTCACCAAGGTACCTGAAGATCGCGGGGCGGTGGCGCGATCACGAACGGTGGGCGATTCTGGCCGAAGAGTGGCGCGCTCACCCTCACCGCGAGCCGTAGGGGGAAACTTAACCCGCCGCCTGCCGCCGCACCGCCTGCCCTTGTCGCAAGGCGAGTGCCCCGCGCACGACCTCGCCGATGACGAGGATCGCCGGGCTGGCGATCCCGAGCCGCTCGATGTCGGCGGCCAGGTCGCCCAGCGTGGTGACGTGCTCGCGCTGCTCGGGCGTGTTCGCGCTCTGGATCACGGCCGCCGGCGTACCGGGGTCGTGGCCGCCGGCGATCAACGCGGCGCTGATGCCGGCGCAGCGCGCCACGCCCATGTAGATCACGAGCGTCAGGCCGGTTTGGGCCAGCCGCGCCCAATCGGGGTCGTCGCCGTCGCGGCGCGCGTGTCCCGTGACGAAGATCACGCCCGCCGCATGCCGCCGATCGGTCACCGGAACCCCGATGGCCGCCGGCGCCGCGATGCCGGCGGTGATGCCGGGGACGACCTCGACCTCGATGCCGGCGGCGAGCAGCGCATCGCGCTCCTCGCCGCCGCGACCGAACACGAACGGGTCTCCGCCCTTCAGGCGCACGACGCGCCGGCCCGCCCGCGCTTCGCGCAGCAGCAGGCGCTCGATGAACGACTGCGGCGTCGAGCGGCAGCCTCCCCGCTTGCCGACGTCGACCACGCGCGCGCCGGGCGCCGCATGCTCCAGCACCCGGCGGTCGACGAGGTCGTCGACCAGGATCACGTCGGCGTCGGCGATCGCCCTGACCGCCCTGAGCGTCAGCAGGTCCGGATCGCCGGGCCCCGCGCCGACCAGGGCCACCCGGCCCGCTCGCCGCCCGCTCGAAGCCCCCGCGTCCATCAGGATGCGATGCCCGCGATCAGGCCGGCTGCCAGCGTGTCGTTGGTGGCCGGGTCGATGAGGATGAAGCTGCCGGTGGCCCGGTTCTCCGCATAAGTGTCGGCGGCCACCGGATGCTGCGTATCGAGCTGCAGCCGCACGATGTCGTTGGGTTCGGCGCCGCTGGCGGCCTCCTGCCACTCGAGCGCCTCGATATCGAGCCTGGCGCCGACCGCACCCACCCGCACGCGCGTCTCGCGCGTGGCCTGCCGCAGCAGGTAGTCGCGGCGGGAGTCGAGCGGCTGGCGCCCGAGCCAGCACACGGTCGCGTCGATGCGCGAGGCGGGCCGTGGCGCCGAGGGGCCGGACCGCGCCAGCAGGTCTCCGCGGGAGATGTCGAGCTCGTCGGCCAGCGTCACCATCACGGACTGGCCGGCGCAGGCGCGGTCGACCGGCGTGCTGCCGATCGCGATGCCGTCGACGGTCGACCGCCGCCCGGACGGGAACACGACGATCTCGTCGCCGAGCGCGATCTCGCCGGTCTCGATGCGTCCGGCGTAGCCGCGGAAGTCGGACTGCGACGGGCGGCACACCCACTGCACGGGCAGGCGCAGCGGCGCTTCCAGGTCGGCCTCGTGCGCGGGCGCCTGCTCGAGCAGCTCGATCAAGGTCGGGCCGTCGAACCACGCCAGCAGCGGATGGCGGTCGACCACGTTGGCGCCCGCGAGCGCCGAGATCGGGATGAAATCGACCCCGACGTGCAGCGCCGGCTGCCGATCGAGCCAGGCGCGGAAGTCGGCGCAGATCGCCTCGAAGGGCGCGGCGGCGTAGCCGACCAGGTCCATCTTGTTCACCGCGACGATCAGATGGCGCACGCCGAGCAGGCCGGCAATGGTCGCGTGCCGGCGCGTCTGCGCAAGCACGCCCTTGCGCGCGTCGAGCAGGAGCACCGCGGCGTCCGCGGTCGAGGCCGCGGTCACCATGTTGCGGGTGTACTGCACGTGGCCCGGGCTGTCGGCGATGATGAACTTGCGGCGACCGGTCGCGAAGTAGCGGTAGGCGACGTCGATCGTGATGCCCTGTTCGCGCTCGGCGACAAGGCCGTCGGTCAGCAGCGACAGGTCGAGCTCGGACAGCCCGCGGCGCGCGGCGTTGCGCTCCAGCGTGGCGATCGTGTCGCTCAAGAGCGTCTTGGTGTCGTACAGCAGGCGGCCGATCAGCGTGCTCTTGCCGTCGTCGACGCTGCCGCACGTCAGGAATCGCAGCACGCCGCGATCGTCGGGCTCCGGCGCGGGCAGGTCTTCTCGTTTCATCGAATGGGTGTCCGTAGGATCGGGTCCGGTGCGGCCGGTCAGAAATAGCCTTCGCGCTTGCGCTGCTCCATCGACGCCTCGGAGGTCTGGTCGTCCATCCGGGTCGCGCCGCGCTCGGTCAGGGTCGCGTTCACGGTCTCGGCGATGATCTCGTCGTAGGTCGACGCCGTCGACGCCACCGGGCAGGTGCAGGAGATGTCGCCGACCGTCCGGAAGCGCACGCTCAGCTGTTCGACCGCCTCGTCCCCGCGCGGCGGCGTGAGAGGCGTCACCGGCACCAGGGCGCCGCCGCGCCTGACAATGGGCCGCCGGTGCGCGAAATACAGCGACGGCACCCCGAGGCGTTCGCGCGCGATGTACTGCCACACGTCGGTCTCGGTCCAGTTGCTGATCGGGAACACGCGCATGTGCTCGCCGCGTGCGACGCGCGCGTTGTAAAGGCTCCACAGCTCGGGACGCTGGTTTTTCGGATCCCACTGGCCCCAGCCGTCGCGGAAGCTGAACACGCGTTCCTTGGCGCGCGCCTTCTCCTCGTCGCGGCGCGCGCCGCCGATGCAGGCGTCGAAGCCGAACTCGGCGATCGCGTCGAGCAGCGTCACGGACTGGTGCTTGTTGCGCGACTCGTCGGCGCTGCGCAGCACCACCCGCCCGGCCGCCATCGAGTCCTCGACGCTGCGCACGATCAGCCGCTCGCCGAGCTCGGCGGCGCGGCGGTCGCGGAAATCGATCACTTCGGGAAAGTTGTGCCCGGTGTCGACGTGCAGCAGCGGGAACGGAAAGCGCGCCGGCCGGAACGCCTTGGTCGCCAGGTGCAGCAGCACGATCGAATCCTTGCCGCCGGAGAACAGCAGCGCGGGATTGGCCGCCTGCCCGGCGATCTCGCGCAGGATGTGGATCGCCTCGGACTCGAGCCAGTCGAGATGCGAAAGCGTGCGCGGGCCGACGGGCGCCCCGCCGGACAAACCGCTCACGCCGCCTCCCGCACCGGGATCTTCGACACGCTGGCCGCGTGCAGGCCGCATTCCTTGGACTCCGGGTTCTCCCACCACCAGCGGCCGGCACGGACGTCCTCGCCGGCGGCGATCGCGCGCGTGCAGGGCGCGCAGCCGATGCTGGGATAGAAGCGGTCGTGCAGCGCGTTGTACGGGACATCCTGCTCGCGTATGTAGCTCCAGACCTCGTCCTCGCTCCAGTCGGCGAGCGGGCTGAACTTCTCCAGCCCGAAGCTCTCGTCGCGGGCCCGGGGCGCGAGCCCCGCGCGCGTCACGGCCTGCTGCGCTCGCAGACCCGTGACCCAGGCGCGCTTGCCGTTGAGCGCGCGCGCCAGCGGCTCGACCTTGCGCACCGCGCAGCACGCCTTGCGGGCGTCGACCGAGCGGTAGAAGCCGTTGATGCCGTTTTCGGCCACCAGCCGCTGCACCGCCGCCGTGTCCGGATAGAAGGTGTCGAAGCAGCGCCCGTAGGTCTCCTCGACCGCCTGCATCAGCTTGTAGGTTTCCTCCGGCAGCCGGCCGGTGTCGAGCGTGAAGATGCCGATCGCAAGGCCGTGGCGCCTGATCAGGTCGAGCACCACCATGTCCTCGGCTCCGAAGCTGGTCGAAAAGACCGCCGGGGCGAGCGCCGCCGCCTCGCGCAGGTTGTTGAGCGCGGTATGGACGCGCTCGCTCAGTTGCTCGCTCGGGATGGATTCGTGCCGTGTCGTCATGGCTGTCTCAGGTCGTTGTCGTGATGATCGGGGCCGGCGCGTCGCGCCGGAAATGCGGCAGCGGCTGGTCGACCGAGCCCTGGTAGGTGTCCGAAAAGACCGTGAAGGCGCGCAGCGCGTCGACCGGATCTCGATCCGCGCGCAGGGCGAAACTGTCGAAGCCGACGCGCCGCAGCTGGAACAGCTGGTCGTGGAGGACGTCGCCGATCGCGCGCAACTCGCCGCGCCAGCCGTGCCGGGTGCGCAGGAGCGCAGCGGTCGAGTAGCCGCGCCCGTCGGTGAACTTGGGAAACTGCACCGCGATGAGCGGCACGGCGTCGAACCAGGGGCGGGCTTCCGCCGGATCGTCGGCCGGGCCCAGCCAGAGGGCGAAAGCGCCGGCGCGTGCCCGCAGATCGGTGCGTGCGGACAGGAAGGCGAGCGGCAGGATGGTGTTCGGACGGCCGTCCCAGTCGGCGCCAGCCTCCAGCACCTGCCACGGATCCTCCACGACCTGCGGGCGCCCGTCGAGGAGGCGGATGATGCGGCGCTCAGGCATGCTCGAGCTCCAGCTCGGCTTCCTTGGTCGCCGGGTAGACCGCGGCCCGGAACGGCTCGATGCCCACGCGCGCCAGGGTGTCGACGAAGCGCTCGTCGGCGTCGCGCAGGGCGAGGTAGATGTCGAGGATCGTCGCGACCACGCCCGGCACTTCGGTGGCTGCGAACGAGCGCCCGATCACGGTGCCGATCGCCGTCGACGACGGGTCGGGCCCGACCTCGCCGCCGAGCGTGACCTGGTAGAACTCGGCGCCCTGCTTGTCGACGCCGAGCACGCCGATATTGCCGACGTGATGGTGGCCGCAGGAGTTGATGCAGCCGGAAATGTTGAGCGTGATCTCGCCGAGGTCGTGCAGGTAGTCCAGGTCGTCGAAGCGGTCCTGGATCGCCTGCGCGATCGGGATCGACTTCGCGTTGGCCAGCGCGCAGAAGTCGCCGCCCGGGCAGCAGACGATGTCGGTCAGCAGCCCGATGCTGGGGGTCGCCAGGCCGAGCGCCCTGAGCTCGAGCCAGAGGTCGGGCAGCCGATGCTCGGCGATGTCGGGCAGAAGCAGGTTCTGTTCGTGCGTCACGCGCAGCTCGCCGAATCCGAAGCGCTCGGCGAGCGCCGCGACCGCGTCCATGCGGTCGGCATCCAGATCGCCCGGCGCCGACCCCGGCGCCTTGAGCGACACGTTGACGGCCGCGTAGCCTGGCACGCGGTGGCGGTGCACGTTGCGGCCGTACCAGCGCGCGAACCCCGGGCGGCTCAGGGCGGCGCGCAGCTCGGCCGGCTCCGGCGACAGCTCCCGGTACGGCGGCGGCACGAAATCGGCGGCGATCCGCGCCAGTTCCGCGCCGGTGGCCGTCCCCGGCCCGTCCTCGAGGTGCGCGAACTCGGCATCGACCTGGCGCGCGAACTCCTCGGCGCCCAGCGCGCGCAGCAGGATCTTGATGCGCGCCTTGAACGAATTGTCGCGCCGGCCGTAGCGGTTGTAGACGCGCAGCAGCGCCTCGGTATAGGTCGGGAGGTGGCGCCACGGCAGGCCGCGGCGCACGATCGAACCCACGATCGGCGTGCGCCCCATGCCGCCGCCGGCCAGCACGTCGGCCACCACCTCGCCGTCGTCGCCCCGCCTCAGGTAGAAGCCCAGATCGTGCATCGCGACCGCGGCGCGATCCACGTCGCGCGTGCCGATGAAGGCGACCTTGAACTTGCGCGGCAGGAACGCGAACTCCGGCTGCAGCGTGCTCCACTGCCGCAGCAGCTCGCAGTACGGCCGCGGATCGACCTCCTCGTCGGCGGCGACGCCGGCGAGCGGGTCGGTCGTGATGTTGCGCACGCAATTGCCGGAGGTCTGGATCGCGTGCATCTGGACCGTCGCCAGGGCGGCCAGGATGTCCGGCACCTGCTCGAGCACCGGCCAGTTGAGCTGGCAGTTCTGGCGCGTGGTGAAATGCCCGTAGCCGCGGTCCCAGGTGCGCGCAACGTGCGCCAGCATCCGCAGCTGGCGGGCCGCCAGTACCCCATAGGGAATCGCGATCCGCAGCATCGGCGCATGGCGCTGGATGTACAGGCCGTTTTGAAGCCGCAGAGGCCGCAGCTCGTCGTCGCTCAGCTCGCCGCGCTTGAAGCGGTCGACCTGATCGCGGAACTGCGCCGCGCGCTCCTCGACGATTCGCTGGTCCAGCTCGGTGTAGCGGTACATGGGCATGGTCAGATCACCAGCAGCCGGGCGCCGATCAGGACCAGCATGCCGGCCAGGGAGGTTCGCAATGCGCGCTCGGGCAGGCGCTCGGCGACCAGTGCGCCGGCGGTGATCGCCGGCAGCGATCCGAGGAGGAGCGCGCCGAGCATCGTCCAGTCGACGGTGCCGAGCGTGACGTGCCCGAGCCCCGCGACCAGCGTCAGCGGCACGGCATGCGCGATGTCGGCCGCGACCAGCCGGCGCGCCGGAAGCGCCGGGTACAGGAAGAAGAGCGCCACCACGCCGATGACGCCCGCCCCGACCGAGGTCAGCGCGACCAGCGCGCCGATCACGGCGCCCAGCACCACGGTGGGCACGGGGCGGCTCGGATTCTCGACCGGGACCGCCAGGGAGAGGCCGGATCCCGCGGCACCCGCCGCGCGCGCGGGCGTGAGCCGAGCGCCGCCGGCAAAGCGGCGGCCCAGCGCCTGGATCCGAGCCTTGAACACGAGCGCGCCGGCGGTCAGCAGAAGCGCGGCTGCCAGCGCCGGGCGCACCAGCGCCGCGAACTGCGCCGCATCCGGGTGCCAGAGCCGGATCGCCGCCAGCGTCGCCAGGGCGGCGGGGACCGAGCCGAGCACCAGCCAGCCCGTGATCGACCATTGGACCAGGCCGCGCCGCGCATAGGTCCACGCCCCGCCCGCTTTCGTGATCGACGCGAACAACAGGTCGGTGCCGACCGCGATCGGTGCCGGAACGCCGAATGCGAGCGTCAGGAGCGGTGTCATCAGCGACCCGCCGCCGACGCCGGTGGCGCCGACGACGAAGCCGACCAGGGCCCCGCCGATGACGAATTCGAGGATCACGGGAAGTTGTTCCTGCAAGCATCTCCGGCACGCGCCGGAATCCGCAGGCTACGGACTTGGTCCGCCGACCGGAACGATGAAATGGCTATGCGGATATATGGCGCCGGTTATATGAACCCGGCCACCGGCGATGCCGCGTCCCCGAGAAACCCGCGCCGCTACGCGGCCGGGCGCGGGCTGGCGCTCTCAGGCGGGCGCCGATGCACCGCAAGCGTGCGGATACCCCTTCAACGCATCGCGGATCGCGTCGATCTGGGTCTGGATCGCGGCCGGGACAGGCCGTTGCGCGTCGACGACATCACGAATCCAGGCCGCCGTCGACGCGGCGTCGACCGGCGGCAGCTCGACGGACGGGCCGGCAATCTCCTGCGCGGGGACGACGGCCGTGCAGCCGCCGTCGACCCAGAGGTCGATGCGTTGCGCGCGCCGCACGTTGGCCACGGCTTCTCCTTCGGTGCCGCGCATCGACAGCGCGAAGGCGCGGGTGGCGGCGAAGAGCTCGCCCGTGACCTGCCCGAACTCCGGATGCGTGTAGCTCGACAGCAACAGCGACGGGCCCTCCACCGGTCGCAGCACCTTCGCCAGCGTATGGGCGACGTTGCGCACGCCCAGACGGCGGCGCAAGCCGATCAGTCGCGACAGCCCCGGTGCGAACGACGTGAGCGGGACGAACGCCGGCTCGCCGGCGGACCAGCGCGCGGCCGCCTCCGAGGGCGCGGTGCATTCCGCGATGCCGAGCGCGCGCAGCACCTCGAGCGTGGCCACGCGCGCGCGCGGACGCGCGCCGCCCGAGGGCTCCGAGGCCTGACCGTGCAGCAGCACCGGGATGCCGGCGCGCGCGAGCAGCGAAGCGAGCAGCGGCACCAGGTTGGGCAGCGTGCGCGCGCCGTTGTAGGTCGGGATCACGACGCATGGCGCGGCGCCGGCCGGCGCCCGCAGCAGGTGCGGATCGAGCGCATCGAGGAAACCCGCCAGCTCCGCCGCCGTCTCGCCCTTGACCCGCAGCGCGATCAGCACGCCGCCCAGCTCCAGGTCGTCGACCTCGCCGGCCAGGATCGCCCGCATCAGGTCGCGCGACTGCTCGCGCGCGAGGGCGCGCGCGCCGTCCTTGCCGCGGCCGATCTCGCGCAACAGCGCTGCGACATCCAGACCCATGCCGCGCATGATGCCATTTCATCTGCCCGTCGCAGCCGGGGACTCGGGTCGGCAATGGCGGGACCCTGCCGGCGTCTTGAAATCGGCGCGCGCGGCGCCACCTTCGCCCCCATGGGAGACAGACCGCCGCCGCTTGCTGCGGGCGCCGCGCACGACGGGCCGGCGAACGGGGTTGCATCGCCGGACGACACGGAGGCGCTGGACGCCTACTCGCGCGCGGTGACGAACGTCGTGGAGCGGGTCGGACCGGCGGTCGGCGCGATCACGGTGCGCAAGCGCATCACCGATCGTGCCGGTCGCGCGCGCGAGGCCGCCGGCAGCGGCTCCGGCTTCGCCTTCTCGCCCGACGGCCTGGTGCTGACCAACAATCACGTGGTGCACGGAGCGACGCAGGTGCGCATCGCGTTCGGCGACGGCAGGGAGTTCGACGCCGACCTTATCGGCGCCGATGCGGGCACCGACCTGGCCGTGATCCGCGTCGGCGCGGCCGATCTCCCGGTGGCGCGCCTCGGGTCGTCGCGCTTGCTGCGGGTCGGGCAGCTCGCGGTGGCGATCGGCAATCCGCTCGGCTTCCAGAACACGGTCACCGCCGGCGTGATCTCGGCGCTGGGGCGGTCGCTGCGCGCCGAAAGCGGACGCCTGATCGAGGACGTGATCCAGACCGATGCCGCGCTCAATCCAGGCAACTCCGGCGGGCCGCTGGTGAACTCGGCGGCCGAGGTCGTCGGCGTCAACACCGCGGTGATCCAGGGCGCGCAATCGATCTGCTTCGCGGTCGGCATCGACACCGCGAGCTGGGTCGTGACGCAGCTGCTGACCAGCGGCCGCGTCCGGCGTGCCTACGTCGGCATCGCCGGCGCGACCACGCCGCTGCCGCGCCCGTTGCAGCGCGCGCTGGGGCTCGAACAGGCGAGCGCGGTGCGGGTGGTCGAGGTCCAGCCCGACAGCCCGGCGCGCCAGGCCGGCGTCGAGCCGGGAGATCTGCTCGCCGGACTCGACGGCGTGCCGCTGACCGGCATCGACGCGCTGCTGCGCCTGCTCGACCACAGCCGGATCGGCAGGCTGTGCGCGCTGCGCCTGGTGCGCGGCACGCGCCTGTTGCACCTGACCCTGGTGCCGCGCGAGCAGGTTTAGCTGCTGGCACGCGGTCAGGTGCCGAAGCAACAGGTGGCTCACCCTCACCCCCGGCCCCTCTCCCGCGCGCGGGAGAGGGGAGGCACGGCGCCCGCTTGAAGCTCCCCTCTCCCGCTTGCGGGATAGGGGCCGGGGGTGAGGGTGAGCGCCGAAACCTCACCGCTTCGCCAGCCCCCCCACCGCGTCGGCGATGAATTCGACCATCCCCGGCAGCGCCGACAGCACCGGCAGCACGCCGACCTCGATCCGCGGATGGGCCGCGCGGAATCGATCGATGATCG
>CAZEIW010000220.1:0-3465 GCA_964512305.1 uncultured Burkholderiaceae bacterium | reverse complement strand
CTGGCAGTTCAGCGGCATCCGGCTCGCCCGCGACGCGAGCGCCGCGGCCTGAGGGGGGCGTGGGTGTTCGGGCTCAATGCCGCCGCCGGCGAACTGCGCCGCGCGCTCAGACCTGCCGCCGTGCCCAGCCCGCGACGATGGTCTGCAGCGCGTCCAACCCGTCGGTCAAAGCCGCCGGGCCGGGCTGCAGGATCAGCGGCGACTTGACTTCGTGCAGCTCGCCGTCACGAACGGCCGGGACGGATAGCCATCCAGGGCGCTGTGCGACACGCTCCGGACGGAATTTCTTGCCGCACCACGAGCCGATGATGATATCCGGGGCGCGCTGCACGATGTCCCCGGCATCGCAGAAGCGATCGCGCGCCAGGGTGCCTGCCGAGCGCTCCGCGAATATGTCGCGACCGCCCGCGATCTCGATCAGCTCCGACACCCACCGGATCGCGCTAATCTGCGGCTCGTCCCATTCCTCGAAGTACACGCGCGGGCGCGACGGCAGCGCCGCCGCGGCATCGCGCACGGCCGCCACATGCGCCTGCAACCGGCCGGCGAATCCCTCGGCGCGTTCGCCGGCACCGACCAGTGCGCCGAGCCGGCGCACGTAGCCGATGATGCCTTCGACCGTGCGATGGTTGCTGATCCAGACCTCGATACCGTGCTTGATCAGCGCCTGCGCGATCTCGGCTTGAATATCCGAGAACCCGATCGCGAAATCCGGCCGCAGCTCGACGATCCGCTCGATCTTCGCGCTCGTGAACGCCGAGACACGCGGTTTCTCGGCGCGCGCGCGCGCCGGGCGGACGGTAAAGCCCGAGATGCCGACGATGCGCCGCTCCTCGCCAAGCGCGTACAGCACCTCGGTCGGTTCTTCGGTCAGGCAGACGATCCGCTGCGGGAATGGGTCCGGCATCTGGTGTGCGCGCCCGTTGGCGGGTCCATCATAGGCGGGCGCTGCGGATAGACTGCAGGCAGGCCGGCATGGGCCGGCGTCTTCGAAGATCAGGGCCGCCATGACCCCCGAATCCGACCTGACCAAGATCCTGTCGGCGGTTTCCACCGCGACGATCACGACGATCCTGCTCAAAAAGGGCCTGCGCAACGTGTGGATGCGCCGGACCCGCCCGGCACGCGCAGGTCTGCCGCGCGTGGTCGGGCGCGCGTTCACGCTGCGCTTCGTGCCGGCGCGCGAGGACCTTGCGACGCCGGAGTCCTGGGCGCAGCCCAAATCGACGCGAGGCGCGATCGAAGCGATGCCGGCCGGCTGCGTGGTCGTGGTCGACGCGATGGGCGTCGCCGACGCGGGAATCTTCGGCGACATCCTGTGCGCGCGCATGCAGCGCCGCGGCGTCGCGGCGCTCGTGACCGACGGCGCGTTGCGCGACATCGCGGGCGTGCTGAAGACCGGCCTGCCAGTCTGGTGCCAGGGCGCGGCGGCGCCGCCGTCGGTGGCCGCGCTGACCTTCGTCGACTGGCAGCAGCCGATCGGTTGCGGCGGCGTCGCCGTCTTCCCCGGCGACGTCGTGGTGGCCGACGACGATGGGGCGGTACTGATCCCGAGCGCGCTGGTCGACGACGTGGCCGGTGCCGGGCCCGAGCAGGAGCGCTTCGAGGCGTGGGTGCTGGACGAGATCGAGCGCGGCGCCGCGCTGCCGGGACTTTATCCGCCGAACGCACAGACGCGGGCGCGCTACGATGCCGAGGCCGGCAAGGGGCAGGGGGGTTCGGCATGAAGATTCGCGCCGCGCTGTTGCGCCAGATCGGGTTACCGCATCCGTACCGCGAATCCCGCCCGCTGGCGATCGAAACGGTCGATCTCGATCCGCCCGGGCGCGACGAGGTGCTGGTTCGAATCCGCGCCGCGGGCTTGTGCCACTCCGACCTTTCGGTCATCAACGGCGACCGTCCGCGTCCGGTGCCGATGGCGCTCGGCCACGAGGCGGCCGGCGAAGTGGCGGCAGTAGGCGAGGGCGTCGGCGATCTGAAGCTGGGCGATCCCGTCGCGCTGGTGTTCGTTCCAAGCTGCGGGCATTGCGTCCCCTGCTCCGAGGGACGCCCGGCGTTGTGCGAGCCGGGCGCCGCCGCGAACACGGCCGGGACGCTGCTGTCCGGGGTGCGCCGCCTGACGGCGCCGGATGGCACGGCGATTCACCACCATCTCGGGTGTTCAGCGTTCGCCGAGTTCGCCGTCGTGTCTCGCCGATCGCTGGTCAGGCTCGACCCGGGCCTGCCGTTCGACGAGGCCGCGCTGTTCGGTTGCGCGGTGCTCACCGGCGTCGGCGCAGTGGTCAACACGGCGCAAGTGCGCGCCGGCCAGTCGGTCGGGGTGGTCGGTCTCGGCGGCGTTGGCCTGGCCGCGGTGATCGGCGCGCTGGCCGCGGGGGCGCGCGAGGTGATCGCGATCGATCTGTCCGCCGCCAAGCGCGAGCTGGCGCGGTCGCTGGGAGCGACGGGGAGCTTCGACGGCGGCGATCCGGACTGCGTGCCTAAAGTGCGCGAAGCCACCCGGGGCGGGCTCGATTGCGTGTTCGAATTCGCGGGCTCCGTGCGCGCGTTCGAGACCGCGTACCGGATCACGCGCCGCGGCGGCACGACTGTCACGGCCGGCCTGCCGCCGCCCAACGCGAGCTTCGCGCTGCCGGTGGTCAACCTCGTCGCCGAGGAGCGCACGATCAAAGGCAGCTACATCGGGACCTGCGTGCCAGCGCGCGACCTGCCGCGCTACGTCGAGCTGTACCGCGCGGGAAGGTTGCCGGTAAACCGGCTGATGAGCGGGCGGCTGGCGCTTTCGGACATCAACGACGGCTTCGACCGCCTGCATTCGGGCGAGGCGGTGCGGCAGGTCGTGGTGCTCGATTGAGCTTGGGCAAATGCGGAAACACGCGTTTACCGATTGCAACACCCGGCTGCCGCGCGCCGACCTAGAATGGGTTCGTGTCCTTCAAGGTCATGCGCCCCCATGGGCGTCGAGGATCGAAGATGAGGATCATTTTCAAGGCGATAGCGCTCGGATTGATCGCAGCCGGCGCGATGTTCAGCGGCGCCGCCAGCGCGCACGGGCATGTGCGCTTCGGGGTGACGATCGGCGTGCCGTTCTATCCGTGGTACGCGTACGACCCGTACCCGTACTACGGGTATCCGCCGTATTACCCGGCGTACTACCCGCCGGCGGTCGTTGCGGAACCATCACCTCCGCCGACCGCGTCCGTGCCTCCGGCTCCCAGCTACTGGTACTACTGCGCTGAGTCGAAGGCTTATTACCCGTACGTGCAGAGCTGCCCGTCGCCGTGGCAGCCGGTTCCTGCGGAGCCGCCCGCGCAGGGACCCGCGCGCTGAGCGGAAACACGCGCGCGGTCGGGAGCGGGCCATCCCGCGCCGGGCGGTAGGGGCGGCCGGCTTGCCGAATGTCAGCAGCCTGGAGGCTGATGGAGCACGCATCGATGATACTTCTGAAAACGGTAATTTTCAGAA
>CAZEIW010000219.1:0-21406 GCA_964512305.1 uncultured Burkholderiaceae bacterium | reverse complement strand
ACGACCGTGACCGAATCGACCCAGTACTCGGTCTCGCCGAAGCAGTCCGAGGGCAGGCCCTTGTGCTGCTCGTAGTGCAGCGACACGCGCCGTCCCATCGCCTGGTTGACCTGCGAGGCGACCTTGTCGTCCTTGACGGTGAAATAGAACTTCTCGGGCGTGGCGCCGGGCATCGAGACCATGGCGAGCTCACCCTCCCAGGTCTTGCAGATCCAGCCCTTATGGCTGAACTTCTGCACCCACCCGGCCCGTTCCCCGCTCGAATAGGTCCATTTGAAGACGGCCGCCAGGTAAAGGGCGGCGATCGCGACCAGCGTGAGCACGAACAGCACCACGAAACGCATCACTCCCCCTCCGATGAGACCGCCGCGCGTCGCGTTCGGCGCGGCGGCTGCGATGGCTCGCGCGCGCGAGCGGACCAGTATCAGTGCGCCGGATCCTGCCAGGACGACCGCGAGCCAGACGATCACGCGCCCCACGCAGCCTCCGGGCGGGGCGCGCCGCGGCCGGCTTCAGCGGCGGCGCAGGTAATGAACGAACTCGCGTTCGGTCGTCTGCTGGCCGATCAGCGGGTTGCCGGTCTGCTTTGAAAAAGCCTGGAAATCGCGCACCGAGCCGGGGTCGGTCGAGACGACCTTCAGCACCTGGCCGCTCTGCATGTCGGCGAGCGCTTTCTTCGCGCGCAGGATCGGCAACGGGCAGTTGAGGCCGCGCGCGTCGACCTCGCGGTCGGCTTGCACGGTGGTCGCGGGCTGGTTCATCGCGATGCTCCTGATTCGCCGCTGGCCGGGGTCGCGCCACGCGGCGCGGCCGGTTCGGCCGTCGATCGGACTTGTGCACAGTTTACCGGGACGCGCGCGGCTGACGGCCGGCCCGCGGCCGTGCGGCCGGGAATCACGCGCCGGCGGCACGCTCGACCGGCAGCGGCAGGAATTCGAACGGCAGGCCGCGCGCCCGCATCCAGTCGGCGAGCGCCAGCCCGTTGCCCGTGGGCCAGGGGCGCAGCTTCGCGGGTTCGATCAGCCGGACCTCGGCCAGCTCCTCGGACAGCCGGATCGTGCCTTCCGCGAGCAGGTCGTAGACCATGTGGACCTGGTTGAATCGCGCGACCTCGTAGACCCCGATCAGGGTCGCGCTGCGCGTGTCGAGGTTGGTCTCCTCCTTGACCTCGCGCTCGACCGCCTCCCGGGGGGTCTCGCCGCGCTCGAGGAACCCGGTGACGAACGCGAACATCTTCGGCGGCCAGGCGGCATTGCGCGCCAGCAGGACGCGGCCGTCGTACTGGATCAGTGCGGCGACGACGGGCGTCGGGTTGTCCCAGTGCACCCAGCCGCACGCCGGACAGACCCCACGCGGCCGGCCGCCCAGGTCGCGCGCCTCGAGCGCGCTCGCGCAACGCGGGCAGAACCTGAATTCGCCGGGCACGGGCCGCGCGCTACAACCGCGCCCTCACCCACTTCTCGACCGCGCCGAGCGCCGCCGGGAGGGCGGCCGCATCGGTGCCGCCCGCCATCGCGAGATCGGGCCTGCCGCCGCCCTTGCCGCCGACCTGCTGGGCGACGAAGTTGACCAGCTCGCCGGCCTTGACCCTTGCCGTCGCGTCCGAGGTCACCCCGGCGGCCAGCTGGATCCTGCCGTCCTCGACGGTCGCCAGCACGATCGCGGCCGTCTTGAGCTTGTTCTTCAACTGGTCGAGCGTCTCGCGCAGCGTGCGGGCGTCGGCCCCGTCGAGCGTCGCGGCCAGCACCTTGATCCCCTTGACATCGACCGCACGCGCCGCGAGCTCGTCGCCCTGGCCGGCGGCGAGCCGGCTTTTCAGGCGCGCGACCTCCTTCTCGAGCGCCTTGCCCTCCTCGACGATCTGCGCGATGCGCTGGGTCGCCTCCGTCACCGGGCTCTTGACCGCGGCAGCGATCTCGCCGAGCCGGGCGTCCAGGTCCTGCACGTAATCGAGCGCGCCGGCGCCGGTCACGGCCTCGACCCGGCGCACGCCGGCGGCGATCCCGCCTTCCGCGACGATCTTGAAGAATCCGATGTCGCCGGTGCGCCTCACGTGCGTGCCGCCGCACAGCTCGGTCGAGTGGTTGACGGCGCCGTCGCCCATCGCGATCACGCGCACCTCGTCGCCGTACTTGTCGCCGAAGAAGGCGAGCGCGCCGGCGCGGATCGCGTCGTCGTAGCGCATCACCCGCGCCGACACCGGCGCGTTGGCGCGGATCGCGCCGTTGACGATCCGCTCGACCGAGCGGATCTCCCCGGCCGTCATCGGCTTGTCGTGCGAGAAGTCGAAGCGGGTGCGCCCGGCATCGACCAGCGAACCCTTCTGCTGAACGTGCGCTCCCAGCACCGAGCGCAGCGCCGCGTGCATCAGGTGCGTGGCCGAGTGGTTGTGCATCGTCCGCGTGCGCGCCTCGGTGTCGACGCGCGCCTGCACGCGGTCGCCGACGCGCAGCACGCCGGTCCGCAGCACGCCCTGGTGGCCGAACACCTCGGCCTGGATCTTCTGCGTGTCCTCGACCTCGAAGGTGCCGCCGCTGCCGGCCAGCTCGCCGCGGTCGCCGACCTGGCCGCCGGATTCGGCGTAGAACGGCGTCGTGTCCAGCACGACCAGCGCCTTCTCGCCGGCGCGCAGCTCGGGCGCCGGCGTTCCCTCGACGTAGATCGCCCGCACGCTCGCGTCGGCGGCGAGCTGCTCGTAGCCGACGAAACGCGTCTTGCCGCCTTCGTACTCGACGCCGGCGGTCATCCGGAACTTGCCCGCCGCGCGCCCCTGCTCGCGCTGACGCTGCATCGCGCGCTCGAAACCGGCCATGTCGACCGCGACGCCGCGCTCGCGGGCGATGTCGGCGGTCAGGTCGACCGGGAAGCCGTAGGTGTCGTACAGAAGGAACGCGGTCTCGCCGTCGATCAGGCGCGCGTCGCCGCTGCGCAGCTGGCCGAGCGCCGCGTCCAGGATCTTCATCCCGTTTTCGAGCGTCTCGCCGAAACGCTCCTCCTCCTGCAGCAGCACCGCCTCGACGCGCGGGCGCTGCTCGACCAGCTCCGGGTACGCCGCCCCCATCTCGGAGGCGAGGTCGGCGACCAGCCGGTGGAAGAACGGCTGCCGGCGGCCGAGCTGGTAGCCGTGGCGCAGCGCGCGCCGGATGATCCGGCGCAGCACGTAGCCGCGGCCCTCGTTGCCCGGGATCACGCCGTCGGCGATCAGGAACGAGCAGGCGCGGATGTGGTCGGCGATGACCTTCAGCGAGTTGTGCGAACGGTCCCTGGCGCCGGTTTCGCGCGCCGCGGCCTCGATCAACCGGACGAAGAGGTCGATCTCGTAGTTGCTGTGCACGTGCTGCAGCACGGCCGCCAGGCGCTCGAGGCCCATGCCGGTGTCGACGCAGGGCTTGGGCAGCGGCGTCAGGCGGCCCGACTCGTCGCGGTCGAATTGCATGAACACCAGGTTCCAGATCTCGATGTAGCGGTCGCCGTCGGCGTCTTCCGACCCCGGCGGGCCGCCGGCAACCTCGGGGCCATGGTCGTAGAAGACCTCGGAACACGGCCCGCACGGGCCGGTATCGGCCATCTGCCAGAAGTTGTCCGATGTGTACTGAGGCTGGCCGGGCCGGTCGCCGATCCGCACGCAGCGCTCGGCCGGCACGCCGATCTCGCGCGTCCAGATCCCGTAGGCCTCGTCGTCGTCGACGTAGACGGTGGTCCACAACTTGTCCTTCGGCAGCCGGTAGACCTCGGTCAGCAGCTCCCAGGCGTAGCGGATCGCATCCCGCTTGAAGTAGTCGCCGAAGCTGAAGTTGCCCAGCATCTCGAAGAACGTGTGATGGCGCGCCGTGTAGCCGACGTTCTCCAGGTCGTTGTGCTTGCCGCCGGCGCGCAGCGATTTCTGCGCGGTGACGGCGCGCCGGTACGGGCGGGTCTCGCGGCCGGTGAACACGTCCTTGAACTGGACCATGCCCGAATTGGTGAACAGCAGCGTCGGATCGTTGGCCGGCACCAGCGGCGCCGCACGCACGACGGTGTGGCCCTCGGACTCGAAGTACTTCAGGAACTTGTCGCGGATCTCGGCGCTCTTCATCGGGGGCTTTGCTGCGGAGGACCGCCGCGCATCGGCGGCAGGATCCGGCCCGCTATGGGTAGGACTCGACCGGCCAATGATACTGGGCGGGCCCGGCGTGCCGGAGCCGTGTCCGCGGCCGTCAGGACCGGTGGCAGATGGACGCGAGAAGGGCGACGGCAGGGTCGTTGACGCCGGCCAGATGGGCGGCGTGCGCGAGGTCGGAGACGCCGAAGGCGAGCACGACGGCGCCGGCCAGCGCGCGCAGCCAGGCGCGCGCTGGCGCGCGGCTCAGGCGTTGCGCGACGCCCGCGGCGGCCAGATCGAGCAGCACCAGGTTGGGCAGGGTGCCGAGGCCGAAGGCCAGCATCACCGCGGCGCCGCGGGCCGGGCCGCCTGCGATCAGCGCAAGCGGCAGGGTCGCGTACACCATGCCGCAGGGAATCCAGCCCCAGGCGACCCCGGCCAGCAGCGCGGCCGGCACGGTGCGGGGCGGCAGCACGCGGCGGGTGAGCGGCTGCACCATGCGCCAGAGCACGCCTCCCACCGGCTCGAGGCGGCGCAGCCACGACGAGCGTCCCAGCAGAGACAGGCCGATCGCCAGCAACGCGGCGCCGGCCACCAGCAGCAGCGCGATCTGCGCCGGCAGCACGTCAGCCGCGTACAGCGCGCCACCGAGGCCGCCGGCCAGCGCGCCGGCGCCCGCATAACCCAGCAGGCGGCCGCCGTGGCTGGCGACGGCAAACGCCACGCGCGACAGCTGCGGCGGGCGGCGCAGCTGCAGCGCCCCGACGAATCCGCCGCACATCGCCGCGCAGTGCACGCCGCCCAGCAGGGCGAACACGAACGCGCCGGTCAGCCCGGCCTGGAAGTCGTTCACCGCGGGTCGGTCTCCATCGGCTCGTCACGCGCCCGCCCGGGCGCGCGGCAGGCCCGCCGGCGGCGAGGTCCAGCCCTGCCGCCCGGGGGTGGCCGGCTCAGACGATCTTCGAGTAGGGGCGGCTGCGGAGGTCTTCGCTCAGGTACCGGTCGAACACCATCGCGATGGCCCGCACCAGCAGCTTGCCCTTCGGCGTCACGCTGATCCAGTCGTTGCTGCATTCGACCAGCCCGGCCTCCTCGAACGGCTTGAGCGCCTCGAGCTCGCGCTGGAAGTAGTCGTCGAAGCGCACCAGGTGGGCGGACTCGATCGATTCCTTGGCGACCTCGAAATGGCACATCAGCGCCATGATCACCGCGCGCCGCAAAATGTCGTCGGCGTCGAGCAGCACGCCGCGCTGGGTCGGCAGCAGGCCTTCGCGCAGGCGGTCGTAGTAGTCGTCGAGCGCGCGCGCGTTCTGCGCGTAGGTCGGCCCGACCTTGCTGATCGCCGAGACGCCGAGCCCGATCAGGTCGCAGTCGGCGCGCGTGCTGTAGCCCTGGAAGTTCCGGTGCAGGCGGCCCTGGCGCTGCGCGCGAGCCAACTCGTCGTCGGCCTTGGCGAAGTGGTCCATGCCGATGTAGTGATAGCCGGCTTCCGACAGGCGCCGGATCGCGTCGATCATGATCGTCAGCTTTTCCTGCGACGACGGCACATCCGCCGAATTGATGCGGCGCTGGGGCTTGAAGCGCTCCGGCAGGTGGGCGTAGTGGTACAGCGCGATCCGGTCGGGGCTGAGCTCGAGCACGCGGTCGAGCGTGACGGCGAAACTCGCGCTGCTCTGGTGCGGCAGCCCGTAGATCAGGTCGAGGTTGACCGACTGGAAGCCGGCTTCGCGCGCGGCATCGGCGGTGGCCTTGGTGAGCTCGAAGCTCTGCACCCGGTTGACCGCCTGCTGCACCGCAGCATCGAAGTCCTGCACGCCGAGCGACACGCGGTTGAACCCGAGCGCCGCCAGGGTGCGGATCTTCTCGGCCGGCGCGGTGCGGGGGTCGATCTCGATGCTGTATTCGCCGCGCGGCGCGAGCGCGAAGCGCGACGTCAGCATCCGCATCACGCGCACCAGCTCGTCGCTCGTCAGATAGGTCGGCGTTCCGCCGCCGAAGTGCAGCTGCTCGACCTGCTGCGAGCCCTTCATGCGCGCCGCGACGAGCTCGATCTCCCGCTCCAGGAATGTGAGGTACTCGACCGCCTTGCTGCGATCCTTGGTGACGACCTTGTTGCACGCGCAGTAGTAGCAGACGGTGTTGCAGAACGGGATATGGACGTAGAGGGACAGCGGCCGCTGCGGCACCGCGCCGCGCGTTGCGAGCCACGCCGCGTAGCTTTCCGCGTCGAAGGCTTCGATGAAGCGGTCCGCGGTCGGGTACGATGTGTAGCGCGGGCCGGGAACGTCGAAGCGCCGCAGGATCGAACGATCCGGCAATTCGACTTTGTTCGCGACGAGCGTATCCAAGGGGTTTCCTTCCTGGGTGTCGTTGTGACCGGAATCGGTCGCCCGGGGGCCGCCTGAGCGGGAATCAATACGTTCCGACCACCCCCACCGGTCCATCACATGGGTCGGACTTTGAAGCTATTATTCGTCCTGGCGGCGGGCCCGGCTTGACTCCGGTCAAGGGCGGTTGCGGTGGAATCCTGGAACACGACTCGCCCCGGCGTCGGGCGCGCGGGCAGTTGGGCTGCCTCGTGTGCGGCCGATCCCATGCTGACGGTGTGTCGATCGGAACGAGATCGGAACAGGCTCGGCGATGAATGCGCCTACGAATCTGAACATCACGAATCTGCGGGTCGCGTGCTCCAACTGCAACCTGCGTGAGCTTTGCCTTCCGCTCGGGCTGTCGCCCGAAGACATGACGCGCGTGGAGCAGCTGGTCGCCACCCGGCGCAAGGTCCGGCGCGGCGACGCCCTTTTCCGCTCCGGCGACCGCTTCGACTCCCTTTATGCCGTGCGCCTGGGCTTCCTCAAGAGCACGCTGATGTCGTCCGACGGCCGCGAGCAGGTGACCGGGTTCCACATGGCGGGAGAACTGGTCGGCCTGGACGGGATCTCCAGCGAAGCGCACACCTGCGACACGGTCGCGCTGGAAGACACCGAGGTCTGCGTGATCCCTTACCAGCGCATCGAGGAGATCTCGGCCGCGCTTCCCATCCTGCAGAACCACTTCCGCAAGGTGATGAGCCGCGAGATCGTGCGCGAGCACGGCGTGATGCTGCTCCTGGGCAGCATGCATGCCGAGGAGCGCCTGGCGGCCTTCCTGCTCAACCTGTCGCAGCGCTTCGAGGCGCGCGGCTACTCGCGCTCGGAATTCGTGCTGCGCATGACGCGCGCCGAGATCGGCAGCTTCCTTGGACTGAAGCTCGAGACCGTGAGCCGGGCGCTGTCGCGCTTCGCGCAGGACGGCCTGATCGAGGTCAACCAGAAGCACGTCCGTATCCTGAAATCCGAGGGCCTGCGCTCGATGCTCGGCGGCAAGGCGCAGCCGAGCTGACCGGTCCCGCCCTTTCCACGCTGGCGGCCCGGGTCCACCGGAAAGCGGCTGGTGCGCGTTTAGCGCACCGCAATATCGGAGCGCCCGGAGGCGTCGCCCTCCAGCTGCCAGTCGCGTCCCTCCAGCACGATCCGCCATTCCACCCGCGCGTCCTGCGGCCCCGCGGCAGGCGCCTCGAGCCACTGTCCCGCGTACTCGGCGGTGACGCCCGGCGCCGCGCCGGAAGAATCGGGCACGCGCCCGAGCACGGCGGAGCGGTCGGCGCCGTCGCGCGCCGGGTGCACCAGCCGGATCCGCATCGCCGTGTCCGTGAGCGGCTGGCTCGACGTCATCCGGACTCGTATGAAATCCCCCTGCTGCACCCCGCCGTACTCGACGTCGGCATGCAGACCGAGCTCGGCCGCGCGCTGCACGCGCGACAGTTCGGCGTTGATCGCGAGGCCCTGCCGGTAATAGTCCTGCTCGATCAGAGGATCGGCGCCGCTGATCGCCAGGTAGGCCGAGACGAGGCTCGCGACGACGGCCACGCCCGGAAGGCCGATCAGCACCCAGGGCCACGGCTCCCGGTACCAGGGCGTGGGCGCAGGGACGTTGCTCATCGGTTCACTCCGAAAAAGACGGTCTTCTCGCGCACCTTGATCGCGGCATCGTCCAGCGATTCCACCTGAAGGCCGATCCGGTTCGGGCCGGCCGCGAGGCCGTGCTCCGGCGCCCTCAGCCGCACCACGACCGACCGGCTCGACGCCGGCGCCAGCTCGAACCGGGCCTCGGACGCGACCGTCAGGCCATCCACTCCGTCGGCGGCGATCCGGTAGGTCTGGCGACGCTCGGTCGTGTTCATGACCTGCAGCCGGTAGACGTTCTCCACCTGCTCGTCCTCGACCTCGCGCGCGAAAGTCCCGCGGTCGCGGATCACGTCGACCTTCAGCGGCACGCGCAACGCGATCGAGACCACCAGCAGCGCGCACGCGGTGAGCAGCACCGCGCTGTAGAGAAGCACGCGCGGGCGCAACACGTGCGCCCAGACCTGGCGGGACACATAGTGGCCTGCCAGCGCATTCTGGGTCGTGTAGCGGATCAGCCCGCGCGGCAGGCCTGCCTTCTTCATCACGTGGTTGCAGGCGTCGATGCATGCGGCGCAGCCGATGCACTGGTACTGGAGGCCGTTGCGGATGTCGATCCCGGTCGGGCAGACCTGGACGCAGAATCCGCAGTCGACGCAGTCGCCCAGTTCGTCCGCGGCGCGCGTGCGGCTCTTGTGCCCGATCCCTCGCGGCTCGCCGCGTGCCCCGTCGTAGGTGACGATCAGCGTGTCGGGATCGAACATCGCGCTCTGGAAGCGCGCATACGGGCACAGGTAGACGCAGATCTGCTCGCGCATCCACCCGGCATTGCCGTAGGTCGCGGCGCCGTAGAACAGGATCCAGAACCACTCCCAGGGCCCGAGCGACAGCTGCCGGACCTCATCAGCCAGTTCCCGGACCGGCGTGAAGTAGGCGACGAAGGTGAAGCCCGTCCACAGGCCGACCGCGATCCAGGCCGCGTGCTTGGTGCCTTTGAGCACCGCCTTGCGGGCCGAGAGCGGCGCGCGGTCGAGCGCCATGCGCCGCGACCGGTCGCCCTCGATCACGCGCTCGATCCACAGGTAGATCTCGGTATAGACGGTCTGCGGGCAGGCATACCCGCACCACAGGCGGCCGCCGACCGCCGTGAACAGGAACAGGGACAGCGCCGAGATGACCAGGATCCCGGTCAGGTAGACCACGTCCTGCGGCCAGAGCACGAGACCGAACAGGTAGAACTTGCGCTCGACGAGGTGGAACAGCACCGCCTGGTGGCCGTTCCAGGTCAGCCAGGGACCGCCGTAGAACACCACCTGCGTGAGCCACACCAGCGCCCAGCGCCAGCGCTGGAACCAGCCCATCGACGTGCCGACCCGCGCGCGGGGATAGATCTCGCGCGGCTTCTCGTAAAGCGACAGCACGACCTCGCGCGCGCGGCCGCCCGCCGACCCGGCGGCTCCGCGGCCGCCGCCGTCGTCGGGTGCCCGCCGTGACGGGTTCGCGCCGGGTACGTTCATCGGGCGTGCTCGAGGTCCGCGGTCATCCGCCCGCGGCCGTCACTTCGCCGCCGACGGCGCGGGTTGCCCGCCCGGGTCCTGGCCGGTCGCGTGGCTGAGCGAGTACACGTAGGCCGCCACCAGGTGGATCTGCGCGGGCGTCAGCACGTCCTTGTGCGCCGGCATCACGCCGTGATGGCCGTTCTGGATCGCGTCGAGGATGGCCGCCTGCGTGCCGCCGTAGGTCCAGATCTTGTTGCTGATGTCGGGCGCCCCGATCATCGGGTTGCCCTTGCCCTCGGGCCCGTGGCACGCGGCGCAGATGGCGGCGAATTTCGGCTGGCCGCGCGCGGCCCGGATCGAATCGTGCGGCGAGTTCGACAGCGACAGCACGTAGTTGGCGACATCGGCCTGCTCGTCGGCCGACCCGACGTTGTCCGCCTGCGGCGGCATCGTCCCTTCGCGCCCGTCGGTGATCGTGGTCTCGATCGCCTCCGGCGTCCCGCCCCAGATCCACTCCTCGTCGGTGAGGTTCGGGAAGCCCCTGGCGCCGCGCGCATCGGAGCCGTGGCACTGCGAGCAGTTGTTCAGGAAGACGCGCTCGCCGATCTGATGCGCGCGCGGATCGGCCGCCACGCGGACCAGGTCCTGCTTCAGGTAGCCGTCGAAGATCGGCCCGAAGCGGGCGTCGGCCTCGAGGTTCTCGGCCTTGAGCTGCCCGGCCGAGGTCCACTTGAGCGCGCCCTTGTACTGCGTTCCGAGCCCGGGGAACAGGAACAGGTAGCCGACCGAGAACACGACCGTCAGGTAGAACAGGACCACCCACCAGCGCGGCATCGGGTTCTGGTATTCGCGCAGGTCGCCGTCCCACACGTGGTCCGAGGTCTCGGGCTCGCCGTCGGGCTTGATCTTCACGCGCGCATTGCTCTGCATCTTCAGGAAGATCGCGCAACCCAGCACCGAGGCGATCGTGATGATCGCGACGTACCAGTCCCAGAATCCGCTGTAGAAGTCGCTCATCGACCGTCCCCCCGCGAAGCCGCCACCCGGGCCGGCTCGACGCCGTCGTCCACCAGCGGCAGCCTCGCCGCCTCCTCGAAACCACGCCGCGCGCCCCGGCTGTAGGCCCAGGCCACGATGCCGACGAACACGCCGAAGCTCACCAGCGTGTAGACGATCCGGAAATCGTTGATGTCCATCGCCGCCCCTCCCTCAATCGCGCACGTTGCGCAGTTGAACGCCCAGGCCCTGCAGGTACGCGATCAGGGCGTCGACCTCGAGGTGGTCCTTGACCTCGTCGGGCGCCGCCGCGATCTGCGCGTCCGTGTACGGCACGCCGACGCTGCGCAGCGCGCGCATGCGCGCCTGCACGTCGGAGCCGTCGAGCGGGGACGTCAGCAGCCAGGGGTACGCGGGCATGTTCGACTCGGGCACGACATCGCGCGGGTTCCTGAAATGGATCCGCAGCCAGTCGTCCGAGTAGCGGCTGCCCACGCGCGCCAGGTCGGGGCCCGTGCGCTTGCTGCCCCACTGGAACGGATGGTCGTAGACCGATTCGCCGGCGACCGAGTAGTGCCCGTAGCGCATCACCTCGGCGCGGAACGGCCGGATCATCTGCGAATGGCAGTTGTAGCAGCCTTCGCGGATGTAGATGTCCCGCCCCAGCAGCCGCAGCGGCGGGTAGGGCGTGACGCCGGCGACCGGCTCGGTGGTCTGGCGCTGGAAATACAGCGGGACGATCTCCACCAGCCCGCCGACGGCCACCAGCAGCACGATCATGACGATCATCAGCCACGAGTGGCGTTCGATGAAATCGTGGTCGAATTTCATGTCGGATCCTCGCAATCTCGAATCTGTCGGGCGCGGCTCAGGCGTGCGCGACCGCGAGCGGAATCGGCTCGTCGACAGAGCGCCCGCCGCGGATCGTCTTCGCGACGTTCCAGGCCATCAGCACCATCCCGCTCAGGTACAGCAGCCCGCCCCCGAGACGGATCACGTAGAACGGATAGGTCGCCTTGACGCTCTCGACGAAGGTGTTGGTGAGCGTCCCGTCGTCGTTGATGGCGCGCCACATCAGCCCCTGCATCACGCCCGAGATCCACATGGCGGCGATGTACAGCACGATGCCGATGGTCGCGATCCAGAAGTGCAGGGTCACGAGCCGCATCGAGTGCATTTCGGTGCGGCCGTACAGGCGCGGCAGCATGAAGTAGATGGCGCCGATCGACACCATCCCCACCCAGCCCAGCGCGCCCGAGTGGACGTGGCCGATGGTCCAGTCCGTGTAGTGGGACAGCGCGTTGACGGTCTTGATCGCCATCATCGGGCCCTCGAAGGTCGACATGCCGTAGAACGACAGCGACACGATCAGGAACTTCAGGATCGGGTCCTCGCGCAGCTTGTGCCACGCGCCCGACAGCGTCATGATCCCGTTGATCATCCCGCCCCAGCTCGGCGCCAGCAGGATCAGCGAGAAGATCATGCCGAGCGACTGCGTCCAGTCCGGCAGCGCGGTGTAGTGCAGGTGGTGCGGACCGGCCCACATGTACGTGAAGATCAGGGCCCAGAAGTGCACCACCGACAGCCGGTACGAGTAGACCGGCCGCCCGGCCGCCTTGGGCACGAAGTAGTACATGATCCCGAGGAAGCCCGCGGTCAGGAAGAATCCGACCGCGTTGTGCCCGTACCACCACTGCACCATCGCGTCCTGCGCGCCGGCGTAGGCCGAATAGGACTTCATCCACGACCACGGAACCTCGGCGCTGTTGACGATGTGCAGCAGCGCCACGGTCAGGATGAACGCGCCGAAGAACCAGTTGGCGACGTAGATGTGCGGCACCTTGCGCCTGGCGATGGTGCCGAAGAACACCACCGCGTAGGCGACCCAGACCAGCGTGATCGCGATGTCGATCGGCCACTCGAGCTCGGCGTACTCCTTGCCGGTGGTGTAGCCCAGCGGCAGCGTGACGGCCGCCGCGACGATGATGGCCTGCCAGCCCCAGAACGTGAACCACGCCAGGCCGTCGGAGAACAGCCTCACCTGCGAGGTCCGCTGCACGATGTAGTAGGAGGTCGCGAACAGCGCGCAGCCGCCGAAGGCGAAGATGACCGCGTTCGTGTGCAGCGGCCGCAGCCGTCCGAAGCTCAGCCACGGCACGCCCTGGATCAGGTCGGGCCACGCGAGCTGCGCCGCGATCAGGACACCGACCAGCATGCCGACGATGCCCCATACCACGGTCATGATCGAGAAAGCCCGTACGACGCCGTAGCTGTAGACGGGCCTCTCCTGGACAGGACTCATTCTCTTTCCTCCGGTTCCTCGAGCCGTTGCGGCACGGCTGCGCCCGCGGCGCGCGCGCATGCGCGGAGCCGGAACGGCCGATGCAATAATTTCATGCCTAACTTCAACTTGACGTCATCGTAGGGACCCGGTGCCCGCGCCCCTTGACTCAAGTCAACGCCACATCGGAGTCGGCCCGGCCGCCGGTCGCTGGCCGCGCGGCGGGCACTCGCGCTCAAGGCTGCGGCGGCGCGGCCTCGTCATCGTCATTGAGAATGCGTCTGCCCTCGGCCTCGAGGTCCTCGAACTGGCCCGACATCACGGCCCACACGAGGACCCCTCCGATCAGCAGGACCACGATGACCGACAGGGGTATCAGGAGATAGAGGGATTCCATCGCCGCAAGCGCATCGATTCGCACTCAGCCCGGCGCGTCGGGTTGCCAGGGCCCGGCGCGGCGCAGCCGCCAGGAGTTCGCAAGGACGAAGACGGAGCTCGCCGCCATCCCGGCCGCGGCGACGGCGGGCGAAATGATCCCGAGTGCCGCCACCGGCATCATCACCAGGTTGTAGCCGACCGCCCACGCGAGGTTCTGCCGGATCACGCGCATCGCCCGGCGCGACATCTCGAACGCGACCTGCACGGAGCGCAGGCGCGGGTCGAGCACGATGAAATCCGCGCGCGCCTGCGCGAGATCCGATCCCGACGCGAGCGCGATCGAAACGTCGGCCTGCGCGATCACCGGCGCGTCGTTGATGCCGTCGCCGATCATCGCGACCGTCCGTCCGCGGCCCTGCCACTGCGCCAGCAGGGCGCGCTTGCCGGCCGGCGTCAGGTTGGCGTAGGTGTCCGGCGCGGCCTCGCCAGGCGCGGCCAGTTCGCGCGCGACGCGATCGACCGGGGCGCGCTGGTCGCCCGATACGATCGCCACGGCTGCGCCGCGCGCCGTCAGTGCGCGAATCAGCCCGCCCGCGTCCTCGCGCACGCGCTCGCCGAAGCTGAGCAGCGCCAGCGGGCCGCGCTCGTCGGCGAGCACGATCGCGCTCGCTCCGGGAATCTCGGGCCGCCGTGCCAGCACCGACAGCGCGGCGGATCCCGCGCCGGGGTCGTGCATCAGCGCCAGCGCGTAATCGGCCTTGCCGAGGCGGTAGCGGCGTCCCTCGATGCTGGCCTCGATCCCGGTCCCGGGCAGCTCGGTCAGCGAAGTGACGGGCGCCAGGCCGACCGCGGCCACGCGCGCGGCGGCGTCGAGCGCGCGCGCGAACGGGTGCGTCGAGCGCGCCTCGAGGCTGGCGGCGATCGCAAGGCAGGAGCCTTCGTCGATTGCGCGCAGCGACGTGACGCCCAGCAGCACGGGCGCGCTCTCGGTCAGCGTGCCGGTCTTGTCGAATGCGACCGTGTCGGCGCGCGCGAGCGTCTCGAGCGCGGCGGCGCGCGCCACCAGCACGCCGTGGCGCGCCAGCGTCGACTGCGCGAACGCGATCGCGAGCGGCGCGGCGAGCGAAAGCGCGCACGGGCAGGTCACGACCAGCACCGCGATCGCGCTGGGCCACGCCCGCGCCGGGTCGGCCAGCGACCAGGCGACCGCGGTCAGCGCCGCCAGCGAAAGCACCGCGGCGACGAAGCGCGCGGCGACCCGGTTGGCGAGCTCGACGACGCGCGGGCGCCGGCTCGCCGCGTCGACGACCAGGCGCCGCAGCGCGGCGAGCGAGGTCGCATCGCCCGCACGGGTGACCTCGATCACGATCGGCTGGTCCAGGTTCAGGCTGCCGGCGAGCACGATGTCGCCGTCGATCTTCTCGATCGCCGCCGATTCGCCGGTCAGCCATGCCTGCGACAGCGTGGTCGCGCCCTCGATGACGCGGCCGTCGGCGGGGACCGCCGCGCCCGCAGGCACCGCGACGCGTTCTCCCGGTGCCAGGCTCTCGGCGTCGACTTCGTCGAACGCGGTCGAATGCGGGTGGGCGCGCAGCCGGTGCGCGGTCAGCCGCGTCTGGCGCGCGGCCGCGTCGGCATGCCCGGCCGCACGCCCGAGCGCGTGCTGCTGCCAGACGCGCACCGAGAGCAGCAGCGCGACGAACATTGTGACCGAATCGAAGTAGACCGGCCCGCGGCCGACCGCGGTCGCCCACACGCTGGCGAGGGTCGCGCCGCCGAGGCCGAGCGCGACCGGTACGTCCATGCCGATCGCCGCGATGCGCAGCTGGCTCGCCGCGGCGCGCAGCAGCGGCGCGGCCGAGAACAGCAGCACCGGCACCGTCAGCACCAGCTGTCCGAGGCGCAGCAGCTGCTCGATGCCGGGCTGGATCTCGCCGGGACGCGCCAGGTAGCCCGGCACCGCGAGCATCATCACCTGCATCATCGCCAGCCACGCGACCATCACGCGCAGCACCTCGACGCGCGCGCGGCGCCGCTGCAGCGCGGGCGTCTCGGCGTCGACGCGATAGCCGGTGCGCTCGATCACCCGCCGCAGCGCCGTGAGGTCGGTCCTTTCCGGCTCGTACACGACCAGCGCGCGGCGCGCGACGAAATCGACGTGCGCGCTCTGCACGCCATCGGCGCGGCGCAGGCGCTGTTCGATCAGCAGCGCGCAGGCCGCGCACACCATGCCGCCGATCTCGACCTGCGCCCACGCGGGCGGCGTGCCCGGCGTGGCGCGCGGACGCGAAGCCGCGGCGTGCTGCGGCAGGCGCGCCGCCTCGCGCATCGGCTCACGCATCGGCTCGGACTGGGCGATGAAGACCTGCTCGGCGATGAACGCGCAGCCCAGACAGCAGTAGGACCTGGATTGCCCCCCGAGCGCCCGCTCGACGACTTTCAGGCCTGCCAGCGAATCGCCGCAGTGATCGCAGGCGGTGCGCGCTTCGCGCGCCGCTCCGCCGCCGGAGTGCGTCGTGCCGTCAGTTGCCCTGGCCACCATGCCAACGATCCCCGGTCAACCGGTCGGAACGCCGTCCCGCCTCCCGGCAAACCCATCGGCTGCAACACTAGAGTGGATCGATGGGGCGGTCTTGACGACGGTCAATCGGCCCCCGACGCAAGGGCAGCGGGCCCGTAAGGATGAAAGACCATCGCCGCGGCGTGGCGACCGGCCGCCCCCGCGATGCGGCCCCGCACCGCGGGGTACGAGTTCGCGCGGCGGCGCGCGGCAACCTGTGCGGCTCGGTCAGCCCGCCGGCGCCGCTCCGAGATCCGGCTCGATCAGATCGATGCGGTCGGTGCAGATCGCGTCGACGCCCCACGCCATCAGTTCGAGCGCGCGCGCGCGGTCGTCGACCGTGTAGCAAAGCAGCCAGAAACCTGCGCGCTTGACCGCTTGCGCCTGCGCGGGGCCCAGGCGGCGGTGATCGCAATGCAGGGACACGCAGCCGAGCGCCGCCAGGCGCTCGCGCCAGTCCCGCGGCAGCGCGGTGCAAAGCAGCGCGCGCGGCAGGTCGGGCGCGGCAAGCCTGGCCGCGGACAGGGCTTCGGGCGCGAACGAGGACAGCAGCGGCACCGACGGGGCGACGTCGCGCGCGCGATCGCCGCCGGCGCGCAGCTCGCCGGCGCAGGCGGCCGCGACGGTGCGCGCGACCGCCGCACCGGTGGCCTCCTCGGCCCCGGGCGCCGGCTTGATCTCGACGTTGGCCCACACGCGCAGCGCGCGGCAGCTTTCGAGCGCCCGCGCCAGCGCCGGCACGGGCTCGCCGGCGAAGAGGGCCGAATGCCAGCCGCCGGCGTCGAGCCGCGCGAGCTCGGCGGCGGTGTACCGGGACACGGCGCCGCGGCCGTCGGTGGTGCGGTCGAGCGTCGGATCGTGGATCAGCACGGGGACCCCGTCGCGCGCCAGCATCGCGTCGAACTCGACCGCGCGGTGCCCGCGCGCGGCGCCGAACGCGATCGCCGCGATCGTGTTCTCGGGCGCCAGCGAGCCGCCGCCGCGATGCGCGAGCACGCGCGGGTAGGGCCAGGCCGGGGGTGCCGCGCGATCCCCGCTCACGCCGCGGGCCGCGTGACGATCAGCACCGCGTTGCTGCCGCCGAACGCGAACGAGTTCGACATCGCGTGCTCGAGGCGCACGTCCGTGCGCGCGGTGTTGGCGACATAGTCGAGGTCGCACGCCGGATCGGGCCGGTGCAGGTTGATCGTCGGCGGCAGGAAGCCGTGGCGCAGCGCGATCAACGTGGCGATCAGCTCGACCGCGCCGGTGGCGCCCATCAGGTGGCCGTGCATCGATTTCGTCGAGGACACGGGCACGCGCGCCGCAGCGGCGCCGAACACGCGCTTGATCGCCTCGGTCTCGATCACGTCGCCGGCCACCGTCGCGGTGCCGTGCGCGTTGATGTATCCGATCTGCTCGGGACGCAGCCCGGCATCGTCGAGCGCTGCCTGCATCGCCGCGGCCTGCCCGCCGGCGTCCGGCTTGGTCAGGTGGGTCGCGTCGGTGCTCGCGCCGTAGCCGCGCAGATCGGCGATGACCGCCGCGCCGCGCCGGCGCGCATGCTGCTCCTCCTCGAGCACGACGAAGCCCGCGCCCTCGCCGAGCACGAGGCCGCTGCGGTCGGCGGCGAACGGCCGGCACGCGGTCGACGGGTCGGCGGGGTCCGGGATCGCGAGCGTGCGCAGCGCCTGCCAGGCGCTGATCGTGCCAAGCGTGAGCAACGCCTCGGTGCCCCCGGCGATCGCCACGTCCGCGGCGCCGTGACGGATCAGGCGCGCCGCCTCGCCGATCGCGATCGCCGACGACGAGCACGCGGTCGAGAAGGTCAGCGACGGCCCGTGACAGCCGAAATCCAGCGCGATGTGCGCGGCCGCGGCGTTGTTCATCGCCTTCAGCACCATGAACGGATTGATGCGCGCTCCACCGCGCAGCAGCAGTTCCTGGTAGCCCGATTCGATCGATTCGGCACCGCCCATCCCGGTGCCGACGTAGACCGCCGCGCCCGACAGCGTCGAGCCCCCGGCATCGGGCGCGAGGCCGGCATCGGCGACCGCTTCGTGCGCCGCGATCAGCGCGAGCACGCACACGCGGTCGAGTCCCGCCAGCCGCGCCTTGGGCAGCCGTGCGTGCGGCTCGATGTCGACCGTGCCGAAGGCGTTGTAGGCCAGGCGCGGCGCGAATTCAGCGCCGAGCGCGCACACGCCGGAGCGCCCGGCCCGCAACCCCGCGCCGAACTCGGCCACCGTGTTGCCCAGCGGCGTCACGGCGCCGGCGCCGGTCACGCAGACGCGACGCGCGCCGGTCATCGCCCCTCCGGGGACTGCGGCGCTGGGCAGGTCGGCGTGATCACGGTCGAGGCGGTTGCCGGGTCGGGCCAGCGGCGGCACGGCGGCCGCGCGCCGGTTCCGGTCAACCTGGCTGCGGCTTCTGCTGATGCACGGCGCGCTCGATCTCGGCCACGACGTCGGCCACCGTGACCAGCGGCGCGCGCGAATCGGCCATCCGGACGTCGAGCCGCTCCTCCATCTGGAACATGAACTCGATCATCGCCAGCGAGTCGATTCCGAACGAGGCGATCTCGGTTTCGGGCGTCAGCTTGTCGGCGTCGATGCCGAAGTGCTCGGCGATCATGGCCTTGATCTTCTGGGGCAGATCGTCGTTCATCGATGCTTAGGCGATCGACAGCCGGCGCGGGCGGCGGGCTTCGGCGGGATCGGCCGCCGGTTCTGCGTTCGCGGCCGAGTGGCGTTGGAAGAATCCGATCGTCTCGTCGGCGACCGCGTCTTTGTCGTTATCGAGCGTCAGTATATGGTAACTGTCGTGGTACAGGATCGTCCGCACGTCCTTCGAACCGATATGCCGCGCGACGAATTCGGCGCTTTTCGTGCTGGCGACGTCGTCGTCGACCGCGTGCATCACCAGCACAGGCGCGGACGCCCGGGCGATGTCCCGCCGCACCGCCTTGATCAGGCGGTGCGCCTCGTGTATTCCGGACAGCGGCAGGTACGCCGCGCCCGCGGCCGAGGCGCCGTGCGCATCCATCGCGCGCACGATCCACTCGCGCAGGCGTTCGTTCTTGAGGCCGTAGGGATGGCGTTCCGGCCACGCGATCAGGCGTCGCAGCGGGGTGTGGTACGCGATCGGCGCGAGCAGCCGGTACCACGGCATCGCCCAGCCGTCGTAGGCGAGCGTGGTGGAGATCAGCGCCATCGCGCGGACTTTGTCCGGACGCTCGATCGCCAGGCGCAGCGCCAGCACGGCGCCGATGCACAGCCCCGCGACGTAAACCCGTCCGTGTTCCTGGTTCAGCGCTTCCAGCTCACCGGCGGCGAAGGCGAGCCATTGCTGCCACGTACCGGTGTCGAAGGGGTCGGCGCGGGTTCCGAACGCGCAGCCTGGAATGGCCGGGTTATGGACCGTGAAGCCGGCCGCTCGCAGGTGCCGCCCGAGATACTGCATCTCGAGCGGGCTTCCCGAAAGGCCGTGCAACAGCAACACCGCGCGGGAATCCGCGCGGCTGTGAACGAGATGTATCGACATGCCTCTTTTCCACCCGAGCGCCACGGCCGAGGATCCGACCCTGCCTGCCCAATGTTACCTGGATGCCGCTGTCGGATCGCCGTTGGACGCCGCCTTCAGGCGCCCGTTCGTCGCCGACGATCGCCGCTTTTATAAGGTGATGTTAAGACTTGCGGCTCGAACATCACGCCGCGTCATGCATCTGGCCGATCCCGGTCCGCCGGCGCCGCACGTAGACGATCTTTTCGACCCGCGCCACGACGAGGTCGTCGGCGTCGCGGACTTCGACCTTGAAAAGGTGCAGGTGCTTGTCGCCGCCCGCGGTCATGCGAGTGATCGTCTCCAGGTCGGCGTCGCTCAGGCGCAGCGTCGCGCGCACGCGACTGCGCGCGGGCGCCACGTAGTCGATCGACGCCGACTTGTCCCACACGAGGTAATCGCGCGGCAGGTTGTGCGCGATCATCAGAACGAAGAACGGATCGGTCAGCGCATACAGCGAACCGCCGAAGTGGCTGCCGAAGACGTTTCGGTTGTACCAGCGCAGCGGCATGTCGACCTCGACCTCGCGGTAATCCGGCGCGAAGCGCCGCACGCGAACCCCTGCCCCGAGGAACGGCGGCCACCAATTTATCGCGCGACGCAGCAGCCAGCGCGGCAGTCGAGAGGCTCGCAAGGCTTTGGACGGACCCGGATCGGGACGTGTCGGAGACGGCGAGCGGGCAGTCTAATGAGCCTGCGCCGCCGTGCGCGATCCTGGGTCCGAAACCCGGGCAAAATAGCCGCGAGCGGTCCCGGATCCGCGTCCGTTCCGCAAACCTACCCAGGCACCCCGGCTCGAGGATGTCCGACGCGTCGCCACCGCAGGTCGTGCTGCACCTGATCATCCGGGGCCGCGTGCAGGGCGTGGGCTACCGTCACGCGCTTGGGATGGCCGCGCAACGCCTGGGTCTCGCGGGTTGGGTGCGCAACCGCTTCGACGGCTCCGTCGAAGCGGTCATCGAAGGCAGGCGCGCCGACTGCGACGCCCTTGTGCACTGGGCCAGGCGAGGTCCTCCCGCCGCGTGCGTCGAGCAGGTCGACGTGCGCGACGCGAGCGCCGCGGAAGCACGGGTGGCCGGCGAAGGTTTCCGCATGCTTCCAACCGCCTGAGGATGACTGCGATGAGCGCGCGCGAGCCGGATTTTTCGTGGAGCAACGCTTACCCGAGCGTCCGCACGCCCGTATTCGCGCGCAACGTCGTCGCGACTTCGCAACCGCTGGCGGCGGGCGCCGGGCTGCGCATGCTGGCGCGCGGCGGCAACGCCGCCGATGCGGCGGTGGCCGCCGCGGCCGTGATCGCTCAGACCGAGCCGTGCTCCAACGGGCTTGGCTCGGACGCCTTCGCACTGATCTGGGACGGCGCGCGATTGCACGGCTTGAACGCGAGCGGAACCGCTCCTGCGGCCTGGACGCTCGACTATTTTCGACGCCGCCACGGCGGCGACGTCCCGGCTGGCCGGCCGGTTCGCGGCTGGGATACGGTGACGGTGCCGGGCGCGGTCGCGGGCTGGGCCGCGCTGCACGGCCGCTTCGGCCGCCTGCCTTTCACCGACGTGCTGGCGCCGGCGATCGAGTACGCCGAGCGCGGCTTCTCGGTGAGCCCGATCACCCAGGACAAGTGGCGCCGCGCCGACGCCGCGCTGGCCGCCCAGCCGGGCTTCGCCGAACATTTCCTGCCGCGCGGACGGCCACCGGCGGTGGGCGAGCATTTCGTGCTGCCCGGCGCACTGCAGTCCCTGCGGTTGATCGGGGACACCGGCGGCGAAGCGTTCTATCGCGGCGAGATCGCGGCCGCGATCGCACGCTTCGCGCGCCAGACCGGCGGCTCGATGACGGAGGACGACCTCGCCGGCTATCGGCCGGTCTGGGTCGAACCGATCAGCCAACCGTTCCACGGATACGAACTGCACGAAATCCCTCCCAACGGCCAGGGTATCGCGGCGCTGATCTGCCTGGGCATCCTGAGGCATACGCCGATGGCCTCCCTGGCCGCCGACAGCACCGACTGGTACCACGTCGGCATCGAAGCCATGAAGCTCGCCTTCGCCGACGTCTACGCGCATGTCGCCGAGCCCGCCTCGATGACGGTGACCCCGGCGCAAATGCTCGACGACGGCTACCTGCGCG
>CAZEIW010000218.1:0-3683 GCA_964512305.1 uncultured Burkholderiaceae bacterium | reverse complement strand
GGCTTGGAACGCTTCCGCGACGATCGAGCCGTACAGGCTGTCCAGGGGGGGCAACGTCCAGACCTCGTCGACCAGCTCGGCGAGGGCCAGCTTGCGCCGGCGCTTCCACGGACTGTCCACGCCGGCGACGACGACCAGGGGTTCCTCGAAGAGAACCTCGGCTTCCACATGCTCCCTGACCATCGGCACGAACGTGGGCGCGATCACGAGATCGACCTTGCGTTCTTCCAGCGCCCTGTACATCAGGCCGGCTTCGCCGGCGAGAAGATGGAAAACCATGCCCGGATGCTGGCGGCACAGCCTGTCCACGACGGCGCGGATGAACGTGGTGGCAACTGCGATGGTGCCGCCCACCCGCACTTCCCCCTGCGCAGGGTCGGCGAGAAACTCGATGTGCTTGACCGCCTGCTTCAATTCGTCGAATACCACCAGCCCGCGGTCGAGCAGCGCTCGGGCGTAGAGCGTGGGCTCGACTCCTTGCGGACTGCGGTCGAGCAGGCGCACACCCAGGGCGTGCTCCATGTCCGCGATCGACTTCGATATCGCCGGCTGAGACACCGAGAGCTCGAGGGCGGCCTTTCCCATGCTGCCGCACCTGGCGACCGTGAGTAGCACCTGGAGATCCCGCAGCTTCAGGCGCCGGCCCAGGCGCCGCTCGTCCCACGTCACCGACGCCATTACGAATCCTTATGTCCACATGCGAAAATTATATTAACTGATTATGTCCATTTCCAGTTAGCTTTTGCACCGGGCACTGAAACGCTGGCAACGCGAAGGAGGGACACCATGACGCTGCTCTCGACTGAAACGTGGTTGCAGGTCGTCGCCGCCGCCGGGGAATCGGCGAGCGTCCTTTTCCTGATGTATGGAGCCTGGCTCGTATTGCTCTACCATGCAAAAGCGTCGATCGATGCGCACACGCATCTCGGCGTGGGAGAGCCGGCATGACTCGTACACGGCGAAGCGTCTGGGCGATCCTCGCGGCGCTCCTCATCGGAGGCCCGGGCTCGGCTCTTGCCATCGATGCGTCGTATCCGGTCAAACCGATCCGCCTCGTCGTTCCCTTCGCCGCGGGCGGATCGACGGATGTGGGCGCCCGGCTGATTGCCGGGCAATTGACGCGCTCGCTCGGTCAGCAGGTCTACGTGGAGAACAGATCCGGCGCCAACGGGGTCATCGGCGTCGAGAACGCCGCGAGCAGCGCGCCGGACGGCTATACCCTCCTCGTCGCGAGCGATACGGTGCTGGCCAATCCTTACGTCCTCGGCACGCACGTCGATCCGACGAAGGATCTGGTGCCGGTCATCCAGCTTTCCCGCCAACCGATCGTCCTTGCGGTGCATCCGTCGCTCGGCGTGAGCTCCCTCGGCGAACTGATCGCCCTGGCGAAGCAGCAGCCCGGCCTGCGCTACGCGACCGGAAGCGGAGTCGGGTCGCCGCAGCATATGGTGATGCAATGGTTCGCGCGGATCGCGGGTCTCAGGCTCGACCAGGTGCCGTACCGGGGGGGCGGGCAGGCGATCGGCGACCTCATCGCCGGCCATGTAAAGCTCGGGGCGCTGGGAGCCACGCCGCTGATACCCCACTACAAGGCGGGCGAGCTGCGTCTCCTCGCGCAAACGACGCAGCGGCGCTCCCCGAGCCTGCCCGACGTTCCGACTTTCGAGGAAGCGGGGATCAAGGGGCTCGTCCTCGATCAATGGCTGGGCGTGTTCGCGCCGGCGGGAACTCCGGCGGCCATCACCGCGCGTCTCAACACCGAGACTGCCAAGGCGCTTGCCGATTCGGATATCCGGAGGAAATTCCTGGACTCCGCGCAGGAACCGGTCGGCGGCACGGCCGACGAGTTCGCGCACCTGGTCAGCGATGACTACGCGAAGTTCGGCCGGCTCGTAAAAGAGCTGAACGTCAAGGCCGAGTGAAAACGTCCCCGTTGCCTCCGAATATCCTGCTCGTCCTGGCCGACAACCTCGGCTGGGGCGAGCTGGGTTGCTACGGCGGAGGCGTGCTGCGCGGCGCGCCTACGCCGCGCATCGACGGGCTCGCCTCCGAGGGCCTCCGCTTCCTGAATTTCAACGTCGAGAGCGATTGCGTGCCGACGCGTTCCGCGCTCATGACGGGCCGGCATCCGATCCGCACCGGGGCGATTCAATCGATTCCCGCCGGGCTGCCGCAGGGGATCATCCCCTGGGAGATCACCATCGCGCAGCTGCTTGCCGCGCGTGGCTACGCCACCGGGCACTACGGCAAATGGCACCTCGGCGACAAGGAAGGACGCTATCCGAGCGACCGCGGCTTCGACGAGTGGTACGGCATTCCGCGCACGTCGAACGAAAGCATGTTTTCGGCCTCGGCGGGGTTCGATCCGTCGGTCGTCGCGCTTCCCTGCGTCATGGAGGGCCGGGAGGGCGAGGGCTCGAGGGTCGTCGAGCCGTACGATCTCGAGATGCGGCGCCGGATCGACGCCGAGCTCGTGCGCCGGACAAACGACTTCATGCGCCGGCAGGCTGAGGCGAAGCGACCGTTCTTCGCCTACGTGCCGCTGACGCAGCTGCACTATCCGACGCTGCCTCACCGCGACTTCGCGGGCAAGACCCGCACCGGCGACTTCGCAGACGCGATGGTCGAGATGGACCACCGCGTCGGCCAGTTGCTCGATGAAGTCCGCTCGCTAGGGATCGCGGGGAACACCGTCGTGCTCTTCGGAAGCGACAACGGGCCGGAGTTCCGTCGGCCGTGGCGGGGAACCGCCGGATATTGGGCGGGGACGTACCACACCAGCCTGGAGGGCTGCCTGCGCGTGCCCTTCATCCTGCGCTGGCCCGGCAAGGTCGAGCCCGGCCGGGTCACCAACGAAATCGTCCACGTCACCGACCTCTTCCCGACGCTTGCGCGCATCGCGGGCGCTCCGCTGCCCGCCGACAGGGCGATCGACGGCGTCGATCAGCTCGATTTTTTCCTCGGGCGTCGCGAACGCTCGTGCCGCGAAGGTTTCGTCTTCCACATCCGAAACGAGCTGCGCGCAATCAAGTGGCGCAACTGGAAGATGCATTTCGTCTGGGAGGCGGAGCCGAACGCCGGCTCGAACCGGCTCGAGACACCGTACGTCTTCAACCTCCTCCGCGATCCGAAGGAGGAGACGAACGTGGCGGCCGAGGAGAGCTGGGTGCGGGGCCCGATGCTGCGGATGCTGGGCGCGTTCCAACTGAGCCTGAACCGCTACCCGCCGGTCCCTCCGGGAGCGCCCGACGACTACGAGGCCTTAGAGCGCCCAGTCTGAGTTTTTTCGATCGGTCACCAGCATGTGCCCTGGCGCATGGGTGATGCAGATCGGGGGTTTCGCCCGCAGCACCGCCGCCTGCGGCGTGATGCCGCAGGCCCAGAACACCGGCAGCTCGTCGGGTCTGACATCAATACGATCGCCCGCGAAAGGACGATCGAGGTCGGCTATCCCGATCAGCTCCGGCTTGCCGATGTGCACCGGCGCGCCGTGCGCGCGCGGAAAGCGCGAGGTGATCCGCACCGCGCGCTGCGCGTTCTCCGGCGTGAGCGGCCGCATAGACACCGCCATCGGGCCGCGGAACGGCCCCGCAGGCTCGGTCTCTATATTGGTGAGGTACATCGCGACGTTCTTCCCTTCCGCGACATAGCGCAGCGGCACGCCCGCCTCGATCAGCGCCTCC
>CAZEIW010000217.1:0-14429 GCA_964512305.1 uncultured Burkholderiaceae bacterium | reverse complement strand
TCGTGCTCGCGCCACTCGTGTTCACGCCACTCGCGCCGCCGCCAATCCTCGCGCCACCGGCCGTCGTAGCCGATCACGCGCGGTTGCAGGACCAGGGGTGGAGCCGGGACGTACATAGGGGGCGGCACGTAGACGGCGGGGGGTGCGTAGACCGGCGGGCCGACGCGGACGCCGAACCCGGGGCCTTCGATCTGGATCGCGACGTCGGCTTGCGCCTGGGCGGCGGCGAAGGGAATGGCGGCGCTCAGGCCGATCAGCACGCTCAGTGCGGCAACAGCGGTGGTCTTCATCGCGCTCCTCCTGTGCAGGATATGCAGCAAGAACGCGGCGACCCCGCTGCCGGCTCACCCGACAGCTGTGTCAGACGTTGCGGGATGTAACGGTCGACGCGCAGGTCGACGCGCAGGTCGACGCGCAGGTCGACGCGCAGGTCGACGCGCAGGTCGACGCGCAGGTCGATGCGCGGGTCGGTACGAGGTCAGTGCGAGGCCGGCGTTGCGGGCTTCGCCAGCGGGATCGTGCTTTCGCTGGCATCCGCATCCGGGCAGGCGTGATCGGAGAACGTGACACTGCCGTGATTGACGCAGCGGAACGCGCGGTGCGGATCCATCAGCACCTCGTCTCCCAGCGCCGGCCCGGCGAGAGCCGGAGAAGGCTGGATCGAGGGCCGCACGTGCGGCGACGCAAACCGGCCCGGATCGGGCTCGGTGAAGTGGGGTGCGAGGAAGCGATAGGCGAGGAACGCCACGCAGCCGGCCAGTGCGACCAGGACGAAGAGGGTCAGCAGGCGCAGCGAAAAGTCCAGAAAGCGATCGCTCTGCGGCGTTGCTTCGGGCATTCGATCGAGTTGCGGTTCATCTAAAGACGCCATTATCACGCAGTTCACCGCCGGAATGGCCCCTACCGGGGCCATCGGATCCCGCGCCGGCGGGCGCGATCACGCGATAATCGGGCACAGGTTCGGGCGGAATTTCACGCTGGATTAAGAATGAGAATGACATGAAGGGCGGTCTCGCAAAGCGCCTCTCCGTGGTGGTCGCCGGTGGGCTGATCCTGGCCCTCGGTGGGGTTTTGGTATCGGGGCAGACCACATCGCGCACGGAGCCGCGGCCGGTCGCGCCTCGCGGGCCGCTGTCCGTCGAGGAGCAGGCGACCGTGAGCCTGTTCGAGAACGCCGCGCCGTCGGTCGCCTACATCACGACCGAGATCGTCCAGCCCACCGGTTTCTTCACCGCGCAGGTCGGCAGGGGTGCGGGCAGCGGGTTCGTCTGGGACACTGCCGGGCACGTGGTCACCAACAATCACGTGATCGAGGGCGCGACCAAGGTCCACGTTCAGCTCGACGCCGGCAACCCCATCGAGGCGCGGGTCGTCGGGGCCTCGCCCGAGTACGACCTTGCGGTGGTCAAGCTCGCGCGCGTGCCGCGCGACATGAAGCCGATCGCGATCGGCACTTCGCACGACCTGCGGATCGGCCAGTCGGTCTACGCGATCGGCAATCCGTTCGGGCTGCAGCGGACCCTGACACGAGGCATCGTGAGCGCGCTCGACCGCGAGCTGCCCACGCTCGGCAACCGCGAAGTGGCGGGCGTGATCCAGACCGATGCGGCGATCAATCCCGGCAACTCCGGCGGCCCGCTGCTCGACAGCGCGGGACGCCTGGTGGGCGTCAACAGCGCGATCACGTCGGAAAGCGGCAGCTCCGCAGGAATCGGCTTTGCGATCCCGGTCGACCTCGTCAACCGCGTCGTGCCGTCGCTGATCACGCGTGGAAGGGCTCCGCTGCCGGGGATCGGGATCAACCCCGTGCCGCCCGAGCTGGTCGAGCAGGCAGGCATCGCAGGCGTCGTCATCGCCGAGGTGCGGCCCGGCACGCCCGCGGCTCAAGTCGGCCTGAAGCCGATGAACGCGAGGACCGGCAACCTCGGCGACGTGATCGTGGGCGTCAACGGCAGGCGGGTGGAGACGCTGTCGAGTTTCGTCGCCGAGCTGGCGCGCGCGGGCGTCGACAGCCCGGTCGAACTGAGCGTGGTGCGGGACGACAAGGAGCGGAAGGTCCGGGTGAAGGTGATCGAGGTCGGGAGGTAGGTCTCCCCTCTCCCGCCCTGCGGGAGAGGGGCCGGGGGGTGAGGGCGCGGGGCTCAGTGACCCCGCCCGATCGGCCGCGTGCCGGCCTCGAGCCACCGCAGCGCGTCCCCGGATACGTGCGGCGCCAGCCGCGCTCTCACCTGCTCGTGGTATCCGTTGAGCCATTCCACCTCGTCGGCGCGCAGCATCGAAACCTCGATGCAACGCGTGTCGATGGGGCACAGCGTCAGCGTCTCGAACTTCAGGAACTCCCCGAATTCGCCGCGGCCGGCCGGCACGGTCAGCAGCAGGTTCTCGATGCGCACGCCCCAGCGGCCCGGGCGATAGATTCCGGGCTCGTCGGAGGTGATCATGCCGGGCTCCATCGCGGTCTGCGGCTCGGGAGCGAGGTGCGGGGTGATGCCGTGCGGCCCCTCGTGCACGTTGAGGAAGTAGCCCACGCCGTGCCCGGTCCCGTGGCCGTAGTCGATGCCGGCCGACCAGATCGGAGCGCGCGCCAGGCTGTCGAGCAGCGGCGAGCGGGTGCCGCGCGGAAACTGCGCGCGCGCCAGCTGGATCATGCCCTTCAGCACGAGCGTGAAGTCGCGCCGCTGCTCGGGCGTCGTCTGCCCTACCGCGACCACTCGCGTGATGTCGGTGGTGCCCGACTCGTACTGGCCGCCGGAGTCGATCAGCAGCAGGCCGTCGCCGCCGATCGTCGCATGCGACTCCTCGGTCGCCCGGTAGTGCGGCGCGGCGCCATTGGCGTTGAACCCGGCGATCGTCGCGAAGCTCGGGGAGACGAACCCCGGGCGCCGCGCGCGCGCCGCGGTCACCTGCTCGTCGATCGTCAGCTCGGTGACCGGCTCGCCGCGCGCCAGCGCCGCTTCGAACCAGGCGAAGAACTCGCATAGCGCAGCGCCGTCGTGCTCCATCGCCGAGCGCACGTGCGCGATTTCGGCCTCGGTCTTGCGCGATTTGGTCAGCGTGGTCGGGTTGACGTGCTCGATCAGCCTGACACCCGGCGCGACCGCGCGCGCCAGCTGCAACGTGACCCGCCGCGGGTCGATCAGCAGTGTCGCGCCCGGCGCGATCGCCGCGACTCCCGCCTGCGCCTGCGCATAGGGAACGATCTCGATGCCGTCGGCGCGCAGCCGCGCGCCGAGCTCGCCCGACAGCTTGCCGTCGGCGACGAACAGGCTCGCCGAGCGCGGGCCGACCAGCACGTGCGCCAGGAACACGGGGTTGTACGGGACGTCGGCCCCGCGCAGGTTCAGCAGCCAGGCGACGTCGTCGAGGCTGGAGATCAGGTGCCAGTCGGTTCCGACGAGGCGCATCTGGTTGCGCAGTCCCTCGAGCCTGGCCGCCCGCGAGACGGGCGCGAAGCGCTCGCCGTGCTCGAAGATCGCGCCCTCCGGCAGGCCCGGGCGCTGCGGCCAGATCTCGTCGAGCAGGTCGAGATCGACCCGCAGCCTCGCCTCGCGCTGCGCCAGCGCCGCCTCGATCGCGCGCGCGACCGAAAGGCCCAGCACCGCGCCGTCGGCGCCGACGCTGGAGCCCTTCACCGCGTGCTCGCCGAGCCAGTCGATGAACGCGCTGCTGGCGGCGCTGGCGACCTTGACCGGCTCGATTCCGCTGCCGGCCAGCTCCGCGTCGGCCTGCACCCAATAGCGGCTGTCGACCCACAGACGGGCGTAATCCGCGCCCACGATCAGCGTCCCGGCCGAGCCCGTGAACCCCGACAGCCACTCGCGCGATTTCCAGCGCGCGGGCAGGTATTCCGAGAGGTGCGGATCCGATGTGAGCGCGACCCAGGCCGACAGCCCCTGGCGGCGCATCGCCGCGCGCAGCGCCTCGATCCGGGTGCGCACCTGCTGGCGGGACGAAGCGAGCGTATCCATCTCGAAGGGCCTCCGAGTGTTGACTGCGTCAGCTTCGGAAACGAAAGGCGGGAGGATCGGCTTCGAGGGGTGGCTGCGCCCCCCCTCGAGCACCCCCCGCGGCATTCGCAACCGTCGCTCTTGCGGGCAAGGGGTTCATGGGCGCTGCGGGGTGGCGGGGTACGCGACGAAGGTGCCGCCTGCCATCACCGGCCCCACGAGTCTTTCAGCGTCGCGATCCGGTTGAACACGGGGCGCGCGGCGGCATGGTCGACACGATCGGCGACGAAGTAGCCCAGCCGCTCGAACTGGAAGCGATCGTCGGGCTGTGCGCGTGCCAGCGACGGCTCGATGCACGCCTGGACCGTGCGGCGGCTGGCCGGGTTGATCAGCGTGCGGAAATCGGCGCCGGAGTCGGGCTGCGGGTCGTTGAACAGGCGCTCGAACAGTCGCACCTCGGCGCGCGCCGCGGCGGCCGCCGAGAGCCAGTGGATCGCCCCCTTGACCTTGACGCTGTTGGCGCCCTCGGTGCCGCTGCGGGTCTGCGGCAGGTACTCGGCGTAGACGGTGACGGGCCGTCCGGACGCGTCCTTTTCGACGCCGGTGCAGCGGATCACGAACGCGTAGCGCAGGCGCACCATGGCGCCGGGCGCGAGGCGGAAGTAGTCGGCCGGCGGCGCCTCCATGAAGTCGTCGCGCTCGATCCAGAGATCGCGGCCGAACTCGATCGCCCGGGTGCCGAGCTCGGGCTTGTGCGGGTGCACCGGAGCCGCGCAGTCCTCGCGGCCGTCGGCCGGGTAGTTGGTGATCACCAGTTTCAGCGGATCGAGCACGGCAACCGCGCGCGGCGCGCGCGCGTCGAGATCGTCGCGCAGGGCCTGTTCGAGCAGGCCGTAGTCGATCCAGGAGTCGGCCTTGCTGACGCCGATCCGCTCGGCGAACAGCTGCAGGCTCTGCGGCGTATACCCGCGGCGGCGCAGCCCGACGATGGTCGGCAGCCGGGGATCGTCCCAGCCGTCCACCAGGCCGCCCTGCACCAGCTCGATAAGCTTGCGCTTGCTCAGGACGACGTGGCTCAGGTTGAGCCGCGAGAATTCATACTGGCGCGGCAGGTCGAAGGGATCGGGCCGCCGGTCCTCGAGCGCGTGCGTCAGCAGCGGCGCGAACTGCGCCGCATCGCGCGAGAGCAGCGCGAAGAAACGGTCGAGGTCGCGCACCACGGCATCGCGGTCGCGGTCCCAACGGTCGAACAGCGCGCGCATCGACGCTTCGGCGCCGCTCGCGAACAGCTTGTGGCGCAGGTTGTGGCAGCGCAGCGCGAACTCGCGCGCCGCCTCGACGCCCTGCTCGCCGATCTGCTGCACGAGGTCGAGCGCGTCGCGCCACTGCGGCGCGCGCAGCACCGGCACCAGGCGCTCGACGCACCAGTCGTACAGCGGACGGTGGTCCTCGAACTCGAGCGTGCAGATGCTGTGCGTGATGTTCTCGAGCGCGTCGGAAAGCGCGTGCGTGTAGTCGTACATCGGGTAGATGCACCACCGGTCGCCGGTGCGGTGGTGCTGCGCGAACCGGATCCGGTACAGGGTCGGGTCGCGCAGGTTGATGTTGGGCGAGGCCATGTCGATCCTGGCCCGCAGCACCATGCTGCCCTCGGCGTGCCTGCCGGCGCGCATCTCGCGCAGCAGACGCAGGTTCTCCGCCGCCGGACGGTCGCGGAACGGCGAATCGCGCCCGGACTCGGTGAGTGTCCCGCGCGCCTCGCGCATCTGCTCGGCGGTCTGCTGGTCGACGTACGCGTGGCCGTTTTCCACCAGGTACTCGGCGTACTCGTACAGCTGGTCGAAATAGTCGGACGCGTAGTACAGGTGGGCGTGGGTGCCGTCGTCCCAGTCGAAGCCGATCCAGCGCACCGTGTCGAGGATCGAGTCGACGTACTCCTGCTCCTCCTTGACCGGATTGGTGTCGTCGAAGCGCATGTGGCAGCGCCCGAGGAAGTCGCGCGCCAGGCCGAAGTTCAGGCAGATCGACTTCGCGTGGCCCACGTGCAGGTAGCCGTTGGGCTCCGGCGGGAAGCGGGTGCGGATGCGCGCCGGCTCGGGGTTGCCGTGGGCCTGGAACGTGCCGTCGCCGGGCTTGCCGTTCCACCGTCTGCGCGCGAAGCGTGCCGCCGCGAGATCGTCCGCGACGATGTTGCGGATGAAATTGGCCGCGGGCGGTGACTGCCTGGCGGACGCTTTCCTCTCCATTGCCTCGATACCTGTTCGCGGCGCGGCCGACGAGCCCGAGTGGGTCATTGCTGCATTGTAGCGGCGAGGGGAGCGGCTCATCGAGCTGCCTCACGCCACCTCGAACAGCTGCCGGATCGATTCGACGCGCAGGCGGTTGACGCCGTAGTCCTTGCTGCCAAGCCGCGAAGCCGAGCGCACGTGGATGACCTTTTCGGATGGCGGCGCGTAGAACTCGACGTCGTCCACGAACCCGAGCCAGCGCGTCGTGAACCGGGCATAGAGGTAATCGGCGCGCTGCTCGACCACGCGGGTGCGCGGCAGCGACTCGATCACACGCCCGATGCGCGCCAGCGCGCCGTCCGCCGGGCCCCGGTAGCGGATCGGGTCGATGGCCGCGCGGGCCGCCGCCTCCCCCGCGTACAGGCCGGCCTGGCTGCTGACGCTGTTGTCGGTGCGCGACGGCGGCTTCAGCCTTCCGTCGCGCACGCCGAGGTCGGCGGGCGCGCGGCCGGCGAAGACGCCCGCGCGGCCGGCAAGCAGCAGCGCGGCGGCGGCGACGATCAGCACGATCAGCGTGGCGAGCATCGCTTCAATCTAGCAGACCGGCCCGGCGGGCAGAACGGCGCGGTCAGCCGGCGATCCATCCGCGCCGCTGCGCCCGCCGGTAATCGTCGACCGTATCGAGGTCGGGCAGCCGGCGCAGGCGGCGCGGCGTGAGGCCGAGCGCGGCGATCCGCCGCTCGGTCTGCGCCAGCACGTCCGGGCCGCCCCAGCTGACGCCTTCGAACAGTTCGCGGCGGGGCTGCCGCAACCCGACCAGCACGTAGCCGCCGTCCTCGGCCGGCTGCAGCACGACGTCGCGCCTGAGCAGCGCCGCGGCGGCCCGCTGCAGGTCGGTCCCGGTCTGCCCCGGACAGTCGGTGCCGATCAGCACGCAGCGCGAAGCCTGCCCGAGCACGCGCTCGAACGCGTGCGTCATCCGCTGCCCGAGGTCGGCGCCGCGCTGCACCCGCAGCGCCGCGCCGAAGCGTTGCGCGCACGCACGCACGAACGCGTGCCCCGGAGCACCCGCGACCCACAGTTCGACCGGACCGACGCCGGCGTCGCGGGCGCGTGCCAGCGTCCGCTCGATCAGGCGCTCCTGCAGGCGCGCCGCGCCGCGGGCGCCGAGCAGGGGGATCAGGCGCGTCTTCACCCGTCCCGCGACCGGCGCCTTCGCAAACACCACGACCGTGCAGCCGGCCGCGCGGCCGGACGCGCGGCCTGGCGCACCGCCGCCGGCCTCAGCGCGCATCGCGATAGCGCCGCGCCAGCGCGGCGGGATCGGCGCCCAGGAAGTAGGCGAGCCGCAGCCGCCACATCAGCAGCACGGTGCGCCAGGCGCCATGCGTGCGCCAGCGGCGGTCCGATACGGTCACGCGCTCGTGCAGCGCCAGCGGCGGGCCGAGGCGGCGCGCGCGGCGCGAGAATTCGACGTCCTCCATCAACGGGATCGGCGCGAAACCCTCGAGCGCGAGAAAGGTGCCGCGCTCGACGAAAATCGCCTGGTCGCCGGTGCAGATGCCGGTCAGGCGCGAACGCAGGTTCATCGCATGCGCCACCGTGCGCAGCAGCGGCGAGGCGGATTCGATCCGCACGTCGAACCGTCCCCAGCGGCTGGGCGAATTCGACAGCGCGCGGAAGATGAGCCGGTCGGCCTGCGGCGGCAGCTCGACGTCGGCGTGCAGGAACAGCAGCACGTCGGCGTCGAGCGCCTCCGGCGCGTGGCTGCCGGCGTTCATCTGCGCGGCGCGTCCGCGGGGCGCCTCGAGGACCCGGTCCGCGAGCGGTGCGGCCAGAAGCACCGTGCGGTCGCGGCTGCCGCCGTCGGCCACGATCAGCGCGGCGCCGCGCGCGCGCAGCTCGCCGAGGCGGCGCAGGCAGCGCTCGATCGACGCCGCCTCGTCGAGCACGGGGACGATGATCGCCAGGCGCACGCTTCGACCCGGGGCGGCGTCAGGGCGCGCTCGTGTACGCGCGGCGCCGGTCGCGCAGCGCCCCCAGCGCGCCCATCACGCCGCTCACCCCGCCCGCGCCGCGCATCCAGGCTTGCAGGGCTTCCAGGACACGCCATTGGCCGAGCGTCACCTGCGACCGCTTCCACGCCCCCGCGGCGTACTTGTTGGCCTCGGCCATCGTCGGATAGACGTGGATCGCGCCCAGGATGCGGTTGAGCCCGAGGCGGTTGTTCATCGCGAGCACGAACTCGGCCAGGAGGTCGGCGGCGTGCGCGCCGACGATGGTGACCCCCAGGATGCGGTCGCTTCCGGGCGCCGTCAGCACCTTGACGAAGCCGTGGGCCTCGCCGTCGGCGATCGCCCGGTCGAGCTCGTCGATCCCGTACACCACGACGTCGTGCGCGAGGCCTTTCTCCTTCGCCTCCTGCTCGTTGAGTCCGACGCGCGCCACCTCCGGATCGACGAAGGTCGCCCACGGGATCACCCGGTAGTCGGCCCGCACGCGGTGCAGGCGTCCGAACATCGCGTTGACCGCCGCGTACCACGCCTGGTGCGAGGCCGTGTGCGTGAACTGGTAGGGGCCGGCGACATCGCCGCAGGCGTAGATGTTCGGGTAGACCGTCTGCAGGTATTCGTCGGTCTCGATCGTACGCTGCGGCGTCACGCCGATGCCGAGTTCCTCGAGGCCGTAGCCGGCGGTGTTGGCGACGCGGCCGACCGCGACCAGCACCTCGTCGAACGCCAGCCGCGCTTCGCCGCCGGCGTGCTCGGCCACCAGGATCTTCTCGCCCTGCTCGATGGCGAAGCGCGCGGCCCGATGACCGGCCAGCACCCTCATGCCTTCGCGCTCGAAGCGGCCGGTCACCAGGCGGGAGACTTCCGGGTCCTCGCGCATCAGGATGCGCGGCAGCATCTCCACCAGGGTCACTTCGGACCCGAGGCGCGCGAACGCCTGCGCCAGTTCCGCGCCGATCGGGCCGCCGCCCAGCACCAGCAGCCGGCGCGGCCGCCGGCGCAGCTCCCACACCGTATCCGAAGTCAGGCAGCCGATCTCGTGCAGGCCCGGGATCGGCGGCACGAAGGGCCGCGCCCCGGCGGCGATCACGACGCTGCGGGTCGTCAGGCGGCGCGTGCCCTCCGGGCCGTCGACTTCGACGGTCCAGGGCGAGGTCAGCCGCGCGCTGCCGCTGACGCAGTCGACGCCGAGCGAGCGGTAGCGCTCGGCCGAATCGTGCGGCTCGACCGCGCGAACGACGCGGGCGACGCGCTCCATCACTTCGGCGAAGTCGAACTCGGCGCTCGCCCGCGCGATGCCGAGCTCGCCGCTGCGCGCGATCTGCGAGAGCAGGCGCGCGGACCGGATCAGCGCCTTGCTGGGCACGCAACCGGTGTTGAGGCAGTCTCCCCCCATCCGGTGCTTCTCGACCAGCGCGACCCTGGCACGGGTCGCCGCGGCGATGTAGGACGCGACCAGGCCGGCGGAGCCGGCGCCGATCACCACCAGGTTGTAGTCGTACGACCGCGGCCGCTTCCACCGCGCGTACACCCTGCGTGCCTTGATCGCTTCGAGCACGCGCCGCGCCGCGAGCGGGAACAGGCCGAGCGCGGCCAGCGCCGCGACCAGCCCCCCGGATATCTCGAACCGGCCCAGCTGCGTGCCGGCATACACGTAGACGACCGTGCCCGGCAGCATGCCGAGCTGGCTGACCCAGTAGAAGGTCCAGGCGCCGAGGTCGGTCAGACCGAGCGCGAGGTTGATCGCGAAGAACGGGAACAGCGGCACCAGCCTGAGCGCGAACAGGTAAAAAGGCCCGTCCTTGCGGATCCCGGCGTCGATCCGGCGCAGTGCGTCGCCGAAGCGGCCCCTGACGGCGTCCCGCAGCACGAAGCGCGAAAGCGTGAACGCGCACACGGCGCCGATCGACGACGCGAACGACACCAGCAGCGTGCCCGCGGCCAACCCGAACAGCGCGCCGCCGATCAGCGTCATGATCGCGGCGCCGGGCAGCGACAGCGCCGCGACCGCGACGTAGGCGGCGAAGTAAAGCGCGGCGAATGCGAGCGGGTGGGCGGCCTGCAGTTGCGCGAACCCCGCCCGCTCGGACCGGAACGCTTCCAGGCTCAGGTAACGCTGCAGGCCGAGCGCGAAGAAGGCGGCGATCGCCGCCACGATCGCGGCCGCGAGCAGGATCTTTCGCTTGTTCATCCCTCAGACCGCGAACACCAGCCGCTGGTACAGCCCGCCGAAGTACGTGTGCTTGGAGACCAGGCGCGCGCGCCCGGCGGGCAGCCAGGATCCGATCTCGCGCTGCCACAGGTCGAGCGCGAACGGCTCGAGCAGCGCGAGCAGCGGCCGCATCAGGTAGCGCAGCGGATTGAGGCGGTGCGGCCGGTGATAGTCGACCACCACGATCCGCCCGCCGGGCCTGACCACCCGCAGCGCCTCGGCGAGCGTGGCGCGGCGCACGGCATCGGGCTGCTCGTGCAGCAGGAAGAACAGCAGCGCGCGGTCGAAGCGCGCGTCGTGCGCGCGCAGCGCTGCCGAATCGGCGAGCCACAAGTCGACCGGCGCCGGGTGCGGCAGCTTGCGGGCCAGGTTGTCGAGCTGCACCGGCAGCACGTCGATCACGTCGACCCGCGCACCCGCCTCGAGACGCTCGACCAGGCGCGCGGTCAGGTCGCCGTACACGCAGGCCACCTGCAGCGTCCGGCCGCCGAAACGGCTGCCCGCGCGCCCGGCCATCGCGTCGAGCGCGGCGTCCCGCAGCCGGGCGAAGTTGCCCCAAAGGATCAGATTGACCACCCACGGGCGGTCGAGCAGCGTGACCGCCGAGGGATGCACGTAGGCCCACCAGTAGGTGTCGAGCAGGTAGCGCGGCACTTCGAGCGCGCGCTGCACCAGCGACCGGGCGTCGGCCGGCATCAGCCGGGGCTCCGCGGTCCTGCGCCCATCGCGACTGCGTGCATGCGGCCCGCCTCCCGCTTCAGGCGAGCGCGCCGCCGCAGCTCGAGCCCTGCCCGGCGGTGCAGCCGTAGCAGTGGTCGGCGACCACGATCGGATTGCCGGACAGGTCCATCGCCATCCAGTCCGACAGATGGATGCGCCCGTGTCCCGGCCGGCCGTCGGGGCCGGTCTCGCGCAGGGGCAGGCCGAGCATCTGGTTGAAGTCGCAGTCGTAGAGGAAGCCCTGCCAGTCGACGGACACCAGCGTGCGGCACATCACGTCGGCGAGATTCGCCGGGCGGTGGGCGGTGCGCAGCAGCTGCATGTACTCGCGCAGCCTGCCCTGGCTGATCAGCATCGAGCCGAAGCGCGAGATCGGCATGTTGGCGAGCGTCAGCAGCCGCGTGAAGCGGATCCCGTGGCGTTCGCCCAGGAACTTCCGGTAGTCGGCCTCGAGCGCGGCCTGTGCGGGCGGAAGGCTCGGCCCCTGCGGGTTGTACACCAGCGACAGCGGCAGCCGATCCGAGTCCCCGTAGCCCAGCTCGTTGAGCCGCCGCAGGGCGCGCACGCTCTTGTCGAAGACCCCCTTGCCCCGCTGGCGGTCGACGTTGTCCTCGAGGTAGCACGGCAGCGAGGCGACGATCTCGACCTGCTGCCCGGCCAGGAAGCCGGCCGTGTCCTCCTGCCCCGGCTCGAACAGAACCGTCAGGTTGCAGCGGTCGATCACGTGAACGCCGCGGCTGCGCGCCTTCGATACAAGATGGCGGAAGTGCGGATTGAGCTCGGGCGCGCCGCCGGTGATGTCGACCGTCGCGATGTCCTTCGCGACGACGGCGTCGAGGACGAGATCGACCGTCTCGCGCTCCATCCGCTCGGTGCGGTGCGGGCCGGCGTCGACGTGGCAGTGCACGCAGGTCTGGTTGCAGAGATAGCCGAGGTTGACCTGCAGCGTCACCACCGCGCGGCGCCGGATTGCCGGGAAGTCGGTCGACGTCAGGAGGTGCAGCGTCCGGTGCATCTAGCGGTCCAGGCCCTTGAGCGCCCGCGAAAGGAAATCGAAATGCCGCGCGACCCGCGAGCACCAGTCGCAGATGGCAAGATGAAGCCACAGGCGCAGGCGGTCGCCCGCCGGCAACGGGTCATCGCGCCGCCGGGACAGCAGCCAGTGCGCCTGGCGGCAATCGATCTTGATCCAGCGCACGTTCACGCGGGGCTCCTGCCTGCGAACCAGTCGACCTCGAGGCATTCGCGCAGCTTCATCCGTGCGCGATGCAGCATCACGAAGCAATTGGTCGGCGTGATGCTCATTTCCTTACAGATCTCCGCGGTCTCGAACTCGAGCCACTCCCGCATCATGAAGATCCGCGCCAGGCTGGCCGGCAGCCGGTCGACGCAGGTCTGCAGCACGTCGAAGAACTGGACGCGCGACAGCGAAGCCTCCGGGTCGCCCCAGTCGAGGGGCTGGGACACGCGGTGGCCGCTGGGCAGGAACAGCTCTTCGAAGGATTCGGCCTCCGCTGCCTCCGTCGCCGCCTCGACCGAGACCTCGCGCCCCGAGCGCCGGAACTGGTCGATGATCTTGTGCTTCAGGATCCCGACCACCCAGGTCTTCAGTTGCGACTGGCCGGCGAAGCTGCCGCGCTGCTCGAGCGCCGAGACGAGCGTCTCCGAAACCGCGTCCTCCGCCCAGGCGTCGTTGCGCAGCTGCATCCGGGCGATTCGCATCAGGACCGGCCGCAGATCGGCGATCGCGTGGTCGAGCGGCGCCGCCATCGTCAGGCGCCGCGCGCCTGGCGGCGCAGGCGCCTGATCAGCGACGAGGTATCCCAGCGTCCGCCGCCCATCGCCTGGATGTCGGCATAGAACTGGTCGACCAGCGCCGCCACCGGCAGGCTCGCCCCGTTGCGGCGCGCCTCGTCCAGGCAGATGCCGAGATCCTTGCGCATCCAGTCGACCGCGAAGCCGAAGTCGAAGCGATCGTCGATCATCGTCGCGCCGCGGTTGTCCATCTGCCAGCTTTGCGCCGCGCCCTTGCCGATCACCTGCAGCACCTGCTTCATGTCGAGCCCGGCGGCGGCGCCGAAATGGATCGCCTCGGCCAGGCCCTGGACCAGCCCCGCGATGCACAGCTGATTGACCATCTTCGCGAGCTGCCCCGCACCGCTCGCGCCGAGCAGCGTGATCGCGCGCGCGTACGCCTGCGCCACCGGGCGGATCTGCTCGAACACCGGCGCGTCTCCGCCGCACATGATCGTCAGCTGGCCGTTGACCGCGCCTGCCTGGCCGCCGGAGACCGGCGCGTCGACGAAGCCCAGGCCGCGCGCCCCCGCCTCTCGATGCAGCGCGCGCGCGATGTCGGCCGATGCCGTCGTGTGGTCGACCACGACTGCCCCTGCCATCATGCCGGCCAGCGCGCCGTCGGGACCGAGCATCACGCTGCGCAGATCGCTGTCGTTGCCGACGCAAGCGAAGACGATGCGCGCCCCGGCCGCGGCGTCGCGCGGCGTGGGCGCGGAGCGGCCCCCGAACTCCTCGACCCACCGCACTGCCTTGGCCGCCGTGCGGTTGTAGACGGTCAGGTGATGGCCCGCGCGGGCAAGATGGCCGGCCATCGGGTATCCCATCACGCCGAGGCCGAGGAAGGCGACCGGCCACGGAGGGACCGGGTCGTAGCTGCGCACGTTCATGGGGGTTCGGTCGCTCGCGCGAGGGATGGGCCGCGGGCATTCTATCCGCGGCGCCGTGCCCGCGGATCGCCGCGGATCAGAATCCGCACGCCTGACCGTCGCGGCGGCTGTCGCTGGCGGCGACGTAGCCGTCGCGCGCCGGGTCGCCGAGACGCCAGATGAACTGGCCGGAGCCGAAATCCATGTACGGGTCGTCGATGGCGATCAGGCGGTGGCCGCGCTGCGCCAGCTCGGCGCGCGTCGCGGGCGGCATCTGCGGCTCGAGCGCGACGTCGAGCCCGCCCGACCACTTCCAGCGCGGCGCGTCGCAGGCCGCCTGCGGCTGCTGGCGCGCGAGCAGCATCCGCGTCAGCGTCTGCACGTGGCCCTGAGGCTGCATCTCGCCGCCCATCACGCCGAAGCTCATCTGCGCCTGGCCGCCGCGCGTCAGGAACGCCGGGATGATCGTGTGGAAGGGCCGCTTGCCCGGCGCGACGCAGTTCGGGTGCCGCGGATCGAGCGCGAAGCCGTAGCCCCGGTTCTGAAGCGAGATGCCCCAGCCGGGGACGACGACGCCGGAGCCGAACCCCATGTAGTTCGACTGGATCAGGCTGACCATCATGCCCCGTTCGTCGGCGGCGGCGAGG
>CAZEIW010000216.1:0-24685 GCA_964512305.1 uncultured Burkholderiaceae bacterium | reverse complement strand
GCGGCGCTTTTCGGATGTGCGGCGTCGCGGGAGCACGAGGCGGGGCTGAAGCTGATTGCGACCGGGGAGCGGGAGAAGGGGCTGCAGCACCTGGCGGCGGCGAGCGAGGCGGAGCCGGGCAATTCGAAGTACCGGCTGGATTACCTGCAGCAGCAGGCGCTGGCGGTGCGCGACGCGCTGTCGCGCGGCGACGAGGCGCGGCGCGCCGGGCAGCTGGACGCGGCGCAGCAGTGGTACCGGGCGGCGCTGCGGATCGACCCGGCGAGCGACCGCGCGCTGCGCGGGGTGGCCAACGTGGAGATGGACCAGCGGCACGGGGTGGAGCTGGCGGCGGTGGAGAAGCTGGTGGCGGCGGGGCAGCTGGAGGAGGCGGGCGAGCGGCTGCACGCGGTGCTGCTGGAGGACCCGGGCAATGTGCGTGCGCAGCAGCTCACCACCAAGGTGGCCGAGCAGCAGGAGCAGGCGGCGCGGGCGCGCTCGGAGAAGATCGCGGCGGCCTCGGTGATGCGCAAGCCGGTGTCGCTGCAGTTCCGGGATGCCAATTTGCGGCTGGTGTTCGAGGCGCTGTCGCGCACGACGGGGCTGAACGTGATTTTCGACCGTGACGTGCGGGCGGACCTGAAGACGACGATTTTCGTGCGCGACGCCTCGGTGGCCGACACGGTGGACATGATCCTGCTGCAGAACCAGCTGGAGAAGAAGGAGCTCAATGCGAACACGCTGTTCATCTATCCGGCGACGGCGGCCAAGCAGAAGGAGTACCAGGACCTGAAGGTGCGGGTGTTCCAGCTGTCGAACGTGGACGGCAAGTACATCCAGACGGTGCTCAAGACGGTGCTCAAGGCGGCCGACATGACGCTGGACGAGCACAGCAACACGCTGGTGGTGCGCGGGACGCCGGACATGATCGGGGTGGCGGAGAAGGTGATCGCGGCGCACGACCTGCCGGACCCGGAGGTGATGCTGGAGGTGGAGGTGCTGGAGGTGTCGCGCGACCGGCTCACCGATCTGGGGTTCGTGTGGCCGAGCTCGTTCGGGGTGAGCACGCCGTCGACGGCCACCACGCTGAGCCAGCTCAATCACACGCCGATCAACACGCTCAACGTGACGGGGCTGGCGGTGACGGCCAACTGGCTGCTGCAGGACACCGACGCCAACATCCTGGCGTCGCCGCGGATCCGGGTGCGCGACAAGGAGAAGGCGAAGATCCTGATCGGCGACAAGGTGCCGGTGATCACCAACTCGGTGACGCCGGTGTCGACCGGCACGCCGGTGGTGACGGGGTCGGTGCAGTACATCGACGTCGGCATCAAGCTCGACGTGGAGCCGCACGTGTACCTGGAGGGCGACGTCGGAATCAAGCTGAACATCGAGGTGAGCAACATCGTCAAGGAGATCCAGGGGCCGCAGGGGTCGCTGGCGTACCAGATCGGCACGCGCTCGGCGCAGACCAGCCTGCGGCTGCGCGACGGCGAGACGCAGATCCTGGGCGGGTTGATCAGCGACCAGCAGAACGCGACCAACTCCAGGATCCCTGGGCTGGGGCAGCTGCCGCTGCTCGACAAGCTGTTCGGCAACAGCAACAGCAACCACACCAAGGACGAGATCGTGCTGTCGATCACGCCGCACATTTTGCGGGCGCCGGCGCTGGCCGAGCGGCGCGTGCGCGACGTGTTCAGCGGTACCGAGTCGGCGGTGCGCGAGGCGCCGCTGCGGCTCGACCCGGTGGGCGCGGTCAGCGGCTCGGCCGCCGGCATGCCGCAGCAACCCGTGGAGCCCGGCTTCGTCGGCGGCGGCGGCACGACCGGCCCGCTACCCGGTGCGGCTCCCGTACCCCAGGCGATCGAGGCGCCGCATCCGACGGATCCGCGCATACCGACGACCCGGCACGAACGCCCGGCGCCGGGCACCCCCTGGCCGCCCGGAGCGACGACGGTGGTGCCGGAGCAACCCGGCGCGCCTGCGGCACCCGAGCCGGCGCCGGCGCCGGAACCGCCTGCACCGGCACCGCCACCTGCCCCGGCCCCGACACCTCCGCCAGCCACAGGCAACTAGGGAAGGGAAGGCCATGACGCGGCGCAGCGGCTTCACGCTGATCGAACTGGTCGTCACGCTCCTGCTGGTAAGCGTGCTGGCTCTCGTCGCGGTGCCGCTGTACGAAGTGACCGCGACCCGGGTCAAGGAGTCGGAGCTGCGAGAAGCGCTGCGCCAGATCCGCACCGCGCTCGATGCCTACAAGCAGGCCACGGACACCGGCGTCATCGCCAAGGACGCGACCGCTTCCGGGTACCCGCCCACGCTGGCGGTGCTGGTGCAGGGCGTCGACACGGTGGCGTCGACCAATCCCGCCCCGGGCCAGAGCGCGGGACCGGGCGCCGGCCGCATCGTGTTCCTGCGTCAGGTGCCGCGGGATCCGTTCTTCCTGGACCAGACGGTCCCGCCGGACCAGCAGTGGAACATCCGCGCGTACGCGGCGTTGCCGGACGATTTCACCGGCGGACCGGACGTCTACGACGTCGCCTCGAAATCGACCGGCGTCGGCCTCAACGGCGTTGCGTACAAGGACTGGTGAGATGCGCCTTTGCACGAACCGCATGATCGGGGGGCGCTCCGGCACCCCGGGCACCGGCTTCACGCTGATCGAATTGATGGTCGTGATGGTGCTGATCGCGGTCCTGCTGACCATCGCGGTGCCGCGCTATTTCGGCACCATCGACAACGGCAAGGCCTCGGTGCAGCGCCAGAACATCGCCTCGATCCGCGACGCGATCGACAAGTTCTACGGCGACCAGGGGAAGTATCCCGACGCGCTGCAGGATCTGGTCGACAAGCACTACCTGCGAGAGGTTCCGGTCGACCCGTTGACCGACCAGAAGAACTGGGTCGTCGTTCCGCCGACCGACCCCAATCTGACCGGCGTCTACGACGTGCAGAGCGCGGCGGCGAAGCCGCAGGACGGGAAGGGCAATGCGCCCTAGGGATGCATCTTCTCCCGTGGCGCCGCTGCGGGCACGCACCTGGCCCCGCGGGCGGGCGGCCGGCCGCCGCGCGGGTCAACGCGGCCTGGTCCTGATCGCACTGATGCTGATGCTCGTGCTGGTCGGAATCGGCGCGCTCGCGGCGGCCGAGGTCTGGTCGACCCAGCGACAGCGCGAGCGCGAGGTCGAGTTGATGTTCGACGGCGACCAGTACCGGCGCGCGATCGAGGAGTACTGGAAGAGCACGCCGGGGCCGCGCAAGCTGCTGCCGAGCTCGATCGAGCAGCTGCTCACCGACGATCGCTTCCCGAACCCGGTTCACCATCTGCGGCGCGCTTATCGCGACCCGATGAACGAGAACGGCGACTGGGAACTGATCAAGGTGAACAATGCGCTGACGGGCGTGCGCTCCGCGTCGACCCAGGCGCCGATCAAGCGCGCCGGTTTTCCGCAGCGTTACAAGCAGTTCGAGAAGGCCGAAACCTACGCCGACTGGCAGTTCGTCTTCTCGCCTACGGGTGTCTTGTTCAACCCGCAGCCCGGCGCGCCCATGCAGCCGTTGACGCCCACTCCATCCACACCGGGCGTCGGCGCGCCCGGCGTGCCCGTGCCGAACCTGCCGCAGCATTGAATCCTCGCCGCCCGCGCAAGCGTGTATAGGAAAAGCCATGAAAAGCCGTATTTTGATCGCCGAGGACCACAACCTTCTCCGCCAGGGACTGCGGTCTCTGGTGAGCGCTCTGCCTGATTTCGACGTCGTCGGTGAATGCCGCGACGGCAAGGAGGCGGTACGACTGGCGCTCGCGCTGACGCCCGAGGTGATCCTGATGGATCTGTCGATGCCCGGCATGAACGGGATCGAGGCGACGGCCCAGATCAAGCGGCGCGTTCCGCACGTCCGCGTCGTGGCCCTGACCTCTTACAAGACCGACGAGTACGTGCGCGAGGCGCTTCGCGCAGGCGCCGACGGGTACATCCTGAAGGACGCGTCGTACGACGAACTGGTGATGGCGCTGCGCAGCGTCGTCAGCGGCAAGAAGTTCCTCTCACCCGACGTTTCCGGCCACCTCGTCGACACCTACCTGCACGGCGGCAAGCCCGAGACCAAGGCCGCACCCTGGGACAAGCTCACCGCGCGCGAGCGCAGCATCCTGAAGCTGATCGCCGAGGGACGCACGAACCGCGCGGCGGCCGAGTTCCTCAACGTCAGCCCGAAGACGGTGGAAAAGCACCGTGCCAATCTGATGCGCAAGCTCGGGCTGCGAAACGTGTCGGAGCTGACGCTGGTCGCGCTCGAAAGCGGCCTGATCGAGCGACCCGGCACGGTTTCGCGGCTGTTCAACGGCGGCAGCGAATCGCTCGACGAATGGGGCAGCCCCACGCCGACCCCGGCGCCGGTCGGACTGTAGCGGACGCTTTTCGCCGCAGCGTGGCGCCCCCGCAGCCGCGCGAAGTCAGGCTGGGAGCGCGGCTGGCGGCGATGCGGCGGCGGCCGGCGCACCGGCGAGTCGCCAGACCGCTCCGATGCACGTCCCGCGCGCGTTCCCGGACTCGAAGACCAGCCGGCCGCCCGTGGCGTCGACGCGCTTGCGGATCGTGTGCAGTCCGAGGTTCATGCCGTCCGCGCCGCGCTCGGTGAGGCGCGCCGGATCGAACCCGATGCCGTCGTCCTCGACCGTCAGCCGCAATTCATCGCCGGCCCTCAGCAGCGACACATGCGCATGCCTCGCCCGGGCGTGAGCGATCACATTGCTCAGCGCCTCCTGAACGATCCGGAAGATGTCGAGTTTCAGCGTTTCGGCGATGTCGCGCTCGTCGACCTGCAGCCGGTGCTCGATGACGACCGCGCGCTCGGCGTCTGCGAGGCCGCGGCAATACCACTCCAGGGTCGGGACCAGACCCAGGTCGTCCAGCAATTTGGGCCGCAGATCGGTGCATAGGCGCCACAGGTTCATCAACACCACGCGCAACTGACCGGCCGCGTCGTCGAGCAGTCGCTCGGATTCCTGCGGCACGCCGTCGACCAGCCGCCTTTGGGCGTCCTCGACGGTGTACTTGACGAGCGCGACCAGCGGGGCCACGTTGTCGTGCAGCGCCGTCGCGAGCCTGACCCGCTCTGCTTCGTGAAGGTTCAGCAGGCTATAGGCGAGGCCGGCGGGGTCCGAACCTGCCCCGCCCGCGGCTTGCGCCGGGGCGTGCGCGGAGGACCGCCGCTCCGACCAGGCGAGTTCGACGGCTGCAACCCGCGCGGCTGCCCCCGCGGCTGCTCCTTTCGCTACGGGCTGCGGGCGCATTTCCACCAGCGTGGGCCGCCCCTCGCGGCCCCTCAACATCAACTCGAAGCGATCGGTCGCGCCGAAGCGCACGCGGGCGGACGCAACGCCGGCCGGGCCTTCCCAGCCTTCGACCGCCAGTTCGGCCAACGAACGGCCTTGAAGCGCCGGCGGCGCGCAGCCCAACAGGCCGGCAGCGGCCGCCGTGACGGCGCAAATCCGGCCGTCGGCATCCAGACGGACGACCATCGACCCCGGCACCGCGAACAACGTCGTTTCGAGACTCGACAAACCGTGGTTCGGGACAGCCCCGTTGAAAGCCGCTCTCACGCCTATTTTCGAAATGATTGCGAAGCGAAAGACCTTGATCCCCTGAACTCCACAATTACATGAGGGTCACGGGAAGTCGAGTACCACAAGTTGGTATGCCGGAGGTCATCCGGTGGACGCGGCAGCGAGCCGCCCGGCCCGATTTCTCGGGTCGGGCGATCGTTTCATCTGCAACGGAAGCCGCCGGAACCGCCGGGAGGCGGGCGGTCAGCTGCTGGTGACGCGGTTGAGCCGCGCGAGCACCTTGGGAACGTAGTCGAGCGTCTCGGTGATCGGCGGGATCTTGTAGCCGGCCTTCACGACCGCCAGTTCGCCCGCGTTGTAGCCCGCCAGCGCAAGAGCGAGGTCGCCGCGGAAGTAGTCGAGCAGCCACTTGAGGTACAGCGCGCCGCCGCGGACGTTCTGCTGGGGATCGAATGCGTTCCGGACACCGAAGCGCTGCGCAGTGGACGGCATCAGCTGCATCAGTCCCTGCGCGCCCTTGCGCGAAACGGCGCTCGGTTCGTAGCCGGACTCGACCGCGATCACCGCGTGCAGCAGCTTCGGCGACAGCTGGACTTCGCGCGCCACCTGCTCGATCACGGGCGAGAAGCGAACCGCCTTGCTCGACTCCGGCGTCGCGACGATCGATGCGGGCTTGACTTCGGCCACCGCCGGCGGTGGAGCCGGAGCCGGGGGCGGCGCGATCAGCAGCTCAGGCGTCTCCGTGCTCTGGAAATTCGACAGCACGACGCCGCCGCCGTCACTGGGGCCGGCGTATATCTGGGCGCGCGCCGGCGCCGCCGCGACGACGAGCAGCGACACCAGCACCGGCGCCAGCCATTGGAGGGGCAACATTTCCCGAAACCGCATTCAACCCATTGCAGACGGTGTATGTGTAGCAGGCGGACGCGCCGGCAGGAAGTAGGACAGTCACCCAAATCCGGCCCGCGCTCGGGCCGACGGCGCCCCCGCCCGACGGGCGGGCGAAAGTGACCGCCCGCCGACCTAATGCGGGTGCTGCCCCTTACCCTTGGGGCGAAGTGCGCAATTCGCGGTCCCGCGTCGCGCCGCGCGGATCGGCGGAAACTCACGCACGGACCATCAACCGAGTGCCCGCAAGAATGACGCCTGCGAATGCCAAGCGCCAAACGTCCAGCCCCGCCGCCCTTCGGAGCTACCCTTCGTGGAAAGATTCGTGATCGTCGGCGCGGGGGCGGTGGGCTGCTATCTCGGTGGGCGCCTGGCCGCCGCAGGCGAGCGGGTGCGCCTGGTCGGGCGCGCGCATATCGTCGACGCACTGCGGTCGGGCGGCTTGCGGGTCACCGACCTCGACGGATTCAGCGGCACCCTGACGGGGGCGGACCTCGACGCGATGGTCGACCTCACGCCGCGATTGCGCGCGATCCCGGAATCACGGTGCTGCTGTGCGTGAAGAGCGGCGCGACCGTACGGACGGCGGCAAGGCTGGAGGCGGTCTGCGCACCGCAGACCACTGTCCTGTCGATGCAAAACGGCGTCGACAACCTGCAGCGGCTGCAGCACGAAGCGCCCTCGCTGACGCCGGTCGCCTGCATGGTGCCGTACAACATCGTGTTGGGCGAATCGCCGCTGCACGTGCACCGGGCAAGCTCCGGACGCTTGCGGATCGGCGATGCGCCGCAGACGCGCGCCCTCGCCGCGGCCTTCGCGCGCGCGGGCCTGGCGCCGTTGTTCGAGCGCGACATGCGCGCGGTGCTATGGGGCAAGCTCCTGCTCAATCTCAACAATCCGATCAACGCGCTGTCGGATCTGCCCCTCGTCGAACAGCTTCGCAACCGCGACCTGCGCTGCTGCCTGGCGCGGCTGCAAAGCGAGGCGCTCGCGGCGATGCGCGCCGCGGGCATCCTTCCGGCGCGTGTCGGAGCGGTGCCGGCCCGATGGATGCCACCGCTGCTTCGCCTGCCGGATGCGCTGTTCGAGCGCCTCGCCGGCCGACTCCTCAAGGCGGACCGAAGCGCGCGCTCGTCGATGTGGGATGACCTTCAGCGCGGGCGCCGAACCGAAGTCGACGACCTGTGCGGCGCCGTGGTCCGCCTGGGGCGCGCCCACGGCGTCGCGACGCCGGCGAACGCCGCGATGATCGATCTGATCGGCGCCTGGCGGCCGGGTCCGGTCGATCCGCGCGAGCTTCGCCGTCGGCTCGCCGCTTCGGCACCCGGGACGACGCCCTATTAATGGGCATCGGCGGCCAACTTCGGCATCTTCGCACCAATGTCGTGCTTTCCCTTTGTAGGAGCAAACGCTAAGCGATTGATTTAATTGAATCAGACTCGCGGGAATGAAGCTTGCTTCCATTTGGTGCCTATTGTTATTCAGGATGCCCCAAAATGGAACAAAGCAAGACTGCCGCCGACGTGTTGTTCATGCTGCTCGGCGCCGTGATGGTCCTGTCGATGCACGCCGGTTTCGCCTTTCTCGAGCTCGGAACGGTCCGGTCGAAGAACCAGGTCAACGCGCTGGTCAAGATCCTCGCCGACTTTTCGGTTTCGACGCTGGCGTACTTCTTCATCGGCTACGGCATCGCCTACGGCGTCGGTTTCTTCGGCAGCGCGTCGACCCTGACGCAGCAGCACGGTTTCGAGCTGACGCGCTTCTTCTTCCTGCTCACATTCGCCGCCGCGGTTCCCGCGATCGTCTCCGGAGGCATCGCCGAGCGCGCGAAGTTCAATCCGCAGCTGGCCGCGACCTTCGCGCTCGTGGGATTCGTCTACCCCTGCTTCGAAGCGATCGCGTGGAACCACGCCCTGGGCGTGCAGGGCTGGCTGCAGCGGACATTCGGCGCCGAGTTCCACGATTTCGCCGGCAGCGTGGTCGTGCACGCGGTAGGTGGCTGGATCGGGCTCGCCGCCGTGCTGACCCTGGGCGCCCGCCGCGGCCGCTATGGCCGCGACGGCGCGATCGCTGCACACCCGCCGTCGAACATTCCGTTCCTGGCGCTCGGGTCGTGGATCCTCGTCGTGGGTTGGTTCGGATTCAACGTGATGAGCGCGCAGATGCTCGACCGTGTCTCCGGGCTGGTGGCGCTCAACTCGCTGATGGCCATGGCAGGCGGCACGCTCGCCGCGCTGGCGGCGGGCCGCAACGACCCCGGATTCGTGCACAACGGCCCGCTGGCCGGCCTGGTCGCGGTGTGCGCCGGCTCGGACGTGATGCATCCGATCGGGTCCCTGGTGGTCGGCGCGGCGGCCGGCGGACTCTTCGTGCTCGCGTTCACGTGGACGCAGAACCGCTGGAAGGTCGACGACGTGCTGGGAGTGTGGCCGCTGCATGGTCTGTGCGGCGCCTGGGGCGGGATCGCCACCGGCATCTTCGGTGCGCCGGCGCTGGGCGGACTCGGCGACGTGAGCCTGGCCTCGCAGATGATCGGGACCGGCCTGGGGATCGCCGTCGCGCTGGCCGGGGGATTTCTGGTCTACGGCGCGCTGCGGCGCGCGGTTGGCCTGCGGCTCGATCCGGAGCAGGAGTTCGAAGGCGCTGATCTGACGATCCACCGTATCGCGGCGACATCCGACCGCGACGCCTCCTGGTGAAAACCATGACTGCCACATAGGCGGGCGGCATGTTCGAACGCGGGATTTGGCACGCCTTCGGGTAACTCTCCCACCTTATATCTGCCGCACATGGGTGGTACACATTCACGGTATACACGGTGTCCATGTGTCCGCGAATGCGTGCGTCGGGAGATCGAGCCGATGCGGCGAACCGGAAGCTGCCTGAAAGTCCTCTGACCGCAAGGGGCCGATCACGTGGAGCGCCTGCCGGCGTTTGATCCAGATCAGCGTTCAATGCGAACGCGTCTCGATCGATTGATGCACGTCAGACGCGCGGGCGGAGCCATGAATACCGTGGGCAACAGTGCGCTGGAGGGAAGTACGGCGAGCCGCATCGCCAGACCGTCCGGAGCCCACGGAGAAACACGTGAAGTCCTGGTTCCTGACCGCCGGCCTGGCATCCCTGATTGTGGCTACGGCCGCCCACGCCGCGCCCGACCCGGCGGCTGCCGCCAACGCAGCGGTCGTGGGGGCCGAGACGTCGATCGCGTGGTACGCGGGTGACCTGGAGGACGCTTTCCGCGCCGCCCGGGCGACCGGCAAGCCGCTGTTCCTGTACTGGGGCGCCGAATGGTGCCCCCCCTGCAACCAGGTCAGGTCGACCATTTTCCGCCGCCACGAGTTCGTCGAGCGCTCGCGGCTGTTCGTCGCCTACTACCTCGATGGCGACAGCCCCAACGCGCAGAAGCTCGCGGAGCGTTTCAAGGTCACCGGCTATCCGACCATGATCCTGTTCCGGCCTGACGGGGTCGAGGTCACCCGCCTGCCCGGCGAGGTCGATTCGGCGCAGTACATGCAAGCGCTCGAGCTGGGAATGGACGCCGTGCGGCCGGCGCGCGCGGCGCTCGCCGAGGCGCTGGGCGAGCATGGCGGCGACGCGATGTCCGCCCAGGACTGGCGCCTGCTCGCCTACTACGCCTGGGACACGGACGACGGTCAGCTGGTCGATCGCCGCCACCTCGCCGAGACGCTGGTCCGCCTCGCGCGCGCGTGTCCGCCGCGCCTGCAGGCGGTGGCAGCCAGGCTGACGCTTCGCGCGCTCCTGCAGCAGGCCGGCGATGCAGCGCCCCTGTCGGGCGCCGACAAGCGCGCGCTGAGGGTGCCGCTGCAGGGGCTGCTGTCCGATCCCGCGCGCTCGAGAGAGCTGTTCGACCTGCTGGTCGCATATCCGACCGAGATCATCGATTTCCTGACCGCGGCGGGCAGCGACGACCGGCGCCGGCTCGACGCCGCCTGGGACGAGGCGCTGGCACGCTTCGCCGCCGACGCCAGCCTGTCGAACGCCGATCGCCTGAGCGCGCTCGACGCGCGCGTGGTGCTGGCGCACCGGCACGGGTTAGGGGCCGCGCTGCCGCCGGCGCTGCTCGACCAGGTCGTGGCGCAGGTCGCGGACGCCGATCGGACCACGCGCGACCGTTTCGAGCGCCATGCGGTGGTCAGCGCGGGGGCCGACCTGCTGGCCGAGGCGGGGCTGCTCGAGCAATCGGACGCGCTGCTGCGCAAGGAGCTGGCGCGCTCGCAGGCTCCCTACTACTTCATGCTGGCGCTCGCCTCCAACGCGCTCAAGCGCGGAGACGTCGCCGGCGCGCTCGACTGGCACGAGCAGGCCTACGGCGCGGCGCAAGGGCCGGCCACGCGGCTGCAGTGGGGCAGCACCTACGTGCGCGCCTTGCTCCAATTGGCGCCTTCCGACAGCGGGCGCATCGAGCGCGCGCTCGACAGCGTCGTCGACGGTCTCGAACCGACGCCCGACACGTTCTACAAGCGCAACCGCGATGCGCTCGAGCGCGTCCGCACGAACCTCGCGGCTTGGAACCGGCGCCACGAACACGACGCGCTGCTGGCGCGGGTGCAGGCCCGCCTCGAAGAGGTCTGCGACAAGCTGCCCGCGGCCGCGCCGGAGCGTTCCACCTGCAACGGCGCATTGCGGACGGCGACGACGCTGGCCCGCAATCCCTGAGTACCCCCGGGACCTGCGCCCCGCCCCGGGGCGCCCGGCGGGCAGCGCGGTGGTTCAGGCCCTGTGCTCGCCCGGAACCGGTGCCGCCTCTCGCGGCAGGACCAGCACCGCGCGCAGCCCGCCCCCCGGGCGCTGCTGCAGCGACACGTCGCCGCCGTGCCGGCGCGCGACCGCCCGTGCGATCGCCAGTCCCAGCCCGGTGCCGCCCGTGTGCTTCGCCCGCGACGCCTCGAGCCTGACGAAAGGTTCGAACACGCGCTCGCGCTCGGCCTCCGGGATGCCGGGACCGCGATCCTCGACCGCGAATTCGATCCGCGCGGATTCGTCGCGGACGGTGAGGTCGACCGCACCGCCGCCGTAACGGCAGGCGTTGTCGAGCAGGTTGCCCAGGCAGCGGCGAAGCGGCTGCCCGCGCGCCAGAAGCGGCGCTTCGGCCGCGCCGTGGAGTTCGACGCGGCAGCCGATCGCCTGCATGTCCTCGATCAGGCCTTCGACCAGCGCGTTGACGTCGAGGCGAACCGGCGGTTCGTCGCCGCGCCCGGCGCGCAGGAATTCGAGCGTGTCGCCGATCATCCGGTCCATCTCGACGAGGTCGGCTTCTATGGCCTCGCGAACGGCGGCATCGGCGATCTTCTCGATCCGCAGCCGCAGCCGCGTGATCGGCAGTCTCAGATCGTGCGACACCGCCGCCAGCGTCTGCGCGCGCGCCTCCAGGGTCTGCCGCAGATCGCGCTGCATCCGGTTGAAGGCGCGCGCCGCGGCGGCGATCTCCGCCGGACCTTGCTCGGACAGCGGCGGCTGGTCCAGGTTGCGCGCCAGGCCGGTGGCGGCGCCCGCGAAGACGGCCAGCGGACGCGTCAGCTTGCGCACGATCCAGGCCGACAGCGCGGCGACGATCGCGATCAGCACCACGATCCAGCCAAGCAGCCTGAACGGCTGCTCGGAAGGCGGCGCCGGCGCCGCGTGGCGGATCGTCAGCACCGAGCCGTCGGACAGGCGCGCCTGGACCAGCACGCGCAGGCCCGGCCGATGCGCGTGGTGGGGCTCGCCCGGCTCCGGGGCCTCGGCTCGCTCCGGAGCGCCGCCGGCGCCGCGCTCCGGCGGCGGCGCCACGACCTGCACCTCGAGGGGCCGCGCGAGCGCGCGCCGCAATTCCGCGGCGAAGCCGGGCACTTCGGCGATCGGCGCGGCCGCGCCGGCCAGCCAGGGCTCGTCGAGCGTCACCCGCATCGGCGCGAAGTTCAACGCCCGTACCAGGCGCGCGCGCTCGCCGGGCCCGGCCTGATCGACCGCGTCGACCAACCCGGCCACGCGCTGCGCCGTATGCGCGCCCCAGAGGCGCGCGGCGAAGCGGCTGCGGTCGTCGAGCAGCAGCCAGGCGGCCAGCGCCTGCGCCGCGACGATCGCGACCAGGGTCGCGATCAGGATCTGTCCGAACAGCGTCCGCGGGCGCACCGGCGCCTCTAGCGGCGGGGCGCGGCGCCGCGTGCGCCGCCCGCCGTCATGCCGGACGCTCCGGCTGCGACACCAGCATATAGCCTTCGTTGCGAACGGTCCGGATCAGGCGGGGCTCGCGCGCGTCGTCGCGCAGGCGGCGCCGCAACCGGCTCACCAGCACGTCGACGGTGCGGTCGACGCGGCTTGCCTCGCGGCCGGCGAGCGCATCGATCAGCTGGTCGCGGCTCAGCACGCGATTGAGGTTCTCGGCCATGGCTCGCAGCAGGCGGAACTCCCCCGACGACAGGAGCACGACCACGCCGTCCGGATCGATCACGTGGTGTGCCGCCAGGTCGATGGTCCAGCCGCCGAACGCGACGCGCGAAGCCGACTCGCCCCCGCGCTCGCGCGACCTGCGCAGGACGCTGCGAATTCGCGCGAGCAGCTCGCGCGGGCCGAAGGGCTTCGCGAGATAGTCGTCGGCACCCATCTCGAGCCCGATCACGCGGTCGAGCTCCTCGCCGCGCGCGGTGAGCATCAGGATCGCCACGCCCGAACGGGCGCGAAGCTTGCGGCACAGGCTCAGGCCGTCCTCGCCGGGAAGCATCAGGTCGAGCACGATCAAATCGAATTCGGCCAGCGCAAGCTGCTCGGTCATCGCCGCGCCGTCGCCGACTGCGACCACCTCGTAGCCGGCGTCGCGAAGGTAGCCGTCGAGCAGATCCCTGAGGCCCGGATCGTCGTCGACGACGAGAATGCGTTGGCTCACTGGGCTTCCTTTGCGCTGCGCGCAAAGGGCTGCGGGCGCTCGGGACGGCCCGTCGGCCCGGCGCGTCTCACGGCCGTCGCTTCGAAATTGGCACCTGCGAAGGATAGTCAGTTCGCCGATCCGCCGGCAGCGGGTCACAGCTAATGACCATCTGTTACCCGACGTTCACAAAAAACCGGCCGCTGCCGGAAGCCGATTCACATCGCGCGGGTCCAATCATCATCGCACTTCTTCATCCTGGAGCATGCTCATGTCGATTTTCAAGCCCCGCACGATCCGCATTTTCGCCGCCGTTGCGCTGGTTTCCGGCGCGGCTTTCGCCATCGCGGCGCGCGCGGCCGACGCGCCCCCCGGACCCGACTCGCAACGGGGCGCGATGCATCAGCACTGGCAAGAGGAGCTCCAGGCTCACCTGGACCGGCTCGCAGCGCGCCTCGAGATCAAGGCTTCGCAGCAGAATGCGTGGCAGGCCTACAGCGCGTCGGTACGCGACCTGTTCGACGGCGCGGCGGCGAACCGCCTGCCGCCGGATGCCGATGCCGCGACCCGCGCGCGCGCAGCGGCCGACCGCGCCGGCGTTCGGGCGCAGAAGCTGGCACGTCTGTCCGACGCCACCGCCAAGCTCGAGCAGACGCTCGATCCCCAGCAGCGCCAGGTGCTCGACGAGGTCGCGCGCCGGTTCGCGCATCGCCACGGCGGGCACGATGGGCGGTACGATCGCCACCATGACGGTTGCGATGCCGGTCACGACATGCACGGCCCGATGCGTGACCACATGGAGGAACACTGAATAGCGGGCTTTCCAAGAACCCGCCAGCGAAGTTCGTGCGCGCGCTGGCGTCGCTCGCGGCGGCGTTCGGGTTCACCGGCGTCGCCGCCGGCGCGTTCGGCGCGCATGGGCTGAAGGGGCGCCTGTCGCTGGACGAGATGGCGGTGTTCGAGACGGCGGTGCGCTACCAGATGTGGCACGCGCTCGCCCTGTTCGGCGCCGCGTGGGCGTGCTCGCAGTGGCCGGGCCGGGCACCGCGCGCGGCGGGCGCATGCTTCGCGATCGGGATCCTGCTCTTCAGCGGCAGCTTGTACGCGCTTGCGCTCACGGGCCTGCACGCGCTCGGAGCCGTGACGCCGTTCGGCGGCCTGGCATTGATGGCCGGCTGGGTTCTGCTGGGGACGGCGGCCGTGCGCGCGCATTGAGGGTTTTGGAGGCGCGGGTGGAGTACGATTCCCGCGGTCGCGCCGCATCGGGCGCGATCGACGGGGCGCGGCGAACGATGCCGCGCGCGCGGGCGGGGCCGCACACGCATTCGCGTCCGGCTTCGCCGGTTCTGTCCCGGCCCGGGGCTGGGCGCGACGGTCCGCCGCCGGCCCGGGCGCCGCTCGATCGCGACAGGAATCCCGCGTCCGGGCGCAACGCGCGTGGCTACCGAGAATTGACCCGGATTTGACCCGGGATGGCCTGCGGGCAATCGACCTGCGCGGAGCGGGCGGTCGAATCCGCCCTCCCGCGGCGAGCCCGGTCACCAGGAGAGTCGGATGGCGGTCAGCATCAGGCATGGCGGCAGTCGGGCGGCACTGGCGTGCGCGCTGTGCGCGTTCGCCGCGCTCGCCGGCTGCAACGCGAGCGGCGAGGCGCCGGCCAAGGCTGCGCCGCCGCTCGAAGTATCGGTGATCAAGGCCACGCCGCAGCCCGTCGTGCTGCAGGACGAATACGTGGGACAGACCGAGGCGGTCGACACGGTCGAGATCCGCTCGCGCGTCCAGGGCCTGCTGCAGCGCCAGGCCTTCAAGGACGGCGCGCGCGTGCACCGGGGCGACCTGCTGTTCGTGATCGACCGCCAGCCGTTCGAAACGGCGCTCGCGCAGGCGCGCGCGAACCTCGCGCAGGCGCAGGCGTCGCTGGTCAACTCGACCCAGACCCTGGAGCGGGTCAAGCGGCTCATCAGCGATCACGCGGTGAGCCAGCAGGACTACGAAGCGGCGGTCGCGAAGCAGCGTTCGGACGAAGCGAGCGTCGAGGCGGGGCGTGCCGCGGTCCGCGAGGCCGAGCTCAATCTCGACTACACGCTGGTGACCGCTCCGCTCGACGGCATCGCCAGCAAGGCGCTCGTGAAGCCGGGGGCGCTCGTGAGCGTCGCACAGACGCTGCTCACGACCCTCTACTCGGTCGATCCGATCCACGTCAACTTCGCCGTCAGCGAGGACAAGATGCTGGCGGTGGCACGCGAGCGCACCGCGCGCGCCGCGCCGGCGTTCCGGATCCGACTCGTCGACGGCAGCGAGTATCCGCATGCCGGCCGGCTCGACTTCGTCGACGCCGCGGTCGACACGAAGACCGACACCTTGCAGGTCCGGATCGCGGTGCCGAACCCCGAGCAGCTGCTGCGGCCCGGGCAGTTCGTGCGCGTGATCGCGCCGGCGCCCGCGGCGCCTTCGATCCTTGTGCCGCAGAGGGCGGTCATCGAGATGCAGGGCCTCAAGTCGGTCTATGTGGTCGCCGCCGACGGCAAGACGGCGTCGCGCCCGATCACGGCCAGCCACAGGCTGGGCTCCGACTGGGTGGTCGAGCGGGGGCTCGAAGCCGGCGAACTGGTGGTCGTCGAGGGCGTGCAGAAGATCACACCCGGGTCGGTCGTCAAGCCGGTGCTGCTGGCGGCGGCGGACGCCGCGCGGCCCGCGGACGGCGCCGTGCCGGCAAGCCGGGCGGCACCCGGACGCGCGGGTGCCGGCGGCAAGGCCGGCAGCTAGCCGGGCACCGCGGGCGACCGGCGCAGGCATGCGAGGACCGGGCCGATGCTGAACTTCTTCATCGAGCGGCCGATCTTCTCGACGGTCGTCGCGCTGATCATCACCCTGTCGGGCGCGCTGGCGGCGTTGAACCTGCCGATCGCCCAGTATCCGCAGATCGTTCCGCCCCAGGTCCAGGTGTCGACCTCCTTCGCCGGCGCCAACGCGCAGGTGGTCGCGGAGTCGGTCGCGGCGCCGATCGAGCAGCAGGTCAACGGCGCCAAGGACATGCTGTTCATGGGCTCGAAGAGCGGGTCCGACGGCTCCTACAACCTGACCGTGACGTTCGAGGTCGGCACCAATCCGGACATCGACGCGGTGGACGTGCAGAACCGGGTCGCGATCGCCCAGAGCCAGCTGCCGTCGGACGTCACGCGGCAGGGGGTGACGATCCGCAAGCAGTCGACGGACTTCCTGGAGGTGATCGCGCTCAGCTCGCCCACGCGGCGCTTCGACTCGGTGTTCCTGAGCAACTACGCGCTGCTCAACGTCCAGGACGCGATCGCGCGCGTTCCGGGAGTCGGTCTCGTGCGCATCTTCGGCGCGCGCGACTACAGCATGCGGGTCTGGCTCGATCCGGACCGGATGGCGCGGCTGGGGCTGACGGCCGGCGACGTGGTCAACGCGGTGCGCGAGCAGAACGTGGTGGTGCCGGCGGGCGTGATCGGCGCGCCGCCGATCGCCCGCGGGCAGCAGATGCAGTACACGATCAACGTCCTCGGGCGCCTGACGGACGTCTCGCAGTACGAGGCGATCGTGGTGCGGGCCGGCGGCGACGGCCAGATCGTCCGCCTGCGCGACGTCGCGCGGGTCGAGCTCGGCGGCGCCGACTACTCGATCACGGCGCGCGAGCGCCAGCTGCCCTCGGCCTTCCTCGGCATCTTCCTCGCGCCGGGCGCCAACGCGCTCGACGTCGACAAGGGCGTGCGGCGGGTGATCGCCGACCTGGCCCGTTCCTTCCCCGAGGGGCTTTCGTACTCGATCCCGTACTCGACCATCCCGTTCGTCACCGAATCGATGCGCGAGGTCGCGCTGACGCTCGGCATCGCGTTCGTGCTGGTCGCGCTGGTGGTGTTCGTGTTCCTGCAGAACTGGCGCGCGACGCTGATCCCGATCGTGGTCGTGCCGGTGTCGCTGATCGGGACGTTCGCGGCCTTCGCGGCGCTCGGATTCTCGATCAACACGCTGACGCTGTTCGCGCTCGTGCTCGCGATCGGCATCGTGGTCGACGACGCGATCGTCGTGGTCGAGGCGGTGCAGCACCGGCTGGACGAGGCCCCGCCCGATCAGCCGCTGTCGCCGATGCAGGCCACCAAGCTGGCGATCGGCGACGTCGGCGCCCCGGTGATCGCGATCGCGCTCGTGCTCGCCGCGGTCTTCGTGCCGGTGGCCTTCGTGGGCGGGCTCACCGGCCAGCTGTTCCGCCAGTTCGGCCTCACGCTCGCGGTGTCGGTGATCCTGTCGGCGATCTGCGCCCTGACGCTCACGCCCGCGCTGTCCGCGATCATGCTGCGCCCGGCGCGGGAAGGCAGCCTCCACCGCGGCCCGCTCGCCTCGTTCTACCACGTGTTCAACCTGACCTTCGAGGCGATGCGCCGGAGCTACCTGCGCGCGGTCGACCGCCTCGTGCACCACGCGGCGGTGGTCGCCGTCGTGTTCGCCGTGCTGCTGGGCGCCCTGTACGTGCTCGTGAGCACGCGCCCGACCGGGCTCGTGCCCGACGAGGACCAGGGCACGCTGCTGGTCGTGTTCCAGCTGCCGCTGGGAGCCTCGCTCGAGCGCACCGCGGCCGTGCTGGCGCGCTTCGAGACCATCTCGAAGGAGGTCGAGGGCATCGACGGCGTGGCATCGCTCGAGGGCTTCAACGTGCTCAACGGGATCGCGTCGCCCTACAACGCGACCGCGTTCATCCGCCTGAAGCCCTGGTCCGAACGCGACAGGTCGCATAGCGCGGCCGCGATCCAGCGCACGCTGACCGCGCGCATCAACCGCGAGATCCAGGACACTCAGGCGCTGGTGCTCAACCAGCCCCCGATCCGCGGCCTGGGCGCGGCCGGCGGCTTCGAATTCGTGCTGCAGGACCGCGCCGGCCGCGACCCTGCCCTCTTCGCCGAGGCGCTGCGCGGGTTCCTGGCCGAGGCGCGCAAGCGCCCCGAGCTCGGCTTCGTGTTCGCCAATTTCGACCCGCGGGTGCCGCAGATCGAGTACTCGATCGATCGCGAGCGCGTCAAGTCGCTCGGCCTGAACCTCGGCGACGTCTTTTTCGCGCTGCAGACCTTCCTGGGCGGCTACTACATCAACGATTTCAACCTGTACGGGCGGACCTTCCGGGTGATCGCCCAGGCCGAGCCGGGTGCCCGGGCGCGCCCGGAAGACGTCGGCCGCCTGTACGTGCGCAGCGCGGACGGCGCCATGGTCCCCTTGAGCACCGTGGTCGGGATCCGCTCGGTCAACGGGCCGCAGTACTTCGAGCGCTACGACCTGTACCGGGCGGCGACCATCAACGGCGCCGCCGCCCCGGGCTACAGCTCGAGCCAGGCCACGCAGGCGATGGAAGAGGTCGCCAAAGCCCTGCCGCCCGGATTCGGCTTCGAATGGACCGGCGCGGTGTTCCAGGAGAAGAAGACCGGCGGACAGACCGCGTACATCTTCGCGCTGTCGCTGGTGTTCGTGTTCCTGGTGCTGGCGGCGCTGTACGAGAGCTGGGCGATGCCGGTCGCGATCCTGCTGATCATCCCGTTCGGGGTGATCGGCGCGTTCTCGGGCATCGCGCTGCGCGGCATGCCGAACGACGTGTATACGCAGGTCGGCCTCGTGATGCTGATCGGTCTCGCGGCCAAGAACGCGATCCTGATCGTCGAATTCGCGAAACTCGCGCACGAACGCGGCGCGCCGATACTCGACGCCGCGATCGCCGGGGCTCGGCTGCGGCTGCGCCCGATCCTGATGACCTCGTTCGCCTTCATCTTCGGCTCGCTCCCGCTCGCGATCGCGAGCGGCGCCGGCGCGGCCGCGCGCCGCTCGCTGGGTACCGCGGTCGTGTTCGGAATGCTGATGGCGACCCTGATCGGGATCCTGCTGATACCGGTGTTCTACGTGGTGATGCAGCGGATCAGCGAGCGCCGGCGGCCGTTCGCGCGCGAGGACGATACCGTTCCGGCCGCCGCGCCGCCGCAGGTCGCGGTCGCCGGCGCGGGCCGCGCCGAACGGCCGGCCGGCCGTGCCGAATCCTGAGGCGGCCGCGCCTCCGGTCACGATGAGAAAGTACCCGCACCCCCGCAGCCTCGGCGCCGCCTGCCCCGGCGCCTTCCTGACCGCGCTGCTGCTCGCCGGCTGCACGGTCGGGCCCGACTATCGCCGGCCCGACGTGACCGCGCCGCCTGCCTGGCGCCTCGGCGCGACCTCGGCGAGCGAGACCCCGGATGCGGCCTGGTGGGAGCAGTTCGGCGACCCCGCCCTGACGCGCCTGATCCGGGACGCGCTCGCAGACAGCTACGACCTGAAGGCCGCCGCGGCCCGCGTCGACCAGGCGCTCGCGCTCTACGGCGCCGCGCGCGCGGGCCTGTTCCCGCAGGTCAATGCGGACGCGTCGGCGGTCCGCTCGCGCGCCAGCCGCAACACCCTTCAGGGCCAGGCGATCCCCGCCGGACACCAGGTCTACGGCGCTCTCGATCTCGATCTGAGCGCGAGCTACGAGATCGACCTGTGGGGCCGCGTGCGGCGCGCGACCGAGGCCGCCCGCGCGGGCCTGCTCGCGAGCGAGGAGGCGCGGCGCACGGTCGTGATGACGCTGGTGTCCTCGGTCGCCGAAGCCTACATCGAGCTGCGCGCGCTCGACGAGCAGCTCGAGATCGGGCGCCGCACGCTCGATTCGCGGCGCGAGGCGCTGCGGCTGCAAAAGGCGCGCTTCGAGGGCGGCGTCGCGGCCGAGACCGATCTGCGGCAGGCCGAATCCCAATTCGAATCCGCGGCCTCGGTGCTGCCGCAGGTCGAGCGCGCCATCGGGCAGCAGGAGAACCTGATCAAGGTGCTGGTCGGTGCGGATCCCGGCGCCGTCGAGCGCGGCCTGCCGATCGGGCAACTGCAGTTTCCGGCGATCCCGGCCGGCCTGCCGGCCGACCTTCTGCAGCGCCGGCCCGATCTGCGCCAGGCCGAGCAGGAACTGGTCGCCGCGAATGCCGACATCGGAGTGGCCCGGGCGGCGTACTTCCCGCGCATCGCACTGACCGGCCTGCTGGGCGTGCAGAGCGCGCAGCTGTCGAACCTGTTCAACGACGCGTCGGTCGCGTGGTCGGTCGGTGCGGGCGCGGTCCAGCCCCTGATCGACGGCGGCGCCATCGCCAGCCAGGTGCGGCTGGCGGAGGCGCGCCAGCGCGAGGCGCTGTACTCGTACCGCAGGGCCGTCATCGGCGCGTTCCAGGAGGTCGAGGACGCGCTGATCGCCCGCAGCACGCTCGAGCGCCAGAGGGCCGAAGAGGCGAAGAACGTCGCGGCGCTGCGGCGCTTCCGCGACCTCGCCGAAAGCCGGTACCGCGAAGGGGCCACCATCTACCTCGAGGTGGCGACCGCCGAACAATCGCTGTTCGACGCCGAGCTCGCACTGAGCGCCGTGCAGGCGCAGTTGTTCCAGTCGTACGCCAACCTGTACAAGGCGCTCGGCGGGGGTTGGGTCGACCGCGCCGCCGCGCAAGCCGATGCCGGCGCCGCCGCCCTGAGCGACGCGGACCCGGCGGCGCCGCGCGGCATCGCGCGCTGAGCGCTCGACCCCGGCCACTGGCACGGCTCGCGATGGGCTCCGTCCAGGGGCTGCAGTCGGGGCTGAAAGCAGGCGACCCGCTCGTCGAAATGTAAATGAAGTGCTCGCGGCGCCCGTGGGGCGCCGCTGCGTTCGGCTGGCGATGCGGAAATCCGTTGAATAGGACGCATTCGCGCTTTGCGCTAATGTGGCCTTTTCGGTGACAAACGCATGAAGCGGGGGCGGCGGCTCGAAAATCTGGGCCTATCGGCGGCCGAAAACGACCAGTTGCTCCGCTGGACCCGCAGGCCCAAGGTCGCGCAGGCGCTGGCGCAGCGAGCGCAGATCGTTCTTCTGTGCGCGGCCGGGACGGCCAACGACGACGTCGCCCGCCAGCTCGACGTCACGCCGCAGACGGTCGGCAAATGGCGCCGGCGATTCCTGCGCCAGCGCCTCGACGGATTGCTCGACGCACCGCGGTCGGGCGCTCCGCGCAGGATATCGGACGATCTGGTCGATCGCATCGTGACGATGACGCTGCAGGACCCGCCGGATGGCCGCCTGCACTGGAGCTCGCGCGCGATGGCCCGCGCCTGCGGCGTCTCGCAGACTGCCGTGGTCCGGATCTGGCGCAGCACCGGCCTGCAGCCGCATGTCGAACGGTATTTCCGGCTGTCCGACGAGCCGCCGGCGCGCCATGGGGCGCACGAGGTCGTCGGCGTCTTCCTCGACCCGCCGACGCAGGCCCTCGCGCTGTCGGCCGGGCCGTCGCGTCCCGACGGCGCTGCCCGTCCGGAAGCGGCCGAGACCGTGTTCGCGGCCCTCGATGCGATGGCCGACGACCGCAGCGGGGGCCGGCCGCCCGCGCCGGCGAACGGGGTCCAGCTGTTGCGCTTCCTGCACGGCGTCTACTCGACGGTGCCGTCGGACAACGACATCGTGCTGCTGATGAATGCGCCGGGTCTCCCGAATACGCCGGCGCTGCGATCGTGGCTGGTCCGGCGGCCGCGCGCGCAGATCCATTTCGCGCCCAATTCCGAGTCGTGGGTCGCGCAGGCCCGCCACTGTCTCGCCCCGCTCATCGGGGACGCGCCCCAGGCGCGCGCGCCCGGCGCGGGCGGCATCGGTTCCGACGCGACCGGCAGCGCGACGGCCCCTGGGCTGCTGCCCTGGGTGTGGATCCGGCGCTACTAGCGCCGGCGCGGCCCCGCACGCGGATCCATTCGCGCGCGTAAGTAATTTCGATCCGTCAAATAGAATGAAGTTGCGGTTCAGGCGGCGCAGCCGCGGGCACCATGCCCCCTGCCGGCCGCCGCACCGCACCCGATGAACGATCAGAATCCGACCGACGCTGTCTGCGCGCACGCCCGACTGGTCGCGGCGCTGCGCGATCCGCGCTGCTATCCGCATCCGGTCGCGCGCGTCGAGGTGCTTCAGACCCATATCTCGACCGTGCTGCTGGCGGGCGAATTCGCCTACAAGCTCAAGAAGCCGGTCGCGTTCGATTTCCTCGACTTCACGTCGCTCGAGCGGCGCCGCCACTTCTGCGAGGAAGAGCTGCGCCTGAACAGGCGCACCGCGCCGGGACTCTACCTCGACGTGGTCGCCATCACCGGCGACGCCGCACGCCCGTCGATCGGCGGGGGCGGCCCGGTGCTCGATCATGCGGTCCGGATGCGGGCGTTCGACGAAGCCGACCTGCTGGACCGGCGCGCGCGCGCCGGCCTGCTGACCGCTGCCGACATCGATCGCCTTGCCGCGCGGGTGGCCGCATTCCACCGCGACGCGCCGGTCGCCGCGGCCGGCGGCCCCTTCGGCGCTCCCGCGGCGATCGGAAGGTGGGCGCAGGCCAACCTCGACGCGCTGATGCGCGAACCGTCCCCGCCGCGCGAAACGATGCAGCTGCAAGCGCTGGCCGACTGGAGCCGGCGGGAATTCGAGTCGCGCACGGGCCTGTTCTCGAAGCGACTGGAGCTCGGCTTCGTGCGCGAATGCCACGGGGACCTGCATCTGGGCAACATCGCGCAGATCGGCGGCGAGCCGCTTCCCTTCGATTGCATCGAGTTCAACCCCGAGCTTCGCTGGATCGACGTGATCAGCGACGTCGCCTTCGCGTTCATGGACCTGCTGTACCACGGCCTGGACGGACTCGGCTGGCGCTTTCTCAACGCCTATCTCGAGGCGAGCGGCGACTATGAGGGCCTTGCGGTGCTGCCGTACTACGGCGTCTACCGGGCACTGGTGCGCGCCAACGTGGCCCGCATCCGGGCAGGTCAGCCGGCGGCCGGCGCCGCGGCGCGCGCCCGCGACCTCGCTTCCTGCGAGCGCCATCTCGAGCTTGCGCAACGCCTCGCTGCGCCGCGCCCGGAGGTGCTGGCGATCACCTGCGGCGTGTCGGGATCGGGCAAGACCCTGGTCGCGGGGCTGGTCTGCGAGCGCCTGGGCGCGGTACGGACCCGCTCCGATGTCGAGCGCAAGCGGCTGTTCGGCCTGGACGCCCGCGAGCACGCCGCCGCGGCGCCGGGCCTCGGCATCTACGACCCGGATGCTTCGCGCCGGACCTACGAGCGTCTCGCCGGCGTCGCGGAGCGGGTGCTCGACGCCGGCTACCCCGTCGTCGTCGATGCCGCGTTCCTGGCCCGGGCCGATCGCGCCGCATTCGCCGCGCTCGCGCGGGCGCGCGGGGCGCGCTTCTGGATCATCGCGTGCGAAGCGCCGGCGCGGACCTTGAGCGAGCGGGTGCGGCGCCGCGCACAGGCCGGCGACGACGCTTCCGACGCGACGGCCGCCGTGCTCGCGCGGCAGCTCGAGACGCGCGAGGTCCTGACCGCCGACGAGCGCGCGCTGGCCTCGACGATCGCGACCGGCACCGATCTCGCGCAGCTGGCCGCGCAGTGCGAGCGGCTGGCGGCGCGGCTTGCGGGCTGACCGGCCCGTCGCCGCGCCACGGACGGGCGGGTAGCATGTGCCGGCCTGCCCGGCCGCGCGAACGCGGCGGGCGCTCCGAAGTCCAAGCTTTCCATGATGAGCCGCCCCGGCCTTCTGGCCTGCTCGCTTTGCCTGCTCGCCGCGCCGCTGCCCGCGGCAGGGCTCGGATCGGGCGCAGTCGCGCCGCCAGCGGCGCGGATGGTCACGATCGTGGTGCTGGACTTCGAGCTCGCCGGCGATCTCGGCCGCGACCCGGCGGCCGCCCCGCGGGAGGCGCGGCTGCGGATGTTCGGCGACGAGCTGCGCCGGCGGCTGGAACAGACCGGCCGCTACGCGGTCGCGCGCACGGAACAGGCCAACGAGGCGATCGAGCGCCTGGGCAGCCGCGAGACGCTGCGCCATTGCAGCGGCTGCGAGTACGAGATCGGCGAGGCGCTCGGGGCCGACCAGGTGCTGCGGCCGTGGGTCTATCGGGTCAGCACCCGCGTGCTGACGCTGCACGTCGATATCGAAGACGTCCATACCCGGCGCATCCTGACCCGCAAGGCATTCGACTTCCGCGCCGACAACGATGCCGCGTGGCTGCGCGCGATCGACTCGCTGGTGCGCGAGCTAGAACGCGCTCTCCATGAACAGTAGCTTCGAAGGGCGGCGGCACACCGACCATGAACCGCGTGCCAGCAAGAATGACGCCCGTGAATGCCGCGGGGGGTGCTCGAGGGGGGGGCGCAGCCACCCCTCGAAGCCGATCCTCCCGCTTTTCGGTTTCGAAGCTGCAGGCGCCAAACGTCCTGCTCCGCCGCCCTTCGGAGCTACGGTTCATGGAAAGGTGACTCGGCATGCAGGGCTCCCGCACTTGCGCAGGTGGGCTATCCCCCGTTGTTGGTTCAACCGGGAGGATGGATAATTTCCGGCGCCG
>CAZEIW010000215.1:0-4070 GCA_964512305.1 uncultured Burkholderiaceae bacterium | reverse complement strand
GCAAGTACTGAAACCGAACCCCGGCGCCAGCACCGGCCCGGTGGGGCCTGGTTGCCGCCCGCCCCGGGAAACGGGGACCGGGCGCGACGGCGCGCGGGCACGCGGCGCGGGACGATCGCCGCTCCCGCGCCCCACCGCCTCCAGGGCAAGAGGCGGCTGAGGCGAATCCGTGGCGTAACCGTCGGGGGCGTGGATGGAGGAGGAGGCTGGGCGGGCGCAGCGGGACACGCCGGTGGTTCCGGTGCTCCAGATGTCGGGCGTGACCAAGAGCTTCCCCGCCGTCCGCGCGCTGGCCGGCGTGGACTTTCGCCTGTTTCCCGGCGAGGTGCATGCCCTGATGGGGCAAAACGGCGCCGGCAAGTCGACCCTGGTCAAGATCCTGACGGGTGTCTTCCCTGCCGACCAGGGCCGGATCGTCCTCGGCGGCCGCCCGATCCACCCGTCGTCCCCGCTCGAGGCGCAGAAGCTGGGTGTCAGCACCGTCTACCAGGACGTCAACCTCTGCCCGAACCTGTCGGTCGCCGAGAACATCTTCGCCGGGCGCCATCCCCGCAAGGGCGCGGCCGGTGCGTGGCGGATCGATTGGCCGCGGATGGCCACGCAGGCGCGCCAGCTGCTCGCGAGGCTGAACCTCGACATCGACGTCACGCGGCTGCTATCGAGCTATCCGGTTGCCGTGCAGCAGATGGTCGCCATTGCGCGCGCGCTCAGCGTGTCCGCACGCGTCCTGATCCTCGACGAGCCGACCTCGAGCCTCGACGAGGGCGAGGTCCGGCGCCTGTTCGACGTGCTGCGCCAGCTGCGCGGCGAAGGCATGGCGATCCTGTTCATCACGCATTTCATCGACCAGGTCTACGAGATCGCCGACCGCATCACCGTGCTGCGCAACGGCGAGCTGGTCGGCGAGCATCGCGCGAGCGAGCTCAGCGCGTCGGCGCTGATCGCCGCCATGGTCGGCCACGACCTCGGCGCCGGCATCGCCCCCCCGACGGCGCCGCCCGGTGGCGAGTCCGCGGCGCCGCTGCTGGCGGCGCGCGGGCTGGGTCGGCGCGGCCTGTTGCATCCGACCGACCTGGCGCTGCGGCGGGGCGAGGTCACGGGCGTCGGAGGGCTCCTCGGCTCCGGACGCACCGAGCTCGCGCGGCTGCTCTTCGGTCTCGAGCACCCGGATTCCGGGGAACTGCTGCTCGACGGCCGGGCCGCCCGCTTCGACCATCCCGGCCAGGCGATCCGCCACGGCCTCGGCCTGTGCCCGGAAGACCGCAAGCTGGAGGGCATCGTGCCCGACCTTTCGGTGCGCGAGAACATCGCGCTCGCCCTGCAGGCGCGCCTCGGGATCTGGCGCTTCCTGAGTCCGCGCAAGCAGGCGGAGATCGCGAACCGGTTCGCGCGCGCGCTCGACATCAAGACCCCCGATCTCGAGACCCCGGTCGGACAGCTCTCGGGCGGCAATCAACAGAAGGTCGTGCTCGCGCGCTGGCTCGCGGTGGACGCCGACATCCTGATCCTGGACGAGCCGACCTGCGGCATCGACGTCGGGGCCAAACAGGAAATCATGAACGAGATCCGCGAGCTTGCGCGCGGCGGCAAGGCGATCATGTTCATCTCCTCCGAAATGGACGAGGTCGCCCGCCTGTCGGACCGCGTCGTCGTGATGCGCGACCGCCGCAAGGTGGGCGAGCTGCCGGCGGGCAGCAGCGAGCAGGCCGTCTACCAGATGATCGCCGCGGGCAGCTGATGGCGAACCTGCAAGGCCTGACCGCGCATCGATTGTTCTGGCCGCTGGTGGCCATGGCGCTGCTGCTCGCGGGCAACGCGATTTTCAACCCGGGATTCCTGAGCATCGAGTGGCGCGAAGGCCACCTGTACGGCAGCCTGATCGACATCCTGAACCGCGCGTCGCCGCTGATCCTGGTCGCGCTCGGGATGACGCTGGTCATCGCGACCCGCGGCATCGACGTCTCCGTCGGCGCGGTGGTCGCGATCGCCGCGGCCACCGCCGCGCTGATGATCGGCGGCAAGCTCGTGATCAACGAAGGGGTCACGACCTATGTCAGCCGCTTTCCGATGTGGCTGGCGATCGCCTGCGCGCTCGCGGCGGCGCTGGCGTGCGGGTTGTGGAACGGCTTCCTGGTGGCCGTCGTCGGCATGCAGCCGATCATCGCGACGCTGATCCTGATGGTGGCCGGGCGGGGGATCGCGCAGCTCATCACCAACGGCCAGATCATCACGGTCTACTACGCGCCGTACTTCGTCATCGGCAACGGCTTCCTGTTCGGGCTGCCGGTCGCGGTCTATCTGGCGGCACTGGTGTTCGTCGCGCTGCACCTGATCGTCACCCGCACGGCGCTCGGGATGTTCATCAGGGCGATCGGCATCAACCCGCCGGCGGCGCGCGTGGCCGGCGTGCGCCAGAGGCTGATCATGCTGTGGGTCTACGCGTTCTGCGGGCTCGCCGCGGGCGTCGCCGGCCTCATCGTCAGCTCGAACGTCAAGAGCGCCGACGGCAACAATGCCGGACTGCTGCTCGAGCTCGACGCGATCCTGGCGGTCACGCTGGGCGGCACCCTGCTCACCGGAGGACGCTTCAGCCTCGCCGGCAGCCTGGTCGGCGCCCTGATCATCCAGACGCTGACCTCGACGATCTACTCGATCGGCGTGCCGCCGGAGATCAACCTCGTGGTCAAGGCCGCGGTCGTGTTCCTGGTGATGCTGCTGCAGTCGGCCGAGTTCCGGCGCGCGGTGCGGGGCATCGTCTGGCGCGCGCCGGGCGCGGCGCAAGGATAGCCCGATGAGTGCGCCGGGCCGCCCCAAGCGCCCACAGCCCCTTGCGCGCAGCGCCAAGGCAGCCCCATGAGCGCCGGCCTCGATGCCCGGGCGGCGCAGGTCGAACCGGAGGCAGGGGCGGCGCGCGCCGCCTCGCCGGGCGCCGGCGCGTCGCACGCGCCGACGCGGCGGCGCCGGATCGACCCGAAGTACCTTCCGGTCGCGGTGACCATCTCGCTTTTCGTCCTGATGGCGGGCTTCGGCTCGGTTTTCTACACCGGCTTCCTGTCCGCTCAGGTGCTGTTCAACCTGCTGATCGACAACGCGTTCCTGTGCATCGTCGCCGTGGGTATGACCTTCGTGATCCTCAGCGGCGGCATCGACCTGTCGGTCGGCTCGGTGGTCGCCCTGACGACGATGGTCTCGGCGGCGCTGGTCGAGCAGCACCACGTGAGCCCGGCGCTCGTCATCCCGCTGGTGCTCTCCATGGGTGCCGGCTTCGGCGCCACGATGGGTCTCGTGATCCAGCGCTTCCGGCTGCAGCCCTTCATCGTGACCCTGGCCGGGATGTTCATGGCGCGTGGGCTGTGCTACCTGATCAGCATCGACTCGATCAGCATCACGAGCCCGTTCTATGCCGCGGTGTCGCAGGCGCGTTTCCCGCTATGGGGACAGGCTTCGGTTTCGGTCGGTGCGGTGATCGCCCTCGCCGTGGTCGCGGCCGGCGTCTATCTGGCGCACTGGACGCAGTTCGGCCGCACCGTCTATGCGATCGGCGGCAGCGAGTACTCGGCCCTGCTGATGGGCCTGCCCGTGGCCAGAACGACCGTCCTCGTCTACGCCCTGAGCGGCCTGTGCTCGGCGCTCGGAGGCGTCGTCTTCACCTTCTACATGATGTCGGGCTATGGACTGCACGCGATGGGGATGGAGCTCGATGCGATCGCGGCCGTCGTGATCGGCGGAACCTTGCTGTCGGGCGGCGTGGGCTACGTGCTCGGAACCCTGTTCGGCGTCCTGATCCTCGGCATCATCCAGACCCTGATCATGTTCGACGGCAGCCTGAGCTCGTGGTGGACGCGCATCGTGATCGGAGGCCTGCTGTTCGTGTTCTGCCTGCTGCAGCGCGCATTCGAGGCACGCCGCCCGTAGCGCTCAACTTTTCCGCGCCAGCGGGTTCGGCGTCGGTTCGCCGATCTTCGTCAGCGTGTTGCGATCGGTGTGATGAAACGGCTCGGTCTTGCCGCGGATCATCAGCAGCGTGTCTTCCTCGTAGGACCAGGTCCCGTTGGCGTGGATGCCGACCT
>CAZEIW010000214.1:0-8583 GCA_964512305.1 uncultured Burkholderiaceae bacterium | reverse complement strand
GATCAACGAGATCGGCGCGCTGCCCACGCGCAACCACCGTGACGTGCAGTTCGAAGGCGCCAAGGACATTTCGGCGGAAGCGATGCACCAGCCGCGCAAGACGGACGGCAAGCCGAATCTGGTGACGAACCAGGCGTGCTTTGGCTGCACCATTGCCTGCGGCCGCATCTCCAAGATCGACGAGACACACTACACGGTGGTCAACAAGCCGAAGTACTGGGGGGCATCCGGCGGCCTCGAATACGAGGCGGCGTGGGCGCTGGGCGCCGCAAACGGCGTCAACGACCTCGAAGCGCTGACCTTCGCGAACTTCGTCTGCAACGAGGACGGCTTCGACCCGATCTCCTTCGGCGCGACCGTCGGGGCGGTGATGGAGCTCTACGAGATGGGCGTGCTCACCAAGGAGCAGATCGGTATCGAGGCGCCGTTCGGTTCCGCGCAGGCGCTGACCTTCCTCGCCGAGAAGACCGCCAAGGGCGAGGGCTTCGGCAAGGAGGTCGGCCTCGGCTCCAAGCGGCTGACCGCCAAGTACGGCCATCCCGACCTGTCGATGACCGTCAAGGGCCAGGAGTTCCCGGCCTACGACTCGCGCGGCATCCAGGGCATGGGCCTCACCTATGCGACGTCGAACCGCGGCGCTTGCCACCTGCGCAGCTACACGGTCGCCTCCGAGGTGCTCGGCATTCCGGTGAAGACCGACCCGCTCGTCACCGACGGCAAGGCCGATCTGGTCAAGGCGTTCCAGGACGCCACCGCCGTGTTCGATTCGAGCGGCCTGTGCCTGTTCACCTCGTTCGCGTGGACGCTGGCCGACGTGCAGCCGCAGCTCGCGACGGCGTGCACCGACAAGTTCACGCTCGACGAGCTGAACAAGATCGGCGAGCGGATCTGGAACTTGGAGCGCCAGTTCAACCTGAAGGCCGGCTTCACCGCGAAGGACGACACGCTGCCCAAGCGGCTGCTGACCGAGCCTGCGAAGACCGGTCCGGCCAAGGGCCTGACCAACGGGCTGCCGAAGATGCTGCCCGAGTACTATAAAGTCCGCGGGTGGGACACGGATGGCCGCCCCACGCAGCAGACGCTGGCGCGCCTTGGGCTGTAACGGTTTCGGTCGGGCGCGCTGAGGCGCGCGCACGCCGGGTACGGGCGGTTCACGGAGCCGCCCTTTTTGTTTGAGAACCGCGGCCGCGCCGGGCGCGCGGGCCGCTGCGGGAGAGACTCATGAGACACGTGATCCTCGGCAACGGACCGGCTGGCGTGATTGCGGCCGAGACGATCCGCCAGAACGCGCCGGACGACGTGATCGTCGTCGTCGGCGACGAGCCCGAGCCTCCGTACTCGCGGATGGCGATCCCCTACCTGCTCAGCGGCAAGATCGACGAGGCCGGCACCTACCTGCGCAAGGAACCCGGGCATTTCGAGCGGCAGCGGATCGAGATGCGGCTCGATCGCGCCACGTCCGTCGATACCGCCGCGCGCAGCGTCGCGCTCGCGAGCGGCGGCAGCCTGCGCTTCGACCGGCTGCTGATCGCGACCGGATCGCGGCCGGCGGCGCTGCCGGTTCCGGGCGCTGATTCCCCGGGTGTCCTGCCGTGCTGGACGCTCGTCGACGCGCGCAACATCATGCGCCTCGCCAAGCCGGGCGCCCGCGTGGTTCAAATAGGCGCCGGCTTCATCGGCTGCATCATCCTCGAGGCGCTGGCGCAGCGCGGCGTGAAGCTGACCGTCGTCGAGATGGGCGACCGGATGGTGCCGCGGATGATGGGTCCGGGCGCGGGCGGCATGATCAAGCGCTGGGTCGAATCCAAGGGCATCAAGGTGCACACCAGCACCAGCGTCACCGCGATCGATGTGGCGGCGGGCGCGCTCAACGTGCACCTGAACAGCGGCGCGCAGGTTCCCGCCGACGTGGTGATCTCGGCGACCGGCGTGAAGCCGAACATCGAGTTCCTGGCCGGCTCCGGCATCGAGTGCGACAAGGGCGTGCTGACCGACACGAGGCTGCAGACCAACGTGGCCGGCGTCTACACCGCCGGCGACTGCGCCGAAGGCTTCGACGCGATGCTCGGCCGCCGGGTGGTCAGCGCGATCCAGCCCAACGCCGCCGACCAGGGACGGTGCGCCGCGCTGAACATGGCGGGACGCGAGGCGACGCTGCCGTGGGTCACGCAGCTCAACGTGCTCGACACGCTGGGGATGGTCTCGTCGTCGTTCGGCAACTGGGAAGGCGTGGCGGGCGGCACCTGCGTCGAGGCGAAGGACGACGGCGAGCAGCGCTACATCCGCCTCGCCTTCGACGGCGACGTCCTGGTCGGCGCGAACACGGTCGGGCTGACCGACCGCGTCGGCGTGCTGCGCGGCCTGATCCAGTCGCGTACGCGCCTGGGCGCGTGGAAGGACCGGCTGGCGCGCGACCCGCTGGCGACGTACGAAGCGTTTCTCGCGAACATGCCGGCGCACTCGCCGCGCGCGCCGCGGCCCATGGCCTGAGCGAGGGTGGCTTTCACCGACGTGCGGCGGCCGACATGCAGATCACGCTCAAGCTCCACGCCGGCCTGACCGACTACCTGCCTCGCGACGAGAACGGGCGGCGGCCGCGCTACCACCAGTTGCAGATCGAGGTGCCGGACGACACCGACGTGCAAAGCGTCATCGACCGCTACCGCCTGCCGGCGGCCCAGGTGCACCTGGTGCTGGTCAACGGCGTCTACGTGGCGCCCGGCACGCGGCTGACCCGGCGGCTGAAGGCGGGCGACGCGCTCGCGATCTGGCCGCAGATTGCCGGTGGCTGATGCGGGTGGCGTGGGCGCGCAGGGCCGCCCCAAGCGCTCACAGCCCTTCGCGCGCAGCGCGAGGGCGGCCCGGTGAGCGAGGACGTCGAGCTGCACCGCGAGATGGGCTGCACACGCGCGGAGTTCCTCGGGTGGCTGCCGGGCGCCACGTTGCACGCGCCCCTGGCCATCGACGGCGATCTGATCCGGGTGAGCCAGGACGCCGGCGAAGTCCGGATCCGCATCCGGCAGGCCGCGGAGCGGCGGCTGGGATCGATCGCATTGCCGGTGCTCGATGTCCGGATCCGCTTCGTCGGCATGGACGCCGCGGCGCGGACACGGTTCCTGCAGCACTTCGATCTGTACACCCGGCGCGGCGGCGGCTGAGCTCCGGCCGCAAACGGGCGAGGAGAATACTGTGAAGCGATTCGTCATCATCGGCGCCGGCCCGGCCGGCGTCTGCGCCGCCGAGACGCTGCGCGACGAGGATCCGGAGGCCATCATCACCCTGCTCGGCGGTGAGCCGGGCGAGCCCTACGCCCGGATGGCGATCCCCTACATCCTGACCGGCGCCATCGACGAGCAGGGCGCGCGGCAGCGCAAGACGCAGGACTACTTTCGCAACCTGCGCGTGGCCTACCTGAACTGCCGGGCCGTCCGCGTCCAACCGGCCGCCGAAGGCGGCCGCGTGACGCTCGACGACGGTGCGGCGCTCGACTACGACCGCCTGCTCGTGGCGACGGGATCGTCGCCGACCCGGCCGCCGCTTGCCGGCACGGATCTTCCCGGCGTCACCTGCTGCTGGACGCTCACCGACGCGCGCACGATCGCCGCCGGGCTGCGAACCGGCGCCCGCGTGATCATGCTCGGCGCGGGCTTCGTCGCGGGCGTCTGCATGAAGTCGCTGATCGAGACCGGCGCGAAGCTGACCGTGATCGCCGGGCGTTCCGGCCTGATCCTGCGCTCGATGATGACGCCGGCCGGCAGCCGCATGCTGCAGCGCTGGCTCGAGGGCAAGGGCGTCGACGTCGTCACGCAGGGGCAGACGCGCCGCATCGAGCCCGGCCCGCGGCTGGTGATGGACACGCGGACGATCGATGCCGACCTGCTGATCCTCGCGACCGGCGTGCACCCGAACGTCGACTTTCTCGAAGGTACCGGGGTTCGCGTCGACAGCGGCATCGTGGTCGACGACCGCATGCGCAGCAGCGTGCCCGGCATCTACGCGGCCGGCGACGTGGCCCAGGGCCTGGACTTCAGCACCGGGCAGTGGGTGGTGCATGCGCTGCATCCCACGGCCACGGAGCACGGCAGGGTCGCCGCGCTGAACATGGCCGGACGCGACACCCCCTATCGCGGCAGCCTCAAGATGAACGTCCTCGACACCGCCGGGCTGATCTCGCACACCTTCGGCCGCTGGGAAGACGAAAGCGGCGTGCGCGTGGCCGAGGTCGTCGATGAAAGCGCCAGCTTCTACACCCGGCTTTGCTTCGAAGGCGACGTGCTGGTCGGCGCCATCAACATCGGCCACCCCGACCATGTCGGGGCGATCCGCGGCCTGATCCAGTCGCGCCGCCACCTGGGACCGTGGCGCGACCGCTTGCTGAAGAATCCGGAGCTGGTGGTCGACGCTTTCGTCGATCTCACCTACAACTGAACTCGCGCCGCCGTCGAAGGCGGCGGGTTCCAGCTTTCGCGGGTGCGCATTTCTTAACGCGACGATCCTCGCGCCTCGCGGTCATCGCGCCGGCGGCGTTGTTTCTGCCCGACCTCCTGGTCTATGATGAATCGACAGGCATGGCGCGGGCGCGACGGCGTGCGATGCCGATAAGAAAGAAGAAAACCATGACCTGAACGCCGGCTTGCGCCCGCCGGTGCCCAGGCAAGGAGATACGCAGGTCGAGTAACGCGTTCGGCGGCCTCACGCCAGCGCTCCCCGCCTCGCTCGTACGGCGAGGTCCGGTGCCTGCCCGCTGCCGGTCGTGACCCGAAAACGCATTCCGGCACAGGGAGGCTTCGACATGTCCATGGTCCAGATGAAGGTCAACGGGCGTCCGGTCGCGGCGGATGTCGATCCGTCGACGCTGCTGGTCGCTTTTCTTCGCGAGCATCTGCGGCTGACCGGCACCCACGTCGGCTGCGACACCGCGCAGTGCGGCGCCTGCACGGTCCACCTGAACGGGCGCGCGGTGAAGAGCTGCAACCTGCTCGCGGTGCAGGCGGCCGGCGCCGACGTCACGACGATCGAAGGCATCACGCCGGCCGACGGCTCGATGCACCCGATGCAGGCCGCCTTCAAGACCTGCCACGGCCTGCAGTGCGGCTTTTGCACGCCGGGAATGGTGATGAGCGCGCTCGACCTCGTGCAGCACCATCCGCACGCGACCGAGGCCGAGATCCGCGCCGGGCTGGAGGGCAACTTCTGCCGCTGCACCGGCTACCAGAACATCGTCAAGGCCGTCGCGCAGGGCGCGAAGGCAATGGGCGTCTGAGGAGACCGCGATGAATGCCGTTGCGAGTCAGGCAGGACTGATCGGCCGCTCGGTCGAGCGCAAGGAGGACTACCGCTTCCTGACCGGCCAGGGCCAGTACACCGACGACGTCGTTCTGCCGAACCAGAGCTACGCCGTGTTCGTGCGCAGCCCGCATGCGCACGCGAAGATCCGCTCGATCGACACCGCCGCCGCCGCCAAGGCGCCGGGCGCGCTCGTCGTCTTCACCGCCAAGGACCTGGCGGCGGTCGGCGGGCTGCCGTGCGGCTGGCTGATCACTTCGATCGACGGCACGCCGATGAAGGAGCCGAAGCATCCGGTGCTCGCCGAGGACAAGGTCCGCCACGTGGGCGACCCGGTGGCGGTGGTGATCGCCGAGACGCTGGCGCAGGCGAGGGAAGCCGCCATGCTCGTCGCGGTCGACTACGACGTGCTGCCCGCCGTCGTCGACACCGCGACCGCGGCCAGGTCGAAGACCGCGGTGCACGACGCCGCGCCCGACAACGTCTGCTACACGTGGGGCTGCGGCGACAAGGCCGGGGCCGACGCCGCGTTCGGCAAGGCCGCGCACGTGACCCGGCTCGAGTTCGTCAACAACCGGCTGGTGCCCAATGCGATCGAGCCGCGCGCGGCCAATGCCGTGTACTCGCGCGCCGACGACAGCTACACGCTGTACGTGGCCAACCAGAACCCGCACGTCGAGCGCCTGCTGATGACCGCGTTCGTGCTCGGCCTGCCCGAGCACAAGGTGCGCGTCGTGGCGCCCGACGTCGGCGGCGGCTTCGGCTCCAAGATCTACCTGTACGCCGAGGAGACGGCGCTGGTGTGGGCCTCCAGGCGGGTCGGCCGCCCGATCAAGTGGACCGCCGAGCGCGGCGAAAGCTTCCTGTCGGACGCGCACGGCCGCGACCACGTCACGACCGCCGAGCTCGCGCTCGACAAGGACGGCAGGTTCCTCGCGCTGCGGGTGCACACCACCGCCAACCTCGGCGCCTACCTGTCGACCTTCGCCTCGGCGATCCCGACCATCCTGTACGCGACGCTGCTCGCCGGCCAGTACGCGACGCCGTCGATCTACTGCGAGGTGCAGGCGGTGTTCACCAACACCGTGCCGGTGGACGCCTATCGCGGCGCGGGCCGCCCCGAGGCGACCTTCCTGCTCGAGCGAATCGTCGAGACCGCGGCGCGCGAGCTCAAGATCGATCCGGCCGAGCTGCGCCGCCGCAACTTCATCCGCAGCTTCCCGTACGCGACGCCGGTCGGACTGACGTACGACACCGGAGACTACGAGGCCACGCTCGCCCGCGCGCTCGCCCTGGCCGACGTCAGGGGCTTCGCCGCCCGCAAGGCGGAGAGCGCGACGAAGGGGCTGCTGCGCGGGATCGGCCACTCGTGCTACATCGAGGCTTGCGGCATCGCGCCGTCGAACATCGCCGGCGCGCTGGGCGCGCGCGCCGGCCTGTTCGAGGCCGGCGAGGTGCGCGTGCACCCGACCGGGAAGGTGACGGTCTTCACCGGCTCGCACAGCCACGGCCAGGGGCACGAGACCACGTTCGCGCAGGTCGTCGCCGACCGGCTCGGCATCGGCATCGACGACGTCGACATCCAGCACGGCGATACCGGCAAGATCCTGTTCGGCATGGGTACCTACGGCAGCCGCTCGCTCGCGGTGGGCGGCACGGCGATCGTCAAGGCGGTCGACAAGATCGTCGCCAAGGGCAAGAAGATCGCGGCCCACCTGCTGGAGGCGTCCGACAGCGACATCGAGTTCGTCAACGGCGAATTCCGCGTCGCGGGTACCGACCGCAAGAAGGCCTTCGCCGAGGTCTCGCTGGCGGCCTACGTGCCGCACAACTATCCGCTCGACAGGCTCGAGCCCGGGCTCAACGAGAACGCCTTCTACGACCCGACCAACTTCACCTACCCGGCGGGCACCTACATCTGCGAGGTCGAGGTCGATCCGGGCACCGGGCAGGTGCGCGTCGACCGCTTCACCGCGTGCGACGACTTCGGCAACGTCGTCAACCCGATGATCGTCGAGGGGCAGGTGCACGGCGGCGTGGCGCAGGGACTGGGCCAGGCGCTGCTCGAAGGCTGCCGCTACGGCGCCGACGGCCAGCTGCTGACCGGCAGCTACATGGACTATGCGATGCCCCGCGCGGACGACCTGCCGCGGCTGCAGGTCGAGACCGTCAAGGGCACCCCGTGCACGCACAATCCGCTCGGCGTCAAGGGCTGCGGCGAGGCGGGCGCGATCGGCACGCCGCCGGCGATCATCAACGCGATCACCGATGCGCTGTGGCCGATGGGCGTGCGCGACGTCGCGATGCCGGCGACGCCGTTCGCGGTGTGGAGCGCGATCCGGGCAGCAGCCCGCCACTGACGAGGAGGCGAAGATGACACTCCAATATCAACGTCCGGCCTCGGTCGCGGATGCCGTAAAGCTGCTGCGCGCCGAGCCCGACGCGAAGCTGCTGGCCGGCGGCCAGTCGCTGGTGGCCGCGATGAAGCTCGGCCTTTCCTCGCCGGCCGCGCTGATCGATCTGGGCGCCGTGCCGGGACTCGCCGCGATCCAGGCCGGCGGCGGCAAGGTGACGATCGGCGCGATGGCCACGCACGCCTCGGTCGCCGCATCGAGCGATGTGCGCAAGGCGATCCCGGCGCTCGCCGCCCTGGCCGACGCGATCGGCGATCGCCAGGTACGGAACCGCGGGACCCTCGGCGGCTCGGTCGCCAACGACGATCCGGCAGCCGACTACCCGGCGGCGGTGCTGGCCCTGGGCGCAACCGTGCAGACCGACCGGCGCGAGATCAAGGCCGACGACTTCTTCAAGGGCCTGTTCGAAACCGCGCTCGACGCGGGAGAGGTGATCACTGCCATCAGCTTCCCGGTTCCCGAGCGCGCCGGCTACGAGAAGTTCCGCCAGCCGGCCTCGCGCTTCGCGATCGTGGGCGTGTTCGTCGCCAAGACCGCGGGCGGCGTGCGGGTCGCCGTGACCGGCGCCGGCGGCGGCGTGTTCCGCGCCACGGCGCTGGAGGCCGCGCTGACGCGCAAGTTCGCCCCGGAGTCGTGCGACGGCGTGACAGTGCCGGCCACGGGCCTCTCGAGCGACCTGCACGGCTCGGCGGAATACCGCGCCCACCTGATCCCGTTGGTCACCCGGCGGGCGGTGGCGCGCGCGCTGGGCTGACCCGAGAACTCCCCTCTCCCGCCACGCGGGAGAGGGGCGGGGGTGAGGGTGCGCGCTGTGGCACGATGCACGCACGCGCCCCGCAACCCCCCCCCACCACCCCCCCCCGCCGGAGGGGGGCGCAAACAG
>CAZEIW010000213.1:0-5315 GCA_964512305.1 uncultured Burkholderiaceae bacterium | reverse complement strand
CGGAATCCTTCGAGACGGTCGCCACCCAGCAGCGCGAATCCGAGACGCATCGCCTCCCAGGGCCGGTAGGGCTGCCAGGGAACGATGGTCGCGCCGGCTGCGGCGAGGGCATCCGCGGCCTCGCGCACCGCGCGCCGCACGGCCGGCGACGACGGAAACACCCCATCGTCGAGATAGAAGCCGACCCGAAGCGCGGCGACGTCCACACGCTTCCAGTCGCCGAGCGGCCGGCCCGGCACCGCGTCCTGCGCGCTTTCACCGTCGATCGCCGCCAGGCCGATCGCCAGGTCCTCGACGTGGCGGGCCATGACGCCGACCTGGCTCACGATCGCCCGCTGGCCGGACGGGAAGCTGTAGACCCCATCGTCGTTGCAGCGGCCGGTGGTCGGCTTGATGCTCGCGATGCCGCAGAAGCCGGCGGGATAGCGAAGACTGCCGCCGATGTCCGTGCCGAGACCCAGCCAGGATCCGCCGGCCGACAGGATCGCGCCTTCGCCGCCGCTGGAGCCGCCGCAGGTGCGCTCCTCGTTCCAGGGATTGCGGGTGCGCCCGTAGACGGGGTTGTCGGCCTCGATGAACGCGAGCATCTGGGCGACGTTCGTCTTGCCGACGACGACGGCCCCCGCGGCACGCAGGCGTGCCACGTGGGGCTCGTCGTGTTCGGCATCGATGCCGGCGCGCCAGGTCAACCCGAAGGTCGATGGCGTGCCCGCGAGGTCCAGGCACTCCTTGATCGTGACCGGCACGCCCGCCAGCGGCGGCAGCGCTTCGCCTCGCGCGCGCCGGGCGTCGATCGCCCTCGCGTCGGCACGCGCCTCGTCGTAGCGCTTGACGACCACGGCATTGAGCCGCGGGTTCACCTCCTCGATCCGCGCGATGGCCGCCTCGGTCGCCTCGAGTGCCGTGACGTCGCCGCTCGCGATGAGCTTTGCCAGGTTGGCCGCGGAAAGCCGCGTCAGTTGCATCCGGTCCATGGTCGCCTCCGTTGACATGGGCACAGGCTAGGCCGCAGTCGGGGTCCGCGGAATGGGGCGAATGCCCTATGAGTCCGTTGCGGCGTCGCGCTGCGTGCCGGCCGGGACGAGGCCGTTTTCCATCGCGAAGAGCGTGGCACCCGCGCGCGTACGCAAGCCCGCCTTGGCGTAGATGCTCTGCACCTGGTTTCCGACCGTCTTCGGCGCCACGCCGAGCAGTCGCGCGATGGCCTTGTTCGAGTGCCCGTGCGCCAGCAGGCCGAGCACTTCGACCTCGCGCTCGCTCAGTCCCGCCGGCCGCGCGCGCCGGATGGGCGCCAGCGCGTGTCCCGCCACCGCGAGCACGGCTTCGACCGCGCCGGTGTCGAGGCGGCCGGCACGCGCCTCGGCCATCAGCTCTTGCGCGGCCGCTTCCGGCGAGTGCGCGGCCCGGTGAGGGCGCGCCTCTGTCATCGCCGCGTACACGTCGACCGCGGCCAGAATCGCGCCAAGCGGATCGTGGGCGCCCCGTGCGCCCCGAAAGTACCCGCTGCCGTCGACACGTTCATGAGCCGACGACGCGATTTCCGCCAGGCGCGCCAGCGCGGGCGACCGCGCCAGTACGCGCTGCGTGTAGTACGCATGCAGGCGCACTTTCTCGCGTTCGCCGTCGGTGAGCGGACCTGGCTTGCCCCAGATGCCCGCCGACACGCCGATCCGCCCGATATCGTGCAGCAGCGCCGCGCGCCGCAGCAGCGCGACCTCGAAGGGCGGGCGCTGCAGCCGGGTCGCGGCGGCCTCGGCGAGCTGCGCCACGCGGTGGGAGTGCACCAGCGTCCAGCTGGACTTGATGTCCGCGAAATCGGCAAGCACGTCGCAGGCATCATCGAACTGGGCTTCGGTCATCGTCCGCCAGGGCGCGGGCTCGCAGGCCAGCACGGTTTCCCAGCGAGCCTGCCGGCCCGTCTCGGCCAGCAGCGTCTCGGCGTTGGCAAGGAAGAGCGCGGCGAGACGCGGGTCGTACGATGCGCCCTGGCGCTGTTTCGCCGCCGCGATCGCGGCCGCCGGCCCATGCACCCGGTCCAGCACGACCATGTCCTGCGCGAGCACCACGCAACGCACGGCCGGCGTGATCGCTTCGCCGCGAACGCGCGGCACACCCCGGCCGTCCCAGCGCGCATAGAGCTGGCCGAGGCCGCGCACGAACTCGGCACCGAATCCGAGGCGCGCACCGAGCCGCTGCGCGACCTCGCAGTGACCGGGAAACACGTCCGCGTCGAGGCGGCCGAGCGTCGCGAGGCCGTCGGCCACGACCCTGAGGAGCTCGAAGCCCGATGCCTGCGAATGGCCGGCACGAACGTGCTGCAGCGCGACCTTCAGCACGGCGATGCGGTCGCCAGGGTCGATCGCCGCGACGGCCGTGCGCAGCGCGATCTCGTCGCCCACCGCGGCCGCCATGCCTTCGGTCTCGGCGTTGCAGCCGATGTAGCGCAGCAATGCCTGGTAGTAGACGTCGTGCTGCTCGTGCGTCGACAGGCCGGCCAGCTGCGCAAGGCGCATGGCCACGAGGCACGAGCCGAGCGCATGCTCCACCGGCTGGCCCATCGCGAGGTCGGTCGCCATCGAGAGCGCGGCCATCAACTCGGCGAACCGAACCGGGGCGGCTGGCATCAGCAGATCATTGGACCGTCGCTACCCCTGCTCGAGGCGCTCGTTCGCGCGCGACACCCACGGTCTAATGGAAATTACTGAACGTGTAATTGGCCGCTTCCTCGGCGGCCTTCGTCACGGCCGAGTCGAAATCCCCGCCGGTGACGCCGCCGATGATTTCCCCGCCGACGTTGATCCTGCCCAGCTCGGCGCCTTCCTTCGATTTGTAGGTAATCTCGATGGTCAGGGACCCCTTGCCGGCGCCGAAGCCGAGCCAGAAACGCGCGGCCTTGCTGCCCTGGTCCAGCTGAATGAACCGATACGACAGCCTCAATTCATCGCCTTGGGCGAACTTCATGGCCCCTTCGTACAGATCCTTTCGCAGTTCGGTCTCGAAAAGCCTGGCGACCTGCGGATCCACCGGGACCGTGCTGTCGCCGGCAACGATTTGTACCGATTGAAGGGCGGCTTTCTTTGCGGGTGGCTGGGAAACCATCAGCGAGCTCTGCGCACAAGCAGCCACCAACTGAGCGGCGAAGAGCATCAGTGCGATTCGCCCGAAACGGATCGGCAGCCCGATAGACGGCATTGTTCCTCCCCGTGCCTTTCGGCATTTTTACAAGCTTACGCCAAGACAACACGGCCGACGCGGGGATTCATCGAGGCCTGCATGGAGAATGGCCCCCGCAAGCGGGACACGAGAGGAGACACAGACCCATGAACACCTCCACCGACGCGTTGCGACGGGAACGGATCGCCGCGGTCCTCGAGCTCGCCGGCGCGCGGCTCGACGCCGCGCAGCGGCCGCTGCTCGAGGTTTTTGCGCGCGAGTGCTTCCGTCAGCTCGACGCCGACGATCTGGCCGAACGCACGCCCGAGGACCTGTCCGGCGCTCTGCTTTCGCATTGGCAGTTCGGCGCGAAGCGCGTGGTCGGCCGGGCGAAGGTGCGCGTGCTCAACCCGACGGTGGCGGAGAACGGCTGGGCGTCGCGCCACTCGGTGATCGAGGTCGTCAACGACGACATGCCGTTCCTGGTCGACTCGACCAGCGCCGAGATCAACCGCCAGGGCCTGACGCTGCACCTGATCGTGCACCCGCTGTTCGCGGTCGAGCGCGGCGCCGACGGCAGCCTCGTTTCCATCCGGCAGCATGGCGAGGCGCCGCAGGCGGTGCAAGAGTCGTGGATGCACATCGAAGTCGACCGGATCGTCGATCCCGATCAGCGGGCACAGCTGGTGGCCGGCATCGAGCACGTACTCGCCGACGTGAGCGCCGTGGTCGCCGACTGGCCGGCCATGGTGGCGCGGCTGCGCGAGGCGATTGCCGAGCTCGGCGCCGCGCCGGCAGCCCTGCCGCCGGCACTGGTGGCCGAGAGCCGGGCCTTCCTCGAGTGGCTCGCCGACGACCACCTGACGCTGCTGGGCTACCGCTGCCATGAGCTGGTCACCGAGAGCGGCGAGGACATGCTGCGCCTCGTGCCGCGCAGCGGCCTGGGCGTACTGCGGGAGACGGCGACCGAGAGGGCCTCGGTCAGCTTCTCGGCGCTGCCCCCGAACGCGCGCGCGCTGGCCCATGCGCCCACGCCGGTGCTGGTCGTCACCAAGGCCAACACCCGCTCCACCGTGCACCGCCCGGGTTATACGGATTACATCGGCGTCAAGCGCTACGACGCGCAGGGCCGCGTGACCGGCGAGCACCGTTTCCTCGGCCTGCTCACCTCCTCGGCCTACAGCGCGCGCGTCACCGAGACGCCGCTGCTGCGCGGCAAGGTGCAGGCGATCGCCGAGCGCGCCGGGCTGCCGCCCGGCGCCCACCTGTCCAAGGCGCTGGCGCACATCCTCGAGACCTACCCGCGCGACGAGCTGTTCCAGATCACCGACGACGAGCTGTACGAGATCGCGCTCGGCATCCTGGCGCTCGGCGACCGGACGCGCTTGCGGGTGTTCGTCCGCCACGATCCCTTCGATCGCTTCGTCTCCTGCCTCGTCTATGTGCCGCGCGATGCCTACGCGACCGACCTGCGCATCAAGCTGCAGCGCATCCTCATGGAGGCCTTTGCCGGCAGCAGCGCCGACTTCAACGTGCAGCTCGGCGACGACATGCTGGCGCGCATCCACTTCACCGTGCGCACCACGCCGGGCCAGGTGCCCGCGGTCGATCGCAAGGAGCTCGAGGCCAGGCTCGCCGCCGCCGCGCGGCGCTGGAACGACCAGCTGCGCGACGCGCTGATCGAGGCCGAAGGCGAAGCCCGCGGGATCGAGCTGTACAAGCGCTGGAGCACCGCCTTCCCGGCCGAGTACCGCGAGCGCGTCGGCGCGCGCGCCGCGGTGCCCGATGTGCGCAGGGTCGACACGCTGTCGGCCGAAGCGCCGCTCGCGCTCGCCTTGTACCGCCCGCTTGGCGCGGCGCCCGACGTCCTGGGATTCAAGGTCTATCGGCTGGGTGCCCCCGTGGTGCTGTCCAACAGCCTGCCGATGCTCGAGCACATGGGCGCTCGCGTGATCAGCGAGCAGAACAACCGTCTCGCCCACGATCAAGCATCGGTCTGGCTGCACGACTTCGAGCTGCGTGCGCAAGCGGCCGACGAGATCGAACCCCAGACGCTCGCGCGGCTGTTCGAGGACTGCTTCGCGCGCGTGTTCCGCGGCGAGGTCGAAAACGACGACTTCAACCGCCTGGTGCTGCGCGCGGGCCTGGCGCCCGACGAGATC
>CAZEIW010000212.1:0-7267 GCA_964512305.1 uncultured Burkholderiaceae bacterium | reverse complement strand
CAACTCGCAGTTCAAGTGCTACGACGGCATGCACAACTGGAACCAGGTGCAGCCGGCGCCGTATGACGGCATGTACCAGTTCCCGAGCGTCACCGGTCTCGATCCGACCAGCGGGCGGCCGCTCGGCACCAACTGCAAGATCTGTGTCACCAACCCCGATTCAAGCGATCCGTACCGCTATGGCGGCGCGACACAGACGGCCTGGACGCCGGGCCACGGCACCCCGATGCTGCCGGCCGGCCAGTACGTGGTCGAGGTGGTGGTGCCGCCGGGCTTCGAGCTCGTCAAGGAAGAGGACAAGAACATCCTGATCGGCGACAACTACATCGCGCCGGTCACGGTGCAGTTCCCGGGCCTGGGCGGCTCGATCTACATCCTGCCCGACCAGGCCTCGGTGGCCACCCAGTGGAACGCCAACCAGGGGAGCCTGTCGGCCTACAACGGCACCAACTTCCAGAATCCCACGCAGGCTCTGGGACGCCTGTCGTCGCTCCCGAGCCACGAGGGCGACACCGGCAGCGTCGAGTCGTTCTGGCCGTGCGTGGGCACCACCCGCATCGTGCCGGACTACATCAGCCTGTTCCCCGGATCGGCCGAGGTGTCGCCGTTCGCGGGCGCGGTCCGCAACCTCTGCGACCGCAAGCTGGTGCAGCTCGACGACCAGACGCAGGCTCTGGCCAAGTTCTACGTGTTCACGTCGACCCACACGGCGGCGCACTACACGGGAGTGATCACCGACGACTTTACTTCCGAGTTCGATCCGTTCTCGCCGCAGTTCGGCGAGAAGTTCTCGCCCGCCAACCTGCCGGTGGCGCTCAAGGACTGGACCGGCCAGGAAGTCTCGCGCATCTACGCCGATCAGTGGGGCACCTACAACGGCCTGACCTACTCGACGTGGGAGGTCAACCCGCCCAACCCGACCGGCTATGCACCGACCATGATGGTTACCTGCATGAACGATGCGGGCAGCGGGCCGACGCCCGATCCGCTCTTCAACCCGGCCTACAGCCAGTTCTGCTACGAGATCCCGTTCATGCCGGCGCAGACGCAGTACATGGATACGCCGGTGGTGCCGACCTCGGCCTACGCGGGCGCCGGCTACAACAATCCGGACTGCGACTACCCGGATGCGACGCCGGCCGTCAGCGAAGTAGACGTGGACAGCAACATCGGACCGTGGGCCGCCGGGACCGGCAGCTCGCACACCCTGCACATCTACGCGCTGGGTATGGTGCCGGTGAACAATTACGCCTACTCCGGCCCGGCCGCGAACGTTGCACCGTTCAACGCCAAGACCACGACCCGCAACTACCACTTCGGAACCGGGGCGGGCACGGTCAAGCTCGTGAGCCTCGACGGCACGCAGTCGATGACCCTGGCGACTACCTGGGGCGACCTGGCGCTCACCTCCACGCTGCCGTCGTTCCCGACGGGCGGCGCGGCGGACGCCTGGAACTGCCCGGTGCAGCAGCAGATCCAGTACGGCGGCCCGTCGAACAGCAGCCCGGCCAAGTGCGGCCAGTTGGTGATCACGGCGGCCAACGGCCAGCAGTCGGTCGATGCGGTGACGGTGACGATCGGCGGCAAGGCGCCGACTCACGTGGCGGCGACCGCCAGCATCCAGCGCGCAATCGACGTGGCCAAGCCCGGCGACATGCTCATGATCGACCCGGCGAGCCGGGCGACGGCCACGACTCCTGCCGGAGCGGCCGTGCACACGGAGCTGCTCCTGATGTGGAAGCCGATCCGCCTGCAGGGCGTCGGCGCGGCAGCCAGCGTCATCAACGGCAACACACACCCGGCTGGCAAGCTCGACGCATGGCGCCGCCAGGTCAACTGCCTGTTCGGGCTGTCGCTCGACGGCTACCAGTCGCTGCCGGGCGGCAGTCCGTTCACGGCCTATGATCCGAGCGGCGCATACAAGTGCGCGGCCACCGGCGCCAACTTCGGGGCCGGAGCGACCAACCTCTTCGGCTTCCAGCCGACCGCGACCAACCCGCAGGTCGACCGCCTGCCGCTCGAGGCCGTGATCGGATGGAACGCCGGGCTGAACGGCAACCTGGCCGAGCAGCTGCAGGAGCCGAGCCTGATGGGAGCCCTGGAGGGCGCAGCCATCACCGTGCTGTCCAAGGGCGTCTTCATGCCGGACGGCTCGACCGACGTGTTCGGGGCGGGGTCGGCGACCGCCGGCACCTACCCGACCGGGACGGTCCTGCTGACGGGCGACGCAAACAACAGCAGGCGCGACCATGGCTGCGGCGCCAACACTTCGAGTGCCCACAACCCGTTCCCGAGCAACTTCCTCTGCAACCCGTCGAGCATCGACGGCGTGACGGTGGAGAACAGCTCCCAGGGCGGCGGCGGCATCTTCGTGCACGGCTGGGGCCACGACATCCAGATCGCCAACAACCGCGTGATGAACAACGCCGGCACGCTGTCGGGCGGCATCAACGTCGGCCAGGGCGAGTTCCCCGGCGCGTACACGATCGGCGGGACCAACGCCGACCCGGGCTCGTGCCAGACCAGCGGCTACTCGCCCAACGCGAACGCCGCCGGCAAGCAGCTGCCCTACTGCTTCGACCTGAACGTGAACATGCACCACAACATGATCACGAAGAACTCCTCGACCGGCGATGAGCTGTTCTCGGCCACGCCGGCCGGCGCGGGCGGCGTCAGCATCTGCAACGGCTCCGACTACTACAAGTTCAACTACAACTGGGTGTGCGGCAATCTGAGCACCGGCGACGGCGGCGGTGTCGGACACATCGGCTACAGCTACAACGGGGACATCGAGCACAACTCGATTCTGTTCAACCAGAGCACGAATCCGACCATCGCGACCAACGGCGGCGGGCTGCTGATCATGGGCGCCCCGGATGCCGACCCGACCTGCGGCATAGTGACCGACCTCGACTGTCTGCCGATACCGGTCAACGCGCCGTCCGACGGCATCGGCCCGAACCTGACGATCAATGCCAACCTGATCCAGGGTAACGGCGCCGAGAGCGGCAGCGGCGGCGGCCTGCGCTTGCAGCACGTGAACGGCACGGACGTGACGACGTTCCCGAATGCGCCGGCCAACTGGTATTCGGTGGCGGTGACCAACAACATCATCAACAACAACGTGGCGGGCTGGGACGGCGCCGGAATTTCGCTGCTCGACTCGCTGGCCGTGAACATCGTCAACAACACGATCATGTCGAACGATACGACGGCGTCCTCCGGCATGCTGTTCAACACGCTCGGCGCGCCGCTGGCCAGCACTCAGGGGCCGTGCCCGGTGAAGCGCAATCCGGACGGCTCCTGCCCGCAGGCTCTGACGTCCTCGGCGCCGCAGCCGGCCGGCGTGGTCGCGATCCAGAACAGCTCGCAGCTCGCCGCCGCGATCGCAGCGGGCCCCGCGCCGAGCTGCCCGACGGGCCACCCGAACTGCGCCTCGTACTCGTACCCGATCCTCTACAACAACCTCATCTGGCAGAATCGCGCCTTCAGCATCACGGTGGGCGGGCTCGGCACCGGGCCGACCAACCAGCAGAACGTGATCACGCTGGTGCCGACGCTGAGCCAGCCGACGGGGGATGCCACGACTGCGAACGGCGGCGGTGTGATCATCACCGGCGGCACGGGCGCCTGCGTGACCGAGCCCGCGTTCAACGCCACGGTCGGCGGCTACTGGGAGATCGGAGTGCGCGGCGACCCGGATCCGGGGCACGCAGGCACGAGCGGCAGCCTGAGCGGTGTGGGCACCAACCCGCGGCTGGCGCCGCACTACTCGATCCTGACGGATGCGGCCGACTACGCGAGCGACAACTCCAGCCTGAATCCGACCGTGCTGCGGCAATACTGCAACGGCTCGCGGGTTCCGCCGGAGAATGGCGGCCTGGGCTACGACGTGCCGGCGGGGATCGCGGACGCCACCGTCCCGAACCCGATCTTCAACCTGACGCCGGCCGCGACCGTCGATGAGGGCAACAACTGGGTCAACATGGCCTGGGGACCGCTCTCGCTGGTCAACGCCTCGAACGGCGTCGCGAACGGCACACTGAACGGCAACTACGCCATCGCGGCGGGCTCGCCGGCGATCAACTTCATCGCCTCGGGCGGTGTCAGCGCGCCGTACTACAGCGCGGCTCCGGCGTTCGACTTCTTCGGCACCTCGCGCAAGAACGGCTTCGTCGATGCGGGTGCGGTCGAGTTCGCCGGCGGCGGCGGCGGCGGCAGCGCGTGCAGCCCGACGGTCGCGCCGGCCACTCTCGCCTTCGGCAATGAGCCGGTCACGAGCGGCGGAACGACGCTGAACGACCCGAAGACGCTGACCGTGACCAACAGCGGCACGGGGAGCTGCACCGGTGGCTCGTTCACCCTCGGCGGCGGCACACCGCAGCCGTTCGCGCGAGCCGGCACGGGCCAGGGCGGCGGCGGAAGCTGCGCCGGGACCCTGGCCGCCGGGGCGTCGTGCACCTACAACGTGGTGTTCTCGCCGAAGTCCGCGGCCTCGTTCTCCCGGACCCTGACGATCGCCTACACCGGCGCCACGGTGACCGGCTCTCCGGTGACGCTGACCGGCACGGGCGTGGCAGCAGGAACGGGTACGCTGAGCTTCACCAGCGCGACCAATGGCACGCTGAGCACGGTATTCGGTGTCCGCACGCTGACGTTCACGATCCCGGCGCCGCGCGCTGCCGTCACGAGTATCGTGACCGTGACCAACACCGGAGCGGGATCGCTCTACGTGACCAACGAGGCGCTGTCGCTGAATATCGGCGGGCTCTACAGCATCACCGCCACGACGTGCTCGAACTCGACTCCGCTGGCGGCAGGCGGCACGTGCACGATCAGCGTGACGTATGCGACGCCGGCAGCGCGGCCGCTCCTGCCGGACATCGGCGCGATGGCGGTCACCAACAACGGCACGGGCACCACCGGAGGCGCGTCGACGCTGGGACTGGTGGCACAGTAACGGAAGCCGCGAAGGCGGCGAGCCGAGGATGCGGTGCTGCTCGCAGCGCAAGCTGCGAGCAGCTTCGCGCTTAAAGGACCTCGAGCTGCCCCGGCAGCTCGAGCGGCGATAAAATCAAGAACCGGCGACGACCGGTCGGAGGACACATGAAGAGCAAGGGAATGATGATCCCCACGTTGATCGGCACCGTGGCGCTGGCGTTGCCCGGCCTCGCCCCGGCCAACGGACTCGACGGGACGCTGATCGGCGAGCTCGGCGCCATCGGCAGCTATTGCAGCGCTCTGCAGGCGCCGCACGATGGCGCCCAGGCTTACCTGAAGGAGCTGACCCGGCAGCTCGGCGCGCAGACGACGGGCTCTGCGGATTTCCGGCGCGCGTACGATCAGATGAGCGACGCGCTCGCGAAGCTCGGGAAGTCGCAGGGCCAGGCGCTATGCGGACTCGCTTCGAGCGCGGCGCCGGGCAAGGCGGGGGGCGGACGGTGAGGAGCGCTGTAACGCTACCGACGCTCGCGCTCTCGCTCGCAAGCCTGCTCACCGCCGGGGCCGCCGGCGGGCAGGGCGCGAAGACGAGCACGGCGACCCCCAGGCCGGGGCAGGCGGCCGGAGCGGTCGCGCCTCAGGGCGTCGGCGCCTCGCTGCCGGCGGGTCCGCACCCCTACCTGCCCGAGCGCTTCGCCGGCCGCGCAGGCAAGTACTACCGCCTCGTGTGGGGAGTCGAGGACCTGAGCGTCAAGTGGGCCGAGTCCGGCGAGGTGATCCGCTTCTCGTATCACGTGCTGGACCCCAACAAGGCCAAGGCGCTCAACGAGAAGCGCAACCAGCCTCTGCTGAACGACCCGAAGGCCGGTGTGCAGCTGGTCGTGCCGCAGATGGAGAACATCGGCTTGCTGCGCCCGACGAACGCCCCGGAGGCCGGCCGGTCGTACTGGATCGCCTTCTCCAACAAGGGGCGGCTCGTCAAGCGCGGCGACCACGTCATCGTCCAGGTTGGGCCGTTCAGGGCCGACGGGCTGGTCGTCGATTAGCCCGACGGACGGTAGTCGGTGAGCCCCGCGGGGCAGAAACGCAAAGAGAGGTCGACGATGGCAAGGCTCCTTCCTTCCTTGATCCTGGGCGCGCTGCTGGGCCTCTGCGGGCCGGCGAGCCTCGTCGCCGCCGACACCAGCGCGGCCGCCGCCGACGGCAGGCCGGCCGCGGTATCGAAGCTCACGGCGGCGCAGATCGTCGAGAAGCACGTTGCGGCGCGGGGCGGGCTGCAGGCCTGGCGCCGGCTGCAGACGCTCTCCGTGTCCGGGAAGATGGAGGCCGGAACCGGCTCGTACGAGAGGGCGCTGAAGATGGTACGCAGCAACCGCGGCCCCGGCGGACACATGGGGCGCGCCGCGGCGGCCGCGGCCGAGAAGGAGCCGCCGGCCGCCAGGCAGCTCGAGCTGCCTTTCCGGATGGAAGTGAAACGCCCCGACAAGTCGCGGGTGGAGATCGAGTTCGCGGGCACGACCGCGGTGCAGGTCTATGACGGTACGCACGGCTGGAAGCTGCGCCCGTTCCTCAATCGCAGCGACGTCGAGCCCTTCACGCCCGAGGAGCTGAAGTCGGAAGCCGAAAAGGGCGCCCTGGACGGCCCGCTGGTCGACTACGCCGCCAAGGGCACCCGGGTGGAGCTCGAGAAGGTCGAGCCGGTCGAAGGCCACGATGCCTACAGGCTGAAGCTGACGCTCCAGGGCGGCAGGGTTCAGCACATCTGGATCGACACCCACAGTTTCCTCGACGTCAAGGTGGAGGGCATTGCGCGCCGCATGGACGGCAAGATGCACGACGTCTGGGTCTACCAGCGTGACTTCCGCAAGGTCGACGGGTTGATGATGCCGTTCGTACTCGAGACCGCGGTCGACGGCTTTCCCGGCACGCACAAGATGCTGATCGAGAAGGCCGCGGTGAACCCCAAGCTCGACGACGCGCGCTTCGGCAAGCCTGGCGGGGGCGCCGGCGGCTAGGAGGCGGCGACCGCGTGCAACGCGCTGTAGCCGTTCCAGATGATCTCGATTCCGATGCACATCAGGATGAACGCCGAGAGGCGCACCAGTACCTCGAGACCCGTGGCGCCGAGCAGCCGCGCGATGTTCTCGGCGAAACGATAGGCGAGATAGATGCTGAGCCCGACGGCGATCAGTCCGCCGAGCGCTCCGGCGGCGTGCTCGGCGAGCTGTGAGAGCTGCGGGAAACCGGCGGGCTTGCGGCTGCCGATGGTGATCGCCACCGACATGGACCCGGGACCTACCGTGAGCGGCATGGTGAGGGGATAGAA
>CAZEIW010000211.1:0-5524 GCA_964512305.1 uncultured Burkholderiaceae bacterium | reverse complement strand
TTCGTCGTCGACGACGCGATCGTGATGATCGAGAACATCGCGCGCTACGTCGAGGCCGGCGACCCGCCGCTCGAGGCCGCCCTGAAAGGCGCGGGGCAGATCGGCTTCACGATCATCTCGCTCACGCTGTCGCTGATCGCGGTGCTCATCCCGCTGCTGTTCATGAGCGACGTGGTCGGGCGCCTGTTCCGCGAGTTCGCGATCACGCTGGCTGTGGCGATCCTGATCTCGGCCGCGGTCTCGCTGACCCTGACGCCGATGATGAGCGCGCGCCTGCTGCGCCACGAGACCGGCCCGCCGCGCTCGGCGCTGCTGCGCGCCTCGCAGCGCCTGTTCGACCGGACGATCGAGCGCTACGGCGCCGCGCTGCGCTGGGTGCTCGCGCACCAGCGCCTGACGCTCGCGGTGGCGGTGGGAACGCTGGCCGCGGCCGTCGCCCTCTACGTCGTGGTCCCCAAGGGCTTCCTGCCGCAGCAGGATACCGGCGCGATCCAGGCCATCACCGAGGCGCCGCAGTCGGTGTCGTTCGCGGCGATGGCCGACCGCCAGCAGGCGCTTGGCGCCGCGCTCATGGCCGATCCTGCGGTCGATACGCTGACCTCGCAGATCGGCGTCGACGGCGTCAACACCACGCTCAACACCGGGCGCATGCTGATCAGCCTCAAGCCGCACGGCGCGCGCGATCCGCTCGCCACGGTGCTGGCGCGCCTGCACGCGCGCGCCGCCGAGGTGCCGGGCATCACGCTCTACCTGCAGCCGGTGCAGGATCTGACGATCGAGGACCGCGTCGCGCGCACGCAGTACCAGTTCTCGCTCGACTCGCCGAACCTGCAGGACCTGCAGACCTGGGTGCCGCGCCTGCTCGACCGGCTGCGCCGGCTGCCGCAGCTCGCCGACGTCGCCGACGACGCGCAGGACCAGGGGCTGCAGGCCTACGTCGAGGTCGACCGCGACACGGCGTCGCGGCTGGGCGTCACGATGGCCGGGATCGACAACGTGCTCTACGACGCCTTCGGCCAGCGGCTGGTGTCGACGATCTTCACGCAGTCCAACCAGTACCGCGTGGTGCTCGAGATGCAGCCCGGCATGCGCAACGGGCCTGCGGCGATCGAGGGCCTGTACGTGCCGGGCGCCAACGGCCAGCAGGTTCCGCTCAACGCCGTCGCGCGCGTCGTCGAGCGCCGCGCGCCGCTGGTGCTGAACCACCTGGGCCAGTTTCCCGCCTCCACGGTGTCGTTCAACCTCGCCAGCGGCGCGTCGCTGGGCGAGGCGGTCACCGCGATCGAGTCGGTCGAAAGCGACATCGGGCTGCCGCTGTCGATCCGCACCGAGTTCCAGGGCGCCACGCTGGCGTTCCGCGCCTCGCTCTCCTCGCAGCTCCTGCTGATCCTGGCCGCGGTGGTCACGATGTACATCGTGCTGGGGGTGCTCTACGAGAGCTACGTGCACCCGGTGACGATCCTGTCGACCCTGCCCTCGGCCGGCATCGGCGCGCTGCTCGCGCTGCTGCTGGCGCGCATCGAGCTCGACGTGATCGCCATTATCGGCATCATCCTGCTGATCGGGATCGTGAAGAAGAACGCGATCCTGATGATCGACTTCGCGCTCGAGGCCCAGCGCCAGCAGGGGCTGCCGGCGCCGGAGGCGATCTACCAGGCCTGCCTGCTGCGCTTCCGCCCGATCATGATGACGACCGTGGCGGCGCTGTTTGGCGCGCTGCCGCTGATGCTGGGCAGCGGCGTCGGCTCCGAGCTGCGCCATCCGCTGGGCATCACGATCGTGGGCGGCCTGATCGTGAGCCAGATGCTGACGCTGTTCACGACGCCCGTGATCTACCTCGCGTTCGACCGCGCCGCCCAGCGGCTGCGCGCGTGGCGGGGGCGGGACGCCGCGGCGGCGGGGGATGCGAAGGCGTGAGGGTTCCGTGAAGGACGCACGGCGGGGCGCCGCCCTCACCCCCGGCCCCTCTCCCGCAAGCGGGAGAGGGGAGCTTCGGCGCACCACTCCCCTCTCCCGCTTGCGGGAGAGGGGCGGGGGTGAGGGTGAGCGCGGGACTCCGGACATCGAAAGCCGGGTTCAATGAGCTTCTCCACCCCCTTCATCCACCGCCCGGTCGCCACCACCCTGCTGACGGCCGCGATCGCGCTCGCGGGCCTGATCGGGTATTCGGCGCTGCCGGTGGCGCCGCTGCCGCAGGTCGATTTCCCGACGATCTCGGTGCAGGCGTCGCTGCCGGGCGCCAGCCCCGACACGATGGCCGCCACGGTCGCGACCCCGCTCGAGCGCACGCTCGGGTTGATCGCCGGCATCACGGAGATGACCTCGTCGAGCTCGCTCGGGTCGACGCGCATCGTGCTGCAGTTCGACCTCTCGCGCGAAATCGACGGCGCGGCGCGCGACGTGCAGGCGGCGATCAACGCGGCGCGCGCCCTGCTGCCCACCGGCATGCCGAGCAACCCGACCTACCGCAAGGTCAACCCGGCCGACTCGCCGGTGATGATCATCTCGCTCACCTCGGACATCCTGACGCGCGGCCAGATGTACGACGCCGGCTCGACCGTGCTCGCGCAGCGCGTCTCGCAGGTCAGTGGCGTGGGCCAGGTCAACGTCAGCGGCGGCGCGTTGCCCGCCGTGCGCGTCGAGATGAGCCTGCCGGCGCTCAACCGCGCCGGCATCGCGCTCGAGGACGTCCGCAACGCGATCGCGGCGACCAATGCCAACCGCCCCAAGGGTCTCGTCGAGGACGACACCCGCAACTGGCAGATCGGCGCCAACGACCAGGCGAAGACCGCGGCCGAGTACAGGCCGCTGGTGATCACCTACCGCAACGGCGCGGCGGTGCGGCTGGGCGACGTCGCCAGCGTCATCGATTCGGTCGAGAACGTCCGCAACGCCGGCGCCACCAACGGCAAGCCGTCGGTGCTGCTGTTCGTCTACCGCCAGCCCGGCGCCAACATCATCGACACGGTCGAGCGCGTCAAGGCGCTGCTGCCCCAGCTGCGCGCCTCGATCCCTTCGGCGATCGACCTTCAGGTGGTGATGGAGCGCACGACCTCGATCCAGGCATCGTTGCGCGAGACCGAGCGCACGCTGGTGCTCGCGGTCCTGCTGGTCGTGCTGGTCGTGTCGCTGTTCCTGCGCGACGCGCGCGCGGCGCTGGTGCCCGCGGTGGCGGTGCCGGTATCGCTGATCGGGACCTTCGCGGCGATGTACCTGCTCGGCTACAGCCTGAACATCCTGACGCTGATGGCGCTGACGATCGCCACCGGCTTCGTGGTCGACGACGCCATCGTCGTCACCGAGAACATTGCGCGCCACATCGAGCGCGGCACCGCGCCGATGCGCGCCGCGATCGTCGGCGCGCGCGAGGTGGGCTTCACGGTGCTGTCGATGAGCGTGTCGCTGATCGCGGTGTTCATCCCCATCCTCGCGATGGGCGGCATCGTCGGCCGGCTCTTCCGCGAGTTCGCGGCGACGCTGTCGGTGTCGATCGTGATCTCGCTCGCGATCTCGCTCACGACGACGCCGATGATGTGCGCGCGGCTGTTGCGCCGCAAATCCGATGCGGCGGCTGTGGCGGGCGCGCCGGCCCGCGGGCTGCGCGCCGCCTGGCGGCGCGCCGCCGCCGGGCTGGACGCGGCGCTGGGCGCCGCCGGCAGGACGATCCTGGCGGGCTACGAGCGCTCGCTCGGCCTCGCCCTGCGGCACCCGACGATCACGCTCCTGATCCTGTTCGCCACCATCGGCGCCAACTTCTGGCTGTACGTGATCGTGCCCAAGGGCTTCCTGCCGCAGCAGGAGACGGGCCTGGTGATCGGCGGCATCCAGGCCGACCAGAGCATCTCGTTCCAGGCGATGTCGAAGAAGCTCACGCAATACATGGACATCGTGCGCGCCGACCCCGGGGTGCAGAACGTCAACGGCTTCACCGGCGGCGGGCAGGCCAACGGCGGCTTCATGTTCGTCGTGCTCAAGCCGCTCGCGCAGCGCAAGGTCAGCGCCGACGCCATCATCAGCCGCCTGCGGCCCAAGCTCGCGCAGGTGCCCGGCGCGAGCCTGTTCCTGCAATCGGCGCAGGACGCCCGCGTCGGCGGGCGCCAGAGCAACGCGCAGTACCAGTACACGCTGCAAAGCGACGATCTCGCCGCGCTGCGCGAGTGGGAGCCCAGGATCCGCCAGACGCTGTCGACGCTGCCGCAGCTCGCCGACGTCAATACCGACGCTCAGGACAAGGGGCTGCAGACCTCGCTCGCCATCGATCGCGACGCGGTGTCGCGGCTGCAGATCAACATGCGCCAGATCGACGCGACGCTCGACGACGCGTTCGGCCAGCGCCAGGTCTCGACCATCTACCAGCCGCTCAACCAGTACCATGTGATCGAGGAGGCCGCGCCCCAGTACGGGCAGCGGCCGCAGTCGCTCAACGACATCTACCTGATCGCCGCCGGCGGCGCGCAGGTGCCGCTGTCGTCGATCGCAAGATGGGAGCTCACCAACACGCCGCTCGCCGTCAATCACCAGGGGCAGTTCGCCGCCTCGACGGTCTCGTTCAATCTCGCGCCCGGCGTCTCGATCGGCGCGGCCACGGTGGCGATCGACCGCGCGCTGACCGGCATCGGCGTGCCGGCCTCGATCCGCGGCAGCTTCCAGGGCACCGCGCGCGTGTTCATGGAGTCGCTCGCCAACCAGCCGTGGCTGATCCTGACCGCGCTCGTCACGATCTATCTCGTGCTGGGCATGCTCTACGAGAGCACGCTGCACCCGATCACGATCCTGTCGACGCTGCCGTCGGCGGGCGTGGGCGCGCTGCTCGCGCTTAAGACGTTCAACACCGAACTGTCGATCATCGCGCTGATCGGCGTGATCCTGCTGATCGGGATCGTGAAGAAGAACGCGATCATGATGATCGACGTCGCCATCGCCACCGAGCGGCGCGATGGGCTGGACCCGCGCACCGCGATCGAGCGCGCCTGCCTGCTGCGCTTCCGGCCGATCATGATGACGACGATGGCGGCGCTGCTCGGCGCGATGCCGCTGGCGCTGATCACCGGCGACGGCACCGAGCTGCGCCAGCCGCTCGGCATCTCGATCGTCGGCGGGCTCATCCTGAGCCAGCTGCTGACGTTGTATACGACGCCGGTCGTGTACCTGACGCTTGACCGCGCGCGCCTGCGGGTCGTGGGCCTGGTCCGCCGGCTGCGCGCGACGGAGAGGAAGGCGCAACCATGAAGGAAGAGCAGGGGCCCGCCCCGAGGGTCGGCGTAAGTCGAGGCGTCCGCGTTTCACACCGACGTGGATCCCCGGGACTTCGCCCGGGGATGACCAGGTTGAGTGCCACGCACTTTGCAAACGTCATGGCCGGGCTTGTCCCGGCCATCCGCGTCGGTGTGGGTCGAAGCGACCGCGTTTCACGCCGACGTGGATCCCCGGGACTTCGCCCGGGGATGACCGCGCTGAGTGGGTCGCGCTTTCTAGCCCTCACAGTGGCTGTAGCCGTCTTCGCCACCCTCGCCGGCTGCGCCCT
>CAZEIW010000210.1:0-11919 GCA_964512305.1 uncultured Burkholderiaceae bacterium | reverse complement strand
GTGGAAACTGGCGCACGGCCGAGCGCTGGCGCCGGATGCTGGCGCCGGTCGCGCGCGCAACGGTCGCGTTAGGCTGGGACGGCGAGCCTTCCGGGCTGATGATCGCGCTGCACGCGCGCCGTTCCGCCGCGGCCGTTGCCGCGTGGGACCGCAAGCGCATCGAGGCCGGCGCACCCGGCCGCTTTCCGGTCGTGGTCGCGTTGACCGGAACCGATCTGTATCGCGATATACGATCAGACGCCGACGCCCAGAGGTCGCTTCGCCTGGCCGATGCGCTGATCGTATTGCAGGAGCAAGGCCCGGCGTCGCTGCCGCGGCCCGTGCGCGGCAAGGCGAGCGTGATCTACCAGTCGGCCGGCCGCCGGAAACCGTTGCCGAAGACCGGGCGCCATCTGCGCGTGGTGATGGTCGGCCACCTGCGCGACGAGAAGGGCCCGCAGACGCTGTTCGAGGCGGCCCGGCTGTTGCGGCAGCGGCCCGACATCCGTATCGATCACATCGGCGGCGCGTTGGATCCCGAGCTCGGACGGATGGCGGCGGCGACCGCAGCCGCGTGCCCGGCATACCGCTGGCTGGACGCCTTGCCGCATGCGCAGACGCTGCGGCGTGTTCAGCGGGCCCACGTGCTCATCAACGCCAGCCGGATGGAGGGCGGCGCGCACGCGGTGCTCGAGGCCGTGCAATGCGGCACCCCGGTGCTGGCGTCGCGGATCCCGGGCAACATCGGTATGCTTGGAACCGGCTATGGGGGTTACTTCCCGTGCGGAAACGCGCAGGCGCTGGCTCGACTGCTGCAGCGCTGCCGCGACGATCCGGGGCTGCTTGGGCTTCTGGGCCGGCAGTGCCGGTTGCGCTCGGCACGGTTCGAGCCGGAGCGCGAGCGGCGCACGCTCACGCGGCTCATCGAGCGTCTGCTCGCAGGTGGAAGCCGGGCAAATGGGAGAACCTGAATGGGTGCACTTGAAGCTGGAACTGCGCCGGCGCCCGCCGCCTCGCCGGCACCGCCGCGGCTCACGTCGCTGTCGCACGGGGGCGGCTGTGGCTGCAAGATCGCGCCGGGATTGCTGTCGGAGATCCTGCGCGACACCGTCCGCATGCCGGTCCCCGCCGAGTTGCTGGTGGGCATCGAGACCGCGGACGACGCCGCGGTCTACCGGCTCAACGATCAGCAGGCGCTGGTCGCCACCACGGACTTCTTCATGCCGATCGTCGATGACCCGCACGACTTCGGGCGCATCGCCGCGACCAACGCGATCTCCGACATCTATGCGATGGGGGCTCGTCCAATCCTGGCCCTCGCGCTGGTGGGGATGCCGATCAACGTGCTTCCGGTCGAGACGATCCGGCGGATCCTCGAGGGCGGCGAGGCGGTGTGCCGCGAGGCCGGCATACCGATCGCCGGCGGCCACAGCATCGACTCGGTCGAACCGATCTATGGGCTGGTGGCGCTCGGCCTCGTGCACCCCGACCGGTTCAAGCGCAATTCGGGCGCCCGGCCGGGCGACCGGGTCGTGCTGGGCAAGGCGCTGGGCGTCGGCGTCTACTCGGCGGCGTTGAAGAAGGATCGCCTCGACGCCGCGGGCTACGCGAAAATGATCGCGACGACGACGCAGCTGAACACGCCCGGCCCCGAGCTCGCGCTCATCGACGGGGTGCATGCGCTGTCCGACGTCACGGGGTTCGGGCTGGCCGGGCACGTGCTGGAGATGGCTCGCGGCTGCGGGTACCCCATCCGCATCGACTGGCGGCGGGTTCCGGTCCTGCCCGGCGTGCGCGAGCTCGCCGCGGCGGGTTGCGTGACCGGCGCATCGGCGAGGAACTGGTCCGGCTACGGCGGCCAGGTGCGGCTGCCGGCCGGCTTCCCCGACGTCGATCGCGCACTGCTCACCGATCCGCAGACCAGCGGAGGGCTGCTGGTCGCCTGCGAGCCGGGGTCGGTGCAGCCGGTGCTGGCCGCATTTGCGCGGCACGGATTCGGCGCTGCGGCGGACATTGGAGAAGTGGTTGCAGCCGACGGGGGCGCCGGACTGCTGGTTGTTTGAGGCTGGCGCCGCGCCTTCAGCGCAACTCCTTCCGGACGACGAGCTTCAGGCCCGACCACACGTCGTCGACCGCGCAGACCTTGACGTCGACGAAGCCCAGCGGCAGCGCGACCTCGCGCACCGTGTCTTCCGTGACGTCGGTCGGCAGCTTGGACTTTTGCTTGGGCCAGGACACCCAGACGGTCGCCTGCGGCCCGAGCGTCTTTCGATAGGCCGCGAGCGCCGCCGACAATTCACTGCGCCGGACCGTGAAGAGATGGACGATGTCGACCGACGGACCGGCCCTGGCTGCCCATCGCACCGAGGGCGGCAGGGGTTGCAGCAGGCTGAGGTAGGCCGGCGGCGCGCCCACCGCGAGCAAGCGGCAACCTTCCTTGATGCCGAGCTTCTTCGCAAGCGGAGTACCCGAGTAACCGGCCATGCGAAGCGCTCCGGTCGAGAGATCGGTGCGGCGGATGCACGGCCTTTCGAGGCCGCGGCTTGCGCGCGGGCGACAGCGTGCGCGGGGACTGCTCGCGCGTCAAGGACGGACCCCCCGGTGCGAGTAAAGTAAGCGGCGCCCCGCGCCGGACTGCTGCGGGCGGGCGGACCGAGACCGCCGCCGCCCCGGTCGCGCCCGCACCTTGCCTCGCCAAAGGAAGGCCGCCATGTCCTTGAAGCTGTGCACGCTGACCGGCGTCGACGAAGCCACGCCGTTGATCGAGCTCGCCGTGCTGTCCGACATGTATCCGCATGTCGAATGGGGCTTCCTGTACTCGGCGAAGCGCGGCGGCGGCATCGGGCGATATCCGTCGGTCGAGCGCATAGGACGCGCGTTCAAGGAGCTTCCCTCCTACGTGAAGGTGTCGCTGCACCTGAGCGGCGCCGGCACGGCGCATCTCATCGACGGCGAGGAGGTCGTGCTGGGGCTGTTCAACCAGTTGCGGGCGCGCGAGGGCCGGATGCAGCTGAACTTCGACGCGTCGGAGGGCGGCGTCGATCTCGCCAAACTGGGGCGCCTGCTGCAGAACTATCCGGGCGTGACGTTCATCACGCAGCGCAACGACGCCAACGCGGGCGTGCTCGAAGCCCTGTCGGCCCACCCGAACCACGCCGTGCTGTTCGACGCCTCCCTCGGGCGCGGCATCGTGCCGCCGAGCTGGCCCGGGGCGATCAAGTCGGTCGCCTGCGGCTACGCGGGCGGCCTGGGTCCGGACACCCTGGAGCAGCAGCTGCCGCGCATCTTCGAAGCCGCGGGCGGCGCGGATTTCTGGATCGACATGGAGTCGAAGGTGCGCGACGCCGACGATCGCTTCGACATGCACGCGGCGCGCCGGTGCCTCGATCTGGTCGGCTCGGAGGTCGCGCGCCGGCTGCATGTCCCGGGCCAGCGCCCGCGGCGCCGCCAGTGCGAACTGAGCGACCTGCTCGACCGCGGGCTGTTCCGCGAAGGCGAGGGCGACAAGGACGTCGAGATGATGCTGCGGCGCATGGTCAACGCCACCAGCGACGTCTCGGATCCGCGCGTGACCTCGGTCCGCCAGCACGCGGTGGAACTGCTGCGGAAGAGGGGAACGGCGGGCGCGCTGCGCGAGGAGGCCGGCGATTCCCTGGCCGCGATGAGGCCCCCGGAGCGGCCCTGAGCGGGGCGCGCGGGCGCCGGACCGCATCGCCTGCGCGTGCCGCGGCCGGGCGCGCCGGTCGAGTCGCAAGTCCGCGACCTTATTAGGTCTGCAATCAGAGAAAAGTCCTGGCGCGCGGTAGCATTGAGGCTCGCGGCGCGCGGCTCCGGGCGCACGGCCGGACTGCGATCCCTGGGCCTTGGCGGTCGAGCCCCGTCGAGGCGCGCCCGGGTGCGGCGGACGGGCGCCGGCTTCCGGCGCGGCGAGGGGGGTGATTTGCCGCAGCACGATCAGGACCGGGACCGCCCCGCGGGCGCCTCCGGCCCGCGCCTGCCAAGCGCGATGTTCGGCCGCCGCCTGGCGCCGTCGCGCCACGTTCCGTTGGCGATCGCCGCCACGCTGTTCGCTGCCGGGATGGCGGCGGTCGCGGTGGCGCTCCTGATGCCTTCGGGATCGATCGTCCTGCGCGCGTTGACCGGCGCGCTGCTGCTCACCGCCGCGGTGTGGCTGCCGCTCTGGTGGCTGCTCGGGCGCGCGCTGCAGGCGCGCGACGTGCAGCGCGGGCAGCTCGACGAGCTGGCCGAAGCGCTCGACCTGACCGCGATCGTCTCGGTCACCGACACGCGGGGCCGCATCCTGTACGCCAACCGCAAGTTCTGCGAGATCAGCGGCTATTCGCGCGACGAGCTGCTCGGCCGGGACCACCGCATCGTCAACTCCGGGCAGCATCCCAAGGAATTCTTCCGCGACATGTACCAGGCCCTGGCGCGCGGCGAGATCTGGCGCGCGGAGATCTGCAACCGGGCGAAGAACGGCGAGCTCTACTGGGTCGATGCGACCATGATCCCGCGCCGCGGCGAGACCGGAAGGATCGAGCGCTACGCCTCGATCCGGTTCGACATCACGGACCGCAAACGCGTCGCCGACGCGCTGATCAAGGCGCGGGTTGCGGAGGAATCGAACCGTGCCAAGGGCCGCCTGCTGGCGCAGGTCAGCCACGAGTTGCGCACGCCGCTCAACGCGGTGCTCGGCTTCACGCAGATCCTGCAGCTCGACTCCGCGCTCGCCGCGCGGCATGCCGAGTCGGTCGGATACATCCGGCAGGCGGGAGAGCATCTGGTGAAGCTGGTCGACGACCTGCTGGACCTTTCGCGCCTGGACGAGGGCAGGATGCCGCCCTTGATCGAGCCGGTCGACGCGGCCGGGGTGATCGACGAGGCGATCGGCCTGGTCGGCGACTCGGCCCGCCGGCAGGACATCGGGCTGGAGCACCGCCCCGGCGCGCTCCCGAGGGTCGATGCCGACCGCATGCGCCTGAAGCAGGCGCTGCTGAACCTGCTGTCGAACGCGATCAAGTACAACCGGCCGCGCGGGTTGGTCTCTGTCGAATTGCGCGCAGTGGGCGCCGAGGTCGCGATCGAAGTCGCGGACACGGGCCGCGGCTTGAACCCCGACCAGCTCACCCATCTGTTCGAGCCGTTCAATCGCCTCGGCGCCGAACGCACTTCGGTCGAGGGAACCGGCCTCGGTCTGGTCGTGACCCAGAGGCTCGTGGAGTCGATGCGGGGGCGCCTCGAGGTCGACAGTGAACCGGGGCGGGGTTCACGCTTCACGATCTGGCTGCCGGCAGCGGAGGCCGGCTGACGCGCTGCGCCGGCGCCTGCCGCGGCCTGGCTCAAGGTGGGTGTCAATCGCCGGTCGGGGCGAAGCAAATCTGTCCGCGGTACCTGAGCCCGATTTCTCCCGCCACGAAGTCTGCCTCACCGATGGCGTCGATCTTGCCCGTAGCGCCTTTGAATTTTCCCGTACCGCCGCTTATTGATGTCGAGTACTTTACGACCGCGAACAGCCCGGGAGCGACGGGAACCGCTATCAATTGCGCGGGTTCCACGAAAATCGTGTCGCCTCCGTCGGTCACGAAGTAGTGTTGGACGGAGAAAACGGTGGTCCCGTTGGGTCCTGGAGACTCTCCAAGGATTTGGACGCCGACTGCGCCCTTGAGATCTCCTGTCGCGGTACCCAACGTGCGGTCTGCGCTGATCACCCCGACGTTCGTGGTAACTCCACCTCCTACATGGACACATTGCGCGAATGCGGCAAGTTCAAAGCAGCCGAACAAGACTGAAGCCAGAACCGGTTTTGCGAAGCGCATTCTGATCTCCTATAAGCACCTCGTGATCGGAACTGCCTGTAACGCGATCGCAGGCTAGCCAGGACGTGGACTTGGCGGAAGGCGCGCCAGGGGCATATCGTTCATACGCGCAGCGTATGAATTCAGGACTGAAGCGATGGATCGCCTCTCGGCCATGGTGGCGTTCGTACGAATCGTGGAAGGGGGAAGTCTGTCCGCGGCCGCCCGGTCACTGGATACGACCCAGCCATCCATCAGCCGCCAGCTGCGCGCGTTGGAGCGGCGGCTCGACACACAGCTTCTCCGGCGCAGTACGCGGCACCTTTCGCTGACGGAAATCGGACAGACGTACTACGAGAGTTGCAAGCGCATCCTGTCGGACCTGGATGCGACGGAGGCCAGCCTCGCCGCGCTTCATACGGGCTTGCAGGGAACGCTGAGAGTCAACACCTCCGTGGCGCTCGGCGTCGACTACGTCGCGCCACTGGCCTGCGCGTTCCAGCGCGACAACCCGCGGCTCACGGTGGATCTGACATTGAACGAGCGGTTCGTGGATCCTGTCGAGGACGGCATCGATGTTGCGGTTCGCTTCGGGCAGATTCGAGACGCGAATCTGATCGCGCACCCGCTAGGCCGCACCCGACTGGTGACGGTGGCTGCGCCGAGCTATTTGCGCCGGCATGGCACACCTGGCAGCCCTCAGGACCTCGCTTCTCACACCTGTGTCGCGTTCAACTACGTTCCCCAAAACGAGTGGATCTATCATGGCCCGGAGGGTGAAGTGCGGGTGCGATTGACGGGCGTATTTCAGTCGAACAATGGCCACGTCATCCGGGAAGCCCTGGTGGCGGGAATCGGGATCGGTTGGCTGCCCGAGGCGGTGATGTTCGACGCATTGAAGCAAGGAAAGCTCAAAGCCCTCCTGCCGGGCTATTCCATGTCTTCGGTCGATGTGCACGCGGTCTACGCAGGTGGCGCGCACGTCCCGGCGAAAGTGCGCGCTTTCGTGGGTTATCTTGAAGCTCGATTTCCGAAGCTGCCTGGATTTGCCGCTGTTCCGAAGAAGCATCGAGCGACAGTGAGGGGACTGTCGCCTCCCTGGAGCTAGAGGTCCCCCTGCGCCGCCGCGACCATGATCTCCTGCAGCGCCGCCGTCACGCGCTTTGCGCTCTCGCGCGCCGGCGATGGCAGCGCGCCCAGCACCGAGTCGTCGATCAGCATCGAGATCACCCAGATGCGGCCCTGCGCGTCCTCGAGCATGCCGATGCGGCACGGCATGTAGGCGAGCATCGAGGCGTCGGCTTCGATCATCTGCTGCGCGGCCAGCCCGTCGCAGAAGCCGAAGATCTCGATCCGCCGCGACGGCCTGCCGCTGAGCGCCTCGATCTCCTTGCCGAGGTGGTTGACGCCCACGAACTTCAGGTTCCGTTGATTGGCGCGCAGGCGCAGCGACTCCACCGCATCGTCGAACGACACCCCGTCCCGGACCTGGATGCGCGCGATCCGGACCGGTGCGGTGGAAAGAATCAGCCCCTGGCCGGCCGGTGCGCCGACCGGTGCGGCGTCGCCACCGGCCGTGGCACCGCCGGCCGCTGCCGACAGCAGAATCGCTGCGACCACCCTAACGGCACGAATCGACGAGATTTCACGCATATTCGTCTCCTTGCCGCCCGCGATCTACGCGTCGTCGGCCGAAAGGCCCGGGTTGCCCTGGACCCCTTTGAGGGCAGGCACGTTCGGCCGCAACGGCGGCACCGTCCGGTGCGCCCGCAGGTAGCGCGCCACGACCTCCCACACCGGGTCGCCGCCGGCATGCCGCGCCTGCTCCGACACCGAAGCCCAGCCGGCGACCTTGTAGCGGCGATCGGCCTGCAACGCCTTGCCGCGGAGTTCGAGGTCGCCGATGCGCGAGCCCATCGAGGCGAGCGGCGCGCAGCTGAAGCGCAGGCCGCCGACGCGCACCATGTCGCCGCCCTGCTGATAATACGGGTCGGGATTGAACAGGTTGTCGCAGACGTCCTCCAGCACGGCCTTGATCTGCGCGCCGGTCATCGACGTCACGGTCACCTCCGGATAGGTGATCGCGGTCTGCTCGAGCAGGGCTTCCATCGTGATCGCATCGCCGGGGAGCAGGGTCGTCCCCCACCGGAATCCGGGCGACAGCGCGATCTCGGCGTTGCGCTCGGCAATCAGGGCCTCGACGATCAGCTGGTCGAAGCTGCCGTTGAAGTTTCCGCGCCGGTACAAAAGGCCCTCGGTGGTCGCGAGGCGCTGGCTCAGTCGCTCGGCGTGCGGCGCGCGCAGGCGCTCGATCAGCGACTGCATCGCGGGATCGGCCGGCAGCAGCTCGGCGAACACGGGCAGCAGGCGGTAGCGGAAGTCCGACACCTTTCCGCCGCGCACGTCGAGATCGAGCACACCCAGGAACTTGCCATTGGAGCCGGCATTGGTCACCAGCGTGGAGCCGCCGGCGTTGGCGACCAGCATCGGGTGCGGCACCGCATCGTGCGTGTGGCCGCCCAGGATCGCATCGATGCCGCGCACGCGCGAAGCGAGCTTCAGATCGACGTCCATGCCGTTGTGCGACAGCAGCACGACGACCTGCGCTCCCTGCGCGCGCGCCGACTCGACGTGCCGTTGCAGCGACGGCTCCTGGATGCCGAAGGTCCACTCCGGCACGAAGTCGCGCGGGTGGGCCACCGGCGTGTAGGGAAAGGCCTGGCCGATCACCGCGACCGGAACGGCGCCGACCTTGCGAATCACGTAGGGCTTGAACACCGGCTCGTCGAAGTCGGCGGTGCGCACGTTCTGCGCGACGATGTCGATGTGTCCGTCGAAGTCGCCGCGCTCCACCTGGCGCACGCGCTCGGCGCCGTAGGTGAACTCCCAGTGCAGCGTCATCACGTCGACGCCGAGCAGCCGCGCCGCCTCGACCATGTCCTGTCCGCCGGTCCACAGCGACTGCCCGGTGCCCTGCCAGGTGTCGCCGCCGTCGAGCAGCAGCGAACCGGGTCTAGCCGCACGGATCCTGCGCACCAGCGCGGCGAGCGGGGCGAACCCGCCGACGCGGCCGTACAGGTGGGCCGCGCGGACGAAGTCGACGCCGGTCAGCGCGTAGGCCTCGCGGCTGCCCGGCGCGATCCCGTAGCGGGAGAGCACCGCCGCCCCGACCTCGTGCGGAGGCTGTCCCGCCATCTCTCCCACGCCGAGGTTGACCGACGGCTCGCGGTAGTAGACCGGATTGAGCTGGGCATGACAGTCGGTGATGTGGAGCAGACCGACGTTGCCGAACGGCGGGAGGTCGTAGTACGCCTCGGCGGCCTGCTGTGCGCGCGTGCGGTCCGGATGCAGCGCGAGACCGCCCGCGGCCGCAACCGCCAGCATCTGGATGAAGTCGCGTCGTCGCATCGCCAGGGGCTCAGTGCTTGCGGCCGGGGGCACGTGTGAGACGACGCGCTCCCGGTGCACGCCGACGTGGATGGCCGGGACAAGCCCGGCCATGACCAGAGTTATCGGCAAAGCCCAAACCGGCGTCATCCCCGGACTTGTCCCGGGGATCCACGTCGGCGTGCACCGAAAGCGCATCGTCTCGCGCCGACCCCTGGGTCAAGCCCGGGGATGGCGCCTGCTTGGCTCTCGTCATGCCGGTCACGACCGCCGTCACTTCCCGCCGTTCACCGGCGAATCCGGATCCAGCAGCAGCGCGACGAGATCCATGATCTGCCGCTCGGTCAGGGCGCCCGAGACACCGAAGCGCGGCATCGTCGAGCACGGGTTGTAGGCCTTCGCGTTGTAGATGTGCCCGTACACGTACTGCTGCACCTCGGGCGAGCGGCCGTGCTCGCGGCCGTAGTGGAGCAGGCTCGGCCCGACGGTTCCATGCGCGACCTCCTGCGGCGAGATCCGGTGGCAGCCGTAGCAGTTGCCGCCTCCCGGCACGCCGGGACGATCGGCCCAGGTCATGCCGCGTCCGTCCTGCGCGACCTTCTCGCCGCCGTGCCAGTCGCCGAGCAGCCGGCCGTCGGCCGGCCAGCGGATCAGGGCCCGCTGCTCCTCCATCATTCGTCCCGCTTCGGCGGCGGGAGGCCGGTCGCGGGTGTCGCTGCAGGTCTTCTGCAGCGGGTCCTGCTCGAGGCGATCGAGGCCGGCCCCGCCGCGCGCTCGGAAGTCATGCCGGAGCATCCGCGCAAAGTCGGCTTCGGGGACCGGTTCCGCGGCCTGCGCGCAGGCGGGCGCACCCCAGGCGGCAAGCATGCCGGCCACGGCGGTGCAGGCGAGGCTGCGCATCATGCCGGCACTCATCGCGCGCTCCTCATCGCTTGATGCCGGGACCGGCGTACACGGCGCCGTTGGCGTTGGCCGCGATGAACATCGTCAGCGCGATCGTCGCTTCCGACGCGTAGACCGGCTCCGGAAACCGCTGCTGCCTGAAGCAGTCATTGAGCCGCCATTGGAAGGAGCGGAACAGGCCCTGAGAGACGCGATACGCGGGCCAGGTCGTGTATGCGTGCCGCGCGCCGGCCCGGGTGGTGAGGTTCGGAAGTTCCTGCAGCCGGATCCGGCGGCCGCCTTCCGAATGGCAGCTGGCGCACGAGAAGTCGTAGGGGCCGGCACGGTAGTAGAACAGCCGCTCGCCCAGCGCGTAGGCCCGGCGCTCCTTCGGATCCTGCAGCGGCACGTTCATGATCGCGCCGCGCGACCTGCCGGCGACGTAGGCGACCAGCGCCTCGATGTCGGAGCGCGCGGCGTCGGTCGAGAACGGTTGCGCCACGACCTCGGACTCCGCGATGCCCTGCAGCGTCGTGATGCAGGTGATCAGACGCGACTCGAGATCCTGGACCCGGCCGGTATCGGCGAACAGCCGCGGCAATCCGGCGTACGCGCCATCGACCACGCCGGGGCCGCGTCCGAGATCGCAGCGCTCGAGCGTCGCGTGCGCGGGTCCGCGCGCGGTCTTCCAGAGCTGCTCGCCTCGCATCTGGTCGAGCTCGGCCGGATTGGCCTCGTCGAGCATCTCGTGGTACCGGGCGATCGCCGCGCCGGTGTCATCCGGCTGCCCGGCACCTTCCGCGGCACCCGCGCCGGCACTTGCGACCGGTGCGAGCAGCGCGGCCGACAGCGCCACCAAGACAAGGCGCTGCGCGAACCACGGCGCCAACGGCGCGCACGGCCCCGCCCCCCGGTGCCGGGCTGCCTGCCTGATCCTGCCGGCCACGGTCATCGCCTCAGCCGATGGTCGTTTCGTCGGTGCGCCGGTCGCCCTTGTTGTCGAGCCAGGAGAGCGTGATGCGGTCGCCCGGCGCGCCGCCCTTGAATCGGAAGGCGAGGTAGGGGTTGCGCGAGATCGACGTCCCGAACTGCGCCTGCAGCACGACCCGGTCCAGATGGGTCGCGGTGACGTCGGTGATGTACCAGGCCGGGACGCGCTCCCCCGCGTCGTCCTTGCGCAGCCCGGTCTCCATCGGGTGCTGCATCAGGGCCTTGACTTCCGTGACACCGTCGCGCGCCACGGCCTTGATCTTCATCGGATTGCCCATCGCCGAGTCTCCCGCACGTCCCCTGCGCCGCGGCGTCACCCGCCGCAGCCGCCGAGCGTCACCTTGACCTCCTTCGAGGCCGTGTACACCTTGCCGTCCGAGCGCAGCGCCACGATCACGCGGCAGGTCTCCGCCATCTTGACGCGGGTCGCGATCGACGCCTCGGTGCCGTCGGCGAGCGTGAAGACGGCCGACAGGATCGTCGGGTTCTTCTCGACCAGGATCGCAACGCGGTCGACGCGCGGGAGCCCCGTCGAGACCCTGAGCGGCACCACGGCGCCGTTCTCCGCGATCTCGGGCGCTTCGAGCTGCACCTCGGCAGGCGACGCCGTGCCGCCGAGCCCGGCGGCACTGAGCGCATCGCCGACGCTCCTGGCATCGAATCCTGCCCGATCCCCTTCCGCGCGGACCCATTCAGGCTCGAGCAGCCCGAGCGAAGCCAGCACACCGAGCAGTCCCAGCCGGCCGCCGGTGTGCAGCGCAGAGCGGCGTTGCGGGTCCATCATGATCCCCTCTCCCGCTTGCGGGAGAGCCTGCTGCCGCCGCGGCGGCGGCTGCACACGGACCATGAACCGAGTGGCAGCAAGAATGACGCCCGTGAATGCCGC
>CAZEIW010000209.1:0-2642 GCA_964512305.1 uncultured Burkholderiaceae bacterium | reverse complement strand
GATTTCGCCGGCCTGCTGCACATGACGGTGCATTCGTTGACCAAGTCGGCGATCTTCTTCGCCGCCGGGCACGCGGCGCAGAAGGCCGGCACGCAGGTGATGGACGAGATCCGCGGCCTGCTGAAGGTCAGCCCGACCGTGGGCTGGGGCCTGATGATCGGCACGCTCGCGATCCTCGGCATGCCGCCGTTCGGCGTGTTCGCGAGCGAGTTCCTGATCCTGACCACCGCGATGCGCCAGCTGCCGTGGGCGACGCCGCTGCTGCTGCTGGCGCTCGGCGTCGCGTTCGCGTCGATCTTCGGCCGCGTGCAGCCGATGGTGTTCGGCGACACCACGATCAAGCCGCTGGCGCATCCGCCGGCGCTGCTGCCCGTGTTCGTCCACCTCGGCCTGAGTTTCATGCTCGGCCTGTACATCCCGCCGTTCCTCAGCGAGTGGTACCGGCAGGCGGCGGCGATGATCGGAGGATGACGATGCCGCTGCCGGGACTGTCGTTCGAATTCGCCAGGCTGGCCGCGCCGGTGCCGATCAGCCGCGCGGTCGTGTCGCGCAGGCAGTGGCGCTCGGCCGCCAGCGTCGTGCGCGGATTGGGTGGCCGGCTGGTTGCGCTATGGGGAACCGACAGGCAGGGCATCGACGAAGGCGGCGACCGGTTCTCGGTGTCGGCGGCGTACGCCACCGCCGACGGACTGGTGTGGCTCGAACTGCCGGTCGGGGCCGGCGTTTGCGCGTACCCGGGCATCGCCGACGTGTTCCCCGCCGCGGCGCGCATGCAGCGCGCGACGGCCGACCTGCTCGGGCTGACGGTCGAGGATGCCGGCCCGGGCGCGGTCGACCGGCGGCCGTGGCTGCGGCATGCGGCCTGGCCCGCCGACTACTTCCCGCTGCGGCATGAGAAGTCGGGCCAGGAGCGCTTCGAAAGCGCCACCGAGCGCTACCCCTTCGTGCCGGTCGAAGGCGATGGCGTGCACGAAATCGCGGTCGGACCGGTGCACGCCGGCATCATCGAGCCGGGCCACTTTCGCTTCTCGGTCGTGGGCGAGAAGGTGCTGCGGCTGGAGGAGCGGCTGGGCTACAAGCACAAGGGCATCGAGCGGCTGTTCGAGTCGATGCGCCTCGACGACGGCGCCGGCCCGCGGCTCGCCGGTCGGGTGTCGGGCGACTCGACGGTGGCCTACGCGTGGGCGTTCAGCATGGCGGCCGAGGCGCTGTGCGCCGCCCCGCCGCCGCCGCGCGCGCAGTGGCTGCGCGCGCTGGCGCTCGAGCGCGAGCGGGTGGCCAACCATCTGGGCGATCTCGGCGCGCTCGGCAACGACGCCGCGTTCGCCTTCGGGCTGGCGCAGTTCTCGCGCCTCAAGGAGGACTGGCTGCGCGCCCAGAGCGCGCTCGTCGGGCATCGATTCATGATGGACTGGATCGTGCCGGGCGGGGTCGCTTCCGACCTGACGTCCGCGGGCCTCGATGCGATCGCGCGCCAGTGCGACACGATCGCAGAGGAGGTGCGCCGGCTGCGCTCGATCTACGACGAGCACGCCGGCCTGCAGGACCGGTTCGTCGGTGCCGGCACCGTGACCGCCGACCTGGCGCGGCGGCTCGGCCTGACCGGGCTCGCTGCGCGCGCAAGCGGCGTGCGCGCCGACCTGCGGGTCGATCTGCCGTTCGCTCCCTACGACGAGCTGCAGGTCCAGGCGGCCGCCGCGGACGCGGGCGACGTCGCCGCGCGGGTCGCGGTGCGCTTCGACGAGGTCTTCGAGTCGCTGCGCCTCGTGCGCCAGATCGCGACGCGGCTGCCGCAGGGCGCAGTGCGCGCGCCGCTCGGCGCGCCCCAGCCGGGCGGCAGGGGCGCCGGCTGGGTCGAGGGGTGGCGAGGCGAGGTGCTGGTGGCGATCGAACTGGACCGCGACGGGCGGATCCGGCGCTGCCACTGCCACGATCCGTCGTGGCAGAACTGGCCGGTGCTCGAGCATGCGGTGATCGGCAACATCGTTCCGGACTTCCCGCTGATCAACAAGTCGTTCAACCTCAGCTACTCGGGACAGGATCTCTGACATGTGGCGCACGCTGCGGCAGATCGCGCGCGTCGGGGTGCCGACCGAACCGGCGCCGACGTGCGAGGACGCCTGGCGCAGCTCATGGCGCGAGGAAGAAGGCAACGAGGCGCACAAGATCCAGCGGGAGCTCCTCGACATCGTCGGCCGCGCGCTCGCGATCCGCGAGGTCGACGCCGGATCGTGCAACGGCTGCGAGCTCGAGATCCACGCGCTGAACAATCCCTACTACAACATCGAGGGCCTGGGCATCAAGTTCGTCGCCAGCCCGCGGCACGCGGACATGCTGCTGGTGACGGGGCCGGTATCGCGCCACATGGAGGTCGCGCTCAGACGCACCTACGAGGCGACCCCGGCGCCGAAGCTGGTGGTCGCGGTGGGCGACTGCGGCTGCAGCGGCGGCGTGTTCGGCGAGAGCTACGCGAGCTGCGGCCGGGTGGCCAACGTGCTGCCGGTCGACGTCTCGGTACCGGGCTGCCCGCCGCCGCCGATCGACATCCTGCGGGGGATCCTGACGGCGGTACGGAGGGAGGTGGGGAAGCGCTGAGGGCGCGTCCCCGCGCAGGGGCGCAGGCGCTCCAAGCCGGTGCACTC
>CAZEIW010000208.1:0-17462 GCA_964512305.1 uncultured Burkholderiaceae bacterium | reverse complement strand
GGCGTGGGTTCGAAACGCTTCAGCTTGCACCGACGTGGATGGCCGGGACAAGCCCGGCCATGACGATTCAAAGGGCGAACCAATAGCGGGCGTCATCCCCGGGCGAAGTCCCGGGGATCCACGTCGTTGCTTCCGCAACACGTTCCGCCGCAGCCGACGCCGGCGCCGGTATCCTTAAGTTTCGCCGTTCCGTACCGCACTCCCCTCCCCCAATGAAACGCATCCGCAGCATCCTGGTCGCCAACCGCAGCGAAATCGCGATCCGCGTGATGCGCGCGGCCGCCGAGCTCGACATCCGGACCGTGGCGGTCTACTCCAACGAGGACCGCTTCTGCCTGCACCGCTTCAAGGCGGACGAGTCGTACCTGGTCGGCCAGGGCCGCAAGCCGATCGCCGCTTACCTGGACATCGAGGACATCCTGCGAATCGCGCGCGAGGCGCACGTCGATGCGATCCATCCCGGCTACGGCTTCCTGTCGGAGAACCCGGAATTCGCGGCGGCCTGCGAGGAAGCCGGCATCGTCTTCATCGGGCCGCGCCCGGAGGTCATGCGCAGCATGGGCAACAAGGTCGCGGCCCGCAACCTCGCGCTCGCCGCCGGGGTGCCGGTGGTGCCGGCCACGGGCGCGCTGCCGCGCGAGCTCGACGCCGTCAAGCGCGAGGCGGAGGCGATCGGCTACCCGCTGATGCTCAAGGCGAGCTGGGGCGGCGGCGGACGCGGGATGCGCGTCATCGAGTCCGAGCGCGACCTGGACACCAGCCTCGAGGTCGCGCGGCGCGAGGCGGGCGCCGCGTTCGGCAACGACGAGGTGTACCTGGAGAAGCTGGTGCGCCGGGCGCGCCACGTCGAGGTGCAGATCCTGGGCGACACGCACGGCAACCTGGTGCACCTGTTCGAGCGCGACTGCTCGGTGCAGCGGCGCAACCAGAAGGTGGTCGAGCGCGCGCCGGCACCGTACCTGGACGACGCCCGCCGCGCCGAGTTGTGCGAGGCCGCGCTGCGGCTGGCGCGCGCTGCGCGCTACACGCACGCCGGCACCGTCGAGTTCCTGATGGACGCCGACACCGGCGGGTTCTACTTCATCGAAGTCAACCCGCGGATCCAGGTCGAGCACACCGTGACCGAGCAGGTCACCGGCGTCGACATCGTCAAGGCCCAGATCCGGATTTCCGAGGGCGCGCGCATCGGCGACCCCGACTCCTACGTGCCGGCGCAGCAGGAGCTGCGGCTCAATGGCCACGCGCTGCAGTGCCGGATCACGACCGAGGACCCCGAGAACGCCTTCACGCCCGACTACGGCCGGATCACCGCCTACCGCAGCGCGGCGGGCTTCGGGTTGCGGCTCGACGGCGGCACCGCGTACACGGGCGCCACGATCACCCCGTTCTACGATTCGCTGCTGGTCAAGGTCACGTCCTGGGGCCACACGCCGCTCGAGGCGATCGCGCGGATGAACCGCGCGCTGCGCGAATTCCGCATCCGCGGCGTGTCGTCGAACCTGCAGTTCCTCGAGAACGTGATCGCGCACCCGGCGTTTCGCAGCGGCGAGTGCACGACCCGTTTCATCGACACGACACCGGAGCTGTTCAAGTTCAGCCCGCGGCGCGACCGCGCGACCCGGCTGCTGCGCTTCCTGGGCGAAGTCGCGGTCAACGGCAATTCCGAGATGAAGGGCCGCCGGCAGCCCGAGCTGCCGCTGCCGCGCCCGCCCCGCCTGGCCTGCGATCTGTCGCTCGCGCCCCCGCCCGGAACGCGCAACCTGCTGCAGCAGCTCGGCGCGGCCGGGTTCGCGCATTGGATGAAGGATCAGAAGCGCGTGCTGCTGACCGACACGACGATGCGCGACGCGCACCAGTCGTTGTTCGCCACGCGCATGCGCAGCTTCGACATGCTGGTGGCGGCGCCGGTGTACGCGCGCCGCCTGCCCGACCTGTTCTCGCTCGAGTGCTGGGGCGGCGCCACCTTCGACGTCGCATTGCGCTTCCTCAAGGAAGACCCCTGGCAGCGGCTGGCGCTGCTGCGCGAGGCGGTGCCCAACGTCCTGCTGCAGATGCTGCTGCGCGCGTCCAACGCGGTCGGCTACACCAATTACGCCGACAACGTCGTGCGCTTCTTCGTCAGGCAGGCGGCCGCCAGCGGGGTCGACCTGTTCCGCGTGTTCGACTCGCTCAATTGGGTCGAGAACATGCGCGTCGCGATGGACGCTGTGATCGAATCGGGCGCGCTGTGCGAGGGCGCGCTGTGCTACACCGCCGACCTGTTCGATCCCGCGCGGCCCAAGTACGGCCTGAAGTACTACGTCGCGCTGGCCCGCGAGCTCGAGCGCGCCGGCGCGCACATCCTCGGCATCAAGGACATGGCCGGCGTGTGCCGGCCGCGCGCCGCGCGCGAGTTGGTGCGCGTGCTCAAGCAGGAAACCGGGCTGCCGATCCACTTCCATACGCACGACACGTCGGGAATCGGCGCGGCCGCGGTGCTGGCGGCGATCGACGCCGGCGTGGACGCCGTCGACGGCGCGCTCGACTCCATGTCGGGCCTCACGTCGCAGCCGAACCTGGGCTCCATCGCCGCCGCGCTGCAGGGCACCGAGCGCGATTCCCTGCTCGATCTGGAGGCGATGCAGGCGCTGTCGCACTACTGGGAAGGGGTGCGCCGGCTGTATGCGCCATTCGAGCCGGACATCCGCGCCGGAACCTCCGACGTCTACCGCCACGAGATGCCGGGCGGGCAGTACACGAACCTGCGCGAGCAGGCGCGCGCGCTCGGCCTCGAGCACCGGTGGCCCGAGATCTCGAAGGCGTACGCCGACGTCAACCGGCTGTTCGGCGACATCGTCAAGGTGACGCCGACGTCGAAGGTGGTGGGCGACATGGCGCTTTACATGGTCGCCAACGACCTCGATGCCCAGGCCGTCGCCGACCCGCAGCGGCGCATCGACTTCCCGGACTCGGTGGTGTCGCTGTTCAAGGGCGAGCTCGGCTTTCCGCCCGACGGCTTCCCGAAGGCGCTGCAGGCGCGCGTGCTGGATGGCGCGGCGCCGCTGGCGGGGCGGGCGGGCGACTTCCTGCCCGCGGTCGACCTCGAAGCCAAGCGCGCCGAGCTCGAGGCCGCGATCGGCCGCCGCGCGAGCGACACCGATCTGGCCTCGTACCTGATGTATCCGAAGGTGTTCAAGGACTATGCCGAGCACGAGCGGCTGTACGGCGACGTCTCGACCGTGCCGACCTCGGCGTTCTTCTACGGCCTGGTCGACCGCGAGGAGATCGCGATCTCGATCGACCGCGGCAAGACGCTGGTCGTCCGCCAGACCGGCCGCAGCGACACGCCCGACGACGAGGGCCAGAGCAAGGTGTTCTTCGAGCTCAACGGCCAGCCGCGCCTGATGCGGATCCCGCTCGCGGGCGCGGTGCCCATGCGCACCCATCCGAAGATCGACCCCGCGAATCCCGCGCACGTGGGCGCGCCGATGGCGGGCGCAGTCGTCACGGTCGCGGTGCACGTCGGCCAGAAGGTCGAGCGCGGCACGCCGCTGGTCTCGATCGAAGCGATGAAGATGGAGACGATGCTGTCGGCGGATCGCGACGGCACGGTCAGCGCCGTGCACGCCAGGCCGGGGATGCAGGTGGAGGCGAAGGATTTGCTGGTGGTGTTGGGGTAGGCTGATCTCCCCTCTCCCGCGTGCGGGAGAGGGGTGGGGGTGAGGGCAGGAGGCCACCGATGCTCGTCATGCAGCTGCCGCGTCCCGGCACCCCGCTCGAGGCGGTGCAGCGTCCCGACCCGTCTCCGCCCCCGCCTGGCCAGGTGCTGATCGAAGTGTCCTGCTGCGGCGTTTGCCGCACCGACCTGCACATCGTCGACGGCGAGCTGCCGTTTCCGGACCACCCGGTCGTGCCGGGGCACGAGATCGTCGGGCGCGTGATCGCCTGCGGCAGCGGCGTCGAGGACATCCGGACCGGGGATCGCGTCGGCGTCCCCTGGTTGGGATGGACGTGCGGCCGCTGCGAGCAATGCCGCGCCGGGCGCGAGAACCTGTGCCTCAATGCGCGCTTCACCGGCTACCACCTCGATGGCGGCTACGCCGAGTACGCGACCGCCGACGCGCGCTACGTGTTCCGGCTGCCGGCCGCCTATTCCGACGCGCAGGCGGCGCCGCTGCTGTGCGCGGGGCTGATCGGCTATCGCGCCTATCACTTCGCCGGCGACGCGCGCCGTCTTGGCATCTACGGCTTCGGCGCCGCCGCGCACCTGATCGCGCAGGTCGCGCGTCACGACGGTCGCGATGTCTACGCCTTCACCCGCCCGGGCGACGACGCCGCGCAGGCGTTCGCGCGCCGGCTCGGCGCGTGCTGGGCCGGCGGATCGGACCAGGCGCCGCCCGAACCGCTCGACGCGGCGCTGGTGTTCGCTCCGGTGGGTGCGCTGGTGCCGGCCGCGCTGCGGGCGCTCGCCCCGGCGGGGGTGGTCGTCTGCGCCGGCATCCACATGTCGGACATTCCGGCGTTCCCGTATTCGATCCTGTGGCAGGAGCGCCGCATCGTTTCGGTGGCCAACCTGACGCGCGCGGACGGACTGGCCTTCATGGCGATCGCGTCGCGAATTGCGATCGAGGCGCAGGTCGAGACCCTGCCGCTGACAGCCGCCAACGAAGCACTGGCGCGGCTGCGCGCGGGGCGGTTGCAGGGGGCCGCCGCCGTGCTCGAAACCGGGAACCGGGGCGCTTGACGCAGGTCAGCGCGGCGCGTGGGCGTCAGCGCATCATCGCCGGAGATGCCGCCTGACGCCGCGGCGGCGCTTGGCGCGGCGCGTGCGCGACAGCGCATCATCATGCCGCCCGACACCCCGGCGCGGCCGTTGCGCGGCATCGTGACCGTTGCGGGAGAGATTGCGATGCGAGCCCGAACCGTTCTGGCACGGCATCTGGCCACCGGCGACGTGGCCACCGTCGGGCGCGACATGCCGCTCGTCGAATGCGCGCGCGTCATGCGCAACCAGCATGTCGGCAGCTTGATCGTCGTCGACCAAAGCGTCGACGGGCCGCGCCCGGTGGGCATCATCACCGACCGCGACATCGTCGTGGAGGCGGTTGCGGTCGATCTCGACACGAAAGCGATGACCGCGGGCGACCTGATGTCGACGGCGCTTGTCACCGTCCGCCAGAACGAAGACATCGTGTCCGCGCTCGCCCGCATGCGCGAAGCCGGCGTGCGGCGGCTGCCCGTGATCGACGAGCACGGCAGGCTGACCGGGATCCTGGCCGTGGACAACCTGCTCGAAGCGGTCAACGAGCAACTCGACGCGCTGGTCGGCGTGATCAAGGCCGAGCAGACGCGCGAAGCGCACCAGCGGCGGTAGGAGACTTTGCCTCCCCTCTCCCGCTTGCGGGAGAGGGGTGGGGGTGAGGGTCGCGAACGGAGCTTCGAGCGGCCACCCTCACCCCCGGCCCCTCTCCCGCGCGCAGCGCGGGAGAGGGGAGGATCAGCCGGCTAGCGCGCGCTCGATCTCCGCGAACGTGTTCGCGATGTCGAAGGTCTGCACCGCCGCGCCCAGCTGGCGGCCGATCTGGGTGGCCGAGAAGATGCCGCGGATCAGCATCGCGCCCGTGGTGGCGTCGCGCTCGCCAACCAGCGCGTGCTGCCGCCCCTGGACCTTCAGCGTCGCGACAATATGCCCGACCTCGGCGCGCTGCACGTCCTCGATGTCCAGCAGATCGATGTCCGCGGTGCCGATCATCAGGTCCCGGACGTGAAGGTCCGCATATTTGCCGCCGAAGTCGTGCAGCCGCTGGATCGGGCGCTCGCCCTGCGTGTCGCGCGCGGTGATCAGGCCGACCACCGTCCAATCGGCGCCCACGACCAGCAGCAGGCGCACGCCACGCGCGATCATCGTGTTCGTCGCCTCGGTCAGCGTCGCTTCGGCACCGATCGTGGCCGCCGGCACGTGGCGCAGATCGGTCATCACCGCAATGGCCGGCGAGCTCGCGGTGACGCCGGCAAGCACGCTGGGCTGCCGGTAGCCGAGCGGGCGAGAGGCCTTGAGCGGCGTCAGGGGGTTGTAATGCGCTCGTTCCATCCTTGGAGTCTCCACCGATTCAGTTGTCGATCGGTGCGCGATGGACCGCGCACAGCCGCATTCTCGCCTGAAGCGTCTGGCGGGTAAATCGACAAGCGGCCGCCGTGCCTCCCCTCTCCCGCTTCGCGGGAGAGGGGCCGGGTGAGGGTGCCCGCCGAAGCCCCTCGCTTGACCGGCATCAAGCGGCGCCGGCCGCCCGGGAACAGACTTGACTCCAATCGGAACGGTTCGATCGACGGAGGCTCAGATGATCGGCGCGGCAAGGCGACGCAGCTGCATGCACCCTGGGCCGGGCGCCGCCGCCTTGCGGCTCATCGCCGCGGCGAGTCTGGCCATCATGGCAGGCACGGCCTTGGCGCAACCCAGCGATGACCCCGCGCGTGGCAGTCCCTCGCTAGGGGAGGCGATGGCCCAGCGCTGGTGCAACCAGTGCCACGCGGTAGGGCGGACGGGCACGGGAACCGACGCCGCGCCCCCGTTCGCGGCGATCGCCCGCGACCCGGCGCGGGGCACGACTCGCCACCTGCGTGCCTTCCTCGCGCAGCCTCATCCGCCGATGCCTCCGATCCCGCTGTCGGGCAGCGAGGTCGAAGACCTGATCGCCTACATCCAGAGCAGCCGGCGCTGACCGGATACGATCACTGAACCGCCTGCTGCTCCCCTCGCGCTCGTGCGAGCGGCGCTGCGGCGTTGCCGATCACCCACTGGCACCACGAATACAGCGCGTCGTAGATCACCATGCCGTGCTCGAGCATCGCATGGTCGTCGGGGAAGTTGCGCGACAGCCCGAGTGAGATCGCGTACAGCCCCGCGGATTGCGGCGTCAGCGACTGGCGCGCCGTGTCGGCACCGCGCACGATGTCGGCGAGCCTGGCCAGCGCCGGGTCGGTCAGCCGGTACTTCTTGAGGAAAGCGTCGAAGCTGCAAAGCTCGCCCTCGTGCGTCAGCTCGACGCCGGGCACATCGAACGGCACCGCACCCGATTCCTCGGCGATCCGGTGCACCTGATCGGCAGGGACGTAGCGGAACTCGGGGTCCCGGTCGATGAAGCGCGCAATCAGCCAGGGGCAGGCGATGCGGTCGATCTTCGGGCGTTCACGGGTAATCCACTTCATGGGAAGTCTCCTTCAAGGGCGGCCAGCGAAGCAGGAAACGCGATGGATGCGATCAGGGTCTGTTTCATCGGGGTCCGATCCTCCAGTGAGTCGGACGACGGTGCTTTGCGCCGACGTGGATCCCCGGGACAAGCCCGGGGATGACGGCTATTTGGCACTGACGGCTCAATTTCGTCATGGCCGGGCTTGTCCCGGCCATCCGTAAGCCTGCCCCCGGGCTTGACCCGGGGGTCGACGCGAGAAGAAGCGCTTCGACATGGGCCGACCCTCGGGGCAGGCCCCTGAGGGCAAACGTCCCTCCCGGGGGACGAGGCTGAGGATGACGTCTGCGTGGCCGTCGCCAGTCGCGCCTTCATCGGCGTCTCACCACGGCCGCACGGCCAGGCCGATCGAGGCTGCGACCAGCACGATCGCGGGCTCCGGCACCTTCTTGAAGCGCCACAGCATGACGAGCGCCGCGAGCGCGATCGCGGCGCTCGTCCAGTCCGTGATCGAACGCTGTCCGATCACGATCGCGCCGCCCGTGATCGCGCCGATCGCGGCCGCGGTGACGCCGTCGATGAAGGCGGCGATGCCTGGCCGCCTGCCGTGGCGCTTGAAGTACGGCGCGGTCAGGATCGTGAGCAGATAACAGGGCAGGAAGGTGCCGATCGCCGCCACGACCGCGCCCCAGAACCCCGCGACGAGGTAGCCGATGAACGCGGTGGTGATGACGACCGGGCCCGGGGTGATCATCGCGACGGCGACGGCATCGACGAACTGCCGGTCCGTCAGCCACGCGTGTTCCCGGACCACGCCGCTGTAGAGAAAGGGCACGATCGCAAGCCCGCTGCCGAACACGAAGCTGCCGGCGTACGCGAAGAAGATCCCGATCTGCCAGAGCGTGGTCCCGTCGACCGCGCCCGCGGCGAACCACGCCGCGACCGGCGCGGCCGCGCCATGCAGGCTGCCGCTGAACCAGGATTTCGGCGGCGCGCGCAGGAGCCAGACCAGGACGCCGGCGCCGAGGAACACCCAGACGATCTCGGACTGCGTGACCACCGTCAGCGCCGCGCTGGCGAGGAAAATGGCCCACAGCAGCCGATCGCTCCCAATGTTGCGGGTCGTGAGCTTGTACGCGCCGGCCGCGATGATGCCGATCACGGCGGACCCGACGCCGTAGAAAACGGCCTGCATCCAGCCGAGACCGCCGTACGCGACATACACCGCGCCCAGCGCCACCACCATCAGGAACGACGGCAGCACGAATGCCAGCCCGGCGAGCGTCGCGCCGGTCACCCGGCTGTTGGCGTAGCCCAGGTAGATCGCGAGTTGCGCCGCGAGCGGACCCGGCATCAGCTGCGCGAGCGTCAAGCCCTCCTTGTAGTCGGTCTCCGGCACCCAACGGCGCCGCTCGACGAGCTCGCGGTACATGTGGCCCACCAACGCCACCGGCCCGCCGAAGCCCCAAGTACCCAGCCCCAGCATGTAGCGGACGAGCCGCCAAAGTCCGGCCCTCTCGGCGGCGGGCGAGCGGGCGGCGGTGTCGAGCGGGTGGTCGTCCACGTCGAGTTCCTTGCGGGCCCCGCACCGTCAGGCCTTCGGACGCGCGGCTTCGCGTTCGAAGTGCGCATACAGCGAGTCGAGGACCGTGCTCATCTCCGCCAGCAGCGCGTCGTCGTCGGCCAGGCGCTCGCGCGCGCCGGCGAGCACGGCCTCCAGGCCCTTGGCCTCCGGCACCGGCTCGCCGCCGACGTCGAGGACGTGGACGAGCGGCGCCATGCGCGCCAGCGCCGCGTCGCCTTCGAGCCCGAAGCTCGCGATCAGCGTCTCGAAGGTGACGCGGTCGCCGACGTGCGTGAAGGTCGCGCCGTCGAAGTCGAAGCCGAGCGCGCCTTGCGGACAGTCCGAAGGCTTGGCGAGCCAGCGGAAGCGCGCGTCGCGATCGATGAAGCGGCGGATCAGCCATGCGCTTGCCACACGGTCGACCCACAGGCGGCGCCGCGTGGCCCAGATCCGCCCCTGGTAGTCGGTGGGATCGAGGCGCGGAATCAGCCCCGCCATTTCGTGCGGCTCGTCCGGCGACAGCACCCCGGCGACACGCCTGCAGAAGTCGCCCCAGGCGGCTTCGGCCTCGGCGCCCGCCTCACCGGGGAAGAAGTCGATCGCCCGCACGGCGTCGACCTCGCGCTGCAGTTTGCGCTGCAGGCGCGCCAGTTCTGCCGGCGAGAGCGAGGTCAACAAGCGGTTGGCCTCCCTCCACGACCTGCGCAGCTCGGCGTAGTCCTCGGAGCGATCGAAGAGCTCGCGGAATGACGCGGCTTCCCTGGCCGAGCGCGCCTGCACGGCCAGCGACCACGCCTGGCCGCCTTCGCGGGTGCATTCGACCGCGAGATCCTGCAGCGCCGCTGCGTGCTCGTCGCCGCCGGGCAGCAGGTACGCGCCGTCGCGTAGCGCCACGCAGCCGAGCGCTTTCATGGCGCGCCAGATCCGCATTCGCGCTGTCGCGCTGGAGGTTGGCAGTGAGACGACGAGCAGCAGCCAGTCGGTCGAGTCTTCAACATTCATGTAGCGAATAATACAATAATGTTGATTACATTACATCGCACATCTGCGGCCGAGCGATGGCTGTCACCGGCTTGACAAGCGGCAATATTTCTATAAAACTAGAAATATGGAACTGATGACCACCCTTGACGCGCCCGCGGGCGACTCCGCGAGCCTCGACGACCGGCGAATGGTCAAGGCGCTTGCAGCGCTCGCGCAGGAATCGCGCCTCGCCATTTTCAGATTGCTGGTCCAGCAGGGGCCCGAGGGCCTTGCGGCCGGCGAAATCGCGGAGCGCCTGCGCCTGCCGGGGGCGACGCTGTCCTTCCACCTGAAGGAGCTCGTGCACGCCGGGCTGGTGAGCGCACGCCAGGCGGGCCGGTTCAACTACTACAGCGCCAACTACCCGACCATGAACGGCCTCATCGGCTACCTGACCGAAAACTGCTGCCAGGGCGCCAGTTGCGGCGTCCCCTGCTGCCCCGATTCGCGCCTCGACCCGGAAGAGCCCGCATGACCGATCCGAAATCCGTGCTGATCCTCTGCACCGGCAACTCCTGCCGCTCGCAGATGGCGCAGGCCATCGTCAACCACGACCTCGCGGGCCAGGTGCGCGCATTTTCGGCCGGCGTGCGCCCGCAGCGCGAGGTTTCGCCGGGGGCGATCGAGGCGCTCAAGCTCGCGGGACTGCCAACCGACGGCCTGGTGCCGAAGAGCGTGGAGTCGCTGCTCGACAGCCGTTTCGACCTCGTCGTCACCGTTTGCGACAACGCCCGCGAAACGTGCCCGATCTTCCCGCGCCCGGTGAGGGCGATCCACCTGCCGTTTCACGATCCGCACGGCGAACCGCTCGAGAGTTTCGTCCGCGTGCGCGACGAGATCCGGGAGCGGCTGGTTCCGGCGCTGCGCACGGCGCTCGGCCTGGCGGGACGCTGACGTGGCCGGTTCGGGCACCGCCGCCGTTGCGCCGGCACAGGCCGCAGCGCTGGGGCCGTTCGAGCGCTGGCTCACCCTCTGGGTCGCTCTGTGCATCGTCGCCGGCGTCGCGCTCGGCCAGCTGCTGCCGTCCGTGTTCCACGCGATCGCCCGGTTGGAGCTGGCGCACGTCAACGTGCCCGTCGGCGCGCTGATCTGGGTCATGATCATCCCGATGCTGCTGAAGGTCGACTTCGGCGCCCTGCACGAGGTCAGGCGGCAATGGCGCGGCATCGCGGTCACGCTGTTCATCAACTGGGCCGTGAAGCCGTTCACGATGGCCCTGTTCGCGTGGCTCTTCATCCGCCATGCGTTCGCGGGCTGGCTTCCCGCCGGCGCGGCCGACAGCTACGTCGCGGGGCTGATCCTTCTCGCGGCAGCGCCGTGTACGGCCATGGTGTTCGTCTGGAGCCGGCTCTCCGACGGCGACCCGAACTTCACGCTGTCGCAGGTCGCGCTCAACGACACCATCATGGTGTTCGCGTTCGCCCCGATCGTCGGCCTGCTGCTGGGGATCTCGGCGATCGCGGTGCCGTGGGATACGCTGTTTGCATCGGTGGTCCTGTACATCGTGGTGCCGGTCGTCCTCGCGCAGGCCTGGCGCCGCAGGCTGCTCTCCGCGGGGCGGCAGACGTTCGACCGGACGGTCGAGCGCCTCGGCACGCCGTCGATCGCCGCGCTGCTGCTGACGCTCGTGCTGCTGTTCGCGCTCCAGGGGCCGGCGATCCTCGCGCAGCCGGCCGTGATCGCGCTGCTCGCGGTGCCGATCCTGATCCAGGTCTTCCTGAACGCCGGCGTCGCCTACCTGTTGAACCGGCGTCTCGGCGTCGCGCACCGGGTCGCGGGTCCGTCGGCGCTGGTCGGGGCGTCGAACTTCTTCGAGCTGGCGGTCGCCACGGCCATCAGCCTGTTCGGGTTCGAGTCCGGCGCCGCGCTGGCGACCGTCGTCGGGGTGCTGGTCGAGGTTCCGGTCATGCTCGCGGTGGTGCGGGTGGTCAATGCGAGCCGGGGTTGGTACGAACGCGCGATTTGAAAGGAGTCTCCGAATGGACATCAAGGAAGTCGTGAAGGAAAAGTACGGGCAGGCGGCCGCCCGCGTCGCATCCGGCGCCGGCAGCGCGTGCTGCGGCAGCGCTCCGGCGCGGCCCGGCAGCTGCGACCCGATCACGTCGAACCTGTACGACGACTTGCAGAAGGGCGAGCTGCCCGAGGCCGCGGTGCTGGCATCGCTTGGCTGCGGCAATCCCACTGCGCTGGCAGATCTGCAACCCGGCGAGACGGTGCTCGACCTGGGCAGCGGCGGCGGCATCGACGTGTTGCTGTCGGCCCGCCGCGTCTCGCCCGGCGGAAAGGCCTACGGACTCGACATGACCGACGAGATGCTCGCGCTGGCGCGCGAGAATCAGCGCCGCGCCGGGGTCGGGAACGTCGAGTTCCTCAAAGGCGAGATCGAGAACATTCCGCTCCCGGACGCCTCGGTCGACGTGATCATCTCGAACTGCGTGATCAACCTGTCGGCCGACAAGGACCGGGTGCTGCGCGAAGCCTTCCGGGTGCTTAAGCCCGGCGGGCGGTTTGCCGTCTCCGACGTCGTGACGCGCGGCGAGATCCTGCCGGAGATCCGCCAGAGCATGCTGCTGTGGGTCGGCTGCATCGCCGGCGCCCTGGACGAGGACGATTACCGCGCGAAGCTCGCCGCGGCCGGCTTCGGCGGCATCGACATCGAGCCGACGAGGATCTACCGCGCCGAGGACGCGTGCGCCTTTCTCTCCGACAAGGGACTGGACGCGAAGGCGCTCGGCGAGCAGGTGGACGGGAAGTTCCTGAGCGCGTTCATCCGGGCGGTGAAACCCGGGGCGGCGGTCGCGCGGGCGGGAGTTGCGAGCGTGCCGGCGGAGGTTGCCGTCAAGGCGACAGCCGCGACTTGCTGCGCGACGACCTGTTGCGGTTCTGGCCGCACTTGATAGCGGGCGTCATCCCCGGGCTTGTCCCGGGGATGACGTCGGCGTGAGCCGAAGCACCGCGTTGCGCGCCGACGTGGATCCCCGGGACAAGCCCGGGGATGACATCGATTCAGGGCAACGCCAATAGCACCGTCATGGCCGGGCTTGTCCCGGCCATCCACGTCGGTGTGAGACGAAGCGTCCGCGTTGCGCGCCGACCCTCGGGGCAGGCCCCTGAGGGCAGGCATGGATCCCCGGGACTTCGCCCGGGGATGACGCCGGTTTTGGGTTCGCCAACAGCACTCGTCATGGCCGGGCTTGTCCCGGCCATCCACGTCGGTGTGAGACGAAGCGTCCGCGTTGCGCGCCGACCCTCGGGGCAGGCCCCTGAGGGCAGGCGTGGATCCCCGGGACAAGCCCGGGGATGACGCCTGCTACGTCGCATCGCCGAACTCAGAACAGCTCGACCTCCGAGCGCTCTTCCTTCGACGCCATCCTGCCCGACTCCACCAGCGACTCGTAGGACAGCGACTGGTTGCGGCCGTTGTGCTTCGCGAAGTACAGGGCCGCGTCCGCGCGCTCGACCGCGGACTGCGGCGCGTCGCCGGCGCGGATTCGCGTAAAGCCGATCGAGACGGTCACGGTGCCCACCTGGGGAAAGCGGAACTGCTCGACGCGGGCACGGAAGCGCTCGAACGCCGCGCGCGCGCCGGCTTCGTCAGCGCCGTCGATCGCGATCACGAACTCCTCGCCGCCGAAGCGGAACATCGGGTCGACGCTGCGGAAGTTGGCGTGCATCAGGCGCGAGAGCAGCAGCAGCACCTCGTCGCCGAACAGGTGGCCGTGGCTGTCGTTGATCGACTTGAAGAGGTCGATGTCGATCACCGCGAGCCAGCTCGCGGCCGCCTCATCCCCCGAGCGTTCCTGCTCCTGCGCGCGCTCGCGCAGCTTGGCGAAGTAGCAGTCGAACGTGCGGCGGTTGAGCAATCCGGTCAGCGTATCGCGCTCGCCATAGTCGAGCGCCTGCAGGTGATTGTTCAGGATGCCGAGCACGCCCTTGACCAGGCGCGCCTCGTGCGGCTTGAGCGCCCAGCGCTGGCTGGAGGCGAACTCGATCTCGACCAGGCCGATGGCGTCGCGCTCGCCAACGAGGGGAAACACGCTGCACAAACGGTCGGTGCAGATGTCCCGGTCGGGCGGCACGAAATGGACCGCGTCGCGCATCATCACGCACTCGCGCCAGTGGGCGCGGTCGTTGACCCGCGGCAGATTCTTCAGGTCGACGCTCTCTGGCCCCAACCGTCCCGATTCCGCCGAGATCGACACGCGGCGCTGGACGCGCGTGTCGTCCGCCTGCCCGATCAACCGGTAGACGGTGACGCGTTCAGGCTCGAGATGCTCGAACAGCATCGTCGCGATCGCGGCGTCGAGCGAGTCTCGGTCGCGATGCGAGGTCGTCCGTGCAACGGAATCGATCAAATGGGGTTTCAATGCCGGCCTTGTACTCGGTGGCTGTAGAAATACTAGGCAACGATTAGCGCGCCGATACCCGGAAATGCATCCCTTTGACTAGGGCAATTTGGCCGCCGAGGTCGTGAGGCGTGGCTCGGAGGGTCAAAATGACAACCCACGGCCCGCCGTGGAGAGCAAGCGCTTACAGTCCGCGAGCGACCCAGCGAAACGTCAGGTCTTGACGCCCAACTCCTGCGCGAGCCTGTCGAAGCGCGCGCGCAGCTCGGCCAGCTCGGCGCTCAGTTGAGCCTGGTGTGCCTTGAGCGCCGCGATCTCGGAAACGCTGATCTCGATCACCGGTGCTGCCGGTGCTTCGACCGGGGCGGCCCGCTGGGCGACCGGCCCGGACAGCAGATGCGCCCATCGCGCTTCGCGCTCCCCCGGGGCGCGCGCCAGCTTGATCACCAGCGCGCCGCCGTCCTGCGGCGCGCGCGCAGCCAGCTCCTCGAGGAAGGCCTCGACCGACGAGATGTCGGCGAAGCGGTGCATCCGCTCCGTGCCCATGCGCAGCTCGGCCGCGGTCTGCGGCCCGCGCAGCATGAGCACCGCCAGCAGCGCGACCGACTGGTCCGGCACCCGCAGCACCCGCCCGATGTTGTGCGCGTAACGGGTGACCCGCGCACCGGTCGTCTCGATCACCCACAGCCGCGATTTCAGCGTATCGACCGCGGCCTGCACCTCGGCGTCGCTCGCGTCGAGGATCGGGCTGCGGTTGTTCTTCTGGTTGCAGCCGGCCGTCAGCGCGTTGATGGACAGCGGGTAGGTGTCGGGGACGGTCTTCTCCTTCTCGACCAGTACCCCGAGGACGCGGGTTTCAAGAAGCGAGAGCGGAGCGCGGGTGGCCGTCATGCGGCGATCCTACTTGATCAGCTTCCAGGCTCCGTTGCGGATTTCCACCATCACGACGGCGCGCTGGTCCAGCCCGAGGTGGTCGGTGGGGGACATGTTGTAGATGCCGTGGGCGCCCGCGGCGTTCTTCACCCCTTCGAGCGCGTCGCGCAGGGCGGAGCGGAATGCGGCCGTGCCCGGCTGCGCGGTCTTCAACGCCACCGGGATGGCCGCCTGAAGCAGCACGCAGGCGTCCCAGGCGTGGCCGCCGAAGGTCGCGACGCTGCCCTTGCCGTTGGCGGCCTCGTACGCGGCGACGTACGCGGAGGCGGACTTCTTGACCGGATGATCGTCCGGCAGCTGGTCGGTCACCAGCATCGGCCCGGCCGGCAGCAGCGTGCCCTCGCAGTCCTTGCCGCACACGCGCAGGAAATCGTTGTTGGCGACGCCGTGCGTCTGGTAGATCAGGCCGCCGTAGCCGCGCTCCTTGAGCGTCTTCTCCGGCAGCGCCGCGGGCGTGCCCGAGCCGCCGATCAGCACGGCCTCCGGCTTGGCCGCGATGATCTTCAGCGTCTGCCCGAGCACCGAGGTGTCGGCTCGCTGGTAGCGCTCGTTGGCCACGACCTGCAGGTTGTTCGCCTGCGCGGCTTTCGAGAATTCGTTCCACCAGCCCTCGCCATAGGCGTCGGTGAAGCCGATGTACGCGACCGACTTGATGCCGCGCCCGACCATGTCGGCGACGATCCTGGACGCCATCTGCTGGTCGTTCTGCGGCGTCTTGAACACCCAGTGCCGCTTGGCGTCGACGGGGTCGACGATGCGGGCCGACGCCGCGAACGAGATCATCGGCGTCTGCGCCTCGGCCGCGACATCGATCATCGCGAGCGAGTTGGGCGTGATGGTCGACCCGAGCAGCACGTCGACCTTGTCCTCCGCGGTGAACTTGCGGGCGTTGGTCACCGCCTGCGTCGTGTCGGAAGCGTCGTCCAGGACGATGTAGTCGATCTTGTGGCCGGCGATCGTCGCTGGCAGCAGCGCGACGGTGTTGCGCTCGGGGATGCCGAGGGAAGCGGCGGGTCCGGTGGCCGAAAGCGTGATGCCGACCTTGATGTCCTGCGCCGCCGCGGCGCCGGCGAACAGCGCGGGGAGCAAGGTCGCCAGGGCAGCAGCGGCTGTTCTCGAACTGAATCTCATTGTCGTCCTCGACGTCGATGGTTAGGTTGCGTCGCGGACGCCGGCAGCGGCCCGTCGGCGGAGCGGCGCGAGGCCCGGATCATCGCATGGGTAACGCGCGATGAGTGCCGCCCCGCAACACGCACCGGCGCCGGCCGATGGCCTCCCGCGGTGGCGGCGCCGAGACCGCCCAGGAACAGGTCGGCCACCAGTTGCGCCACGTCGTCGTAGCTGAGCGGGCCGTCGTCCCTGAGCCAGGTGAAGGTCCAGTTCATCATGCCGAGCAGCACCATCGTGAGCGGCTTGAGCCGCGGCGTCGCGGACGCCCGCGGCACGATCGCGCCGATGGCCGCGGCGAAACCGTCGACCACCTCGCGCTGGCGCGCCCGCACGTGGCTGCGGTGGGCCGGACTCAGGTACTTGACGTCCTGGACCAGGACGCGGTGCTGCGCGCCGGCGTGCTCGTACTCGCGCATGAAGCTTTCGATCAGCGCCCGCAGCCGCGGCGCCGGGGCCAGCTTTCCGGCATCGGCCTGCGCGACGATCGCCTGCAGGCGGTCGAGATAGCCGTCGGCGACGTCGAACAGCAGCTGCTCCTTGTCGCGGTAATAGTGGTAGACGAGCGCCTTCGAGACCCGGCAGCTGCGCGCGAGGTCGGCGATCGAGGTGGCCGGATAGCCGCGCTCGGCGAAGAGCCGCGCCGCCGCCTGCCGGATCGACAGCCGCTGCTGCTCGTAGTCCGCTGCCCGTCCGCGCGCCATCAGCGATCGTCGAACGAAAGCGCCACCCGAGGGGTGAGCGGATAGGCCTGGCAGGCGAGCACGAAACGCGCGGCGAGATCGGCCGGCTCGAGCGCGAACTGGCGCCGCATCCTGACCTCGCCCTCGAGCAGCCGTGCGCGGCAGGTGCAGCACATGCCGCCGCGGCAGGAGAACGGCAGGTCCAGGCCGGCGGCCAGGCCCGCTTCGAGGATCGAGTGCTGGCCGGGCTTGAAGTCGAATTCGCGCCGGAGGCCGTCGATCGTCACGGCGATGCGGGCCGCCGCGCTTGGCGCGGCTTCTTCGACGGCGGGCTCGCGTACCTGCGGCGCGCCGGCGCGCGGCTCACCGAAGCGTTCGGCGTGGATCCGCGCGGCCGGCACGCCGGCGTGGAGCAGCGCCGCCTCGACCTCGTCGATCATCGAGGCCGGCCCGCAGACGAAGGCCGCGTCGATGCCGGCGGCGGGAATCAGCGAATCGAGCAGCGCGCGGGTGCGCGCGCGGTCGATGCGGCCGTTGAAGAGCTGCGTCTCCTGCGGCTGGCGCGAGAACACGTGGTAGA